>NZ_JAZARS010000010.1:0-207482 GCF_036233855.1 Gordonia sp. Z-3
AGCATCCTCAATAACGCGCCAAGGTGGTCCCATGCTCGTGGCAATCCAGGTGGCCCCATAGCGGTGGCAAATGACACGCAGGCTACTCGACCAGCGAAGGTGGGGCTCGCAGGCTACTCGACCAGCGAAGGTGGGGCTCGCAGGCTACTCGACCAGCGGCGAAAGGGGCTCGCGGGCTCTGTGACCACCGAGCATTCCGTGAGGGGCGTTTGTCCGGTGATCGAGTAGCCGACGAACGGAGTGAGGAGGCGTATCGAGATCACGCCCGCACAATTCGATCGTGTACGATCAATTCGTGCAAACGTCACCATCGGCCGATCGTCCGCGCGGGCTGCAATACATCCGCTACATCTACGGCGCGAGGATGCCGAGGTCCATGAACGACTGGGTCGCCAACGACCTGGCCGGTCGGCACGCGACCCTGCGGATGGTGGTCCGCTGGGCCGTGCCCGTCCTCATCCTGATGTTGCCGTTCCTGTTCGTGCCGGCATCGTGGGATGTCCGGATCACCATGGCGCTACCGATCCCGATCGCGTACGTGTTCTTCACCTTGGCGCTCAACCGGGTCTACCGTCGCCATCGGCTCGAACAGCACGGTCTCGATCCCGATCTGATCGACAAGCGCGAGAAGGAGCGCAACGCAGACCTGTACCAGGAGTATCACCGCAAGTATCGCGGGCGGTGACGGCATGTCCGAGGTGAACATCGCAGGTGCAGAGGCGAATCCGCTGCTGCTGGAACGGCAGGTGTGTTTCGCTCTTGCGGTCGCCAACCGGTCGGTACTGAAGATCTATCGTCGACTACTCGAACCCCTGGGGCTGACCCACCCGCAGTATCTGGTGATGTTGGCACTTTGGGAGGACTCGCCGCGTGCGGTCAAGGATCTCGGGCAGGTGTTGCAGCTCGACTCGGCGACGTTGTCGCCACTGCTCAAACGGCTCGAGTCGTCGGGCCTGGTCCTGCGGCAGCGTCGCGGCGATGACGAACGCAACGTCGACGTCGCGCTCACCGACGATGGACGAGCGTTACGCGAGCAAGCCCTGGATATCCCGCCCGCCGTGATCGACGCGCTCGGCGTCGACCTCGACGTCCTCGAGGAACTCCACGGGGTGCTGACCCGCGTGAATGCCGCGGCCACCCGGGCCGAAGGGATGGCAGCCCGGGGCTGACCGGGGGGTCGGGACTACGCGCTCGGCGCCCGGACCACCATGTGCGCGCCGGGGAAGTACGCGGCCATCTCCGAGCGTGACTTCCGCAGGCAGGCGGTGCCGTAGCCCTTCTTGCGGTGGTCGGGATGAATCCAGATGCGCACGTCGACCTCGCCGCCGGTCAGTTCGCCGAAGACGAATCCGACCTTCTCGCCGCCGTCGATGCCGACGAGCCACACTGCGTCCTCGTTGTGGACGCGCTCGGTGGCCTTGGCGATCTCGTCGGAGATCTCACCGGCAGGTGTGCCCGAACCGTCGCCGGCGACCTTGAGCTCCTCGGTGCGCGTTGCGAACAGATCGGCGTCGGCGGTCGCGTCGAACGGTCGCAGCTCCAGCGAATCACCACTGCTGGCGGGACGCTCGGCGAGGGTGAAGGTCAGTGCATTGTTGAGGTCGTCGAGTTCGGCCTGGTTCTTGCGCCGCTCGTCCTTGGTGAGCTGGTAGAACGACATGCCGAGAATGGCCTCGGCGCCCAGGGTGGACTTGTCGAGCAGTTTGGCGACGGCGTCGACGGCCTCATTGCGGTTGTCGGCGTCGACGATGGCGTCGAGCACCTCGTGACGGCGCTCGAGTGCAGTCAGCAGGGCATCGGTGATGTCGCGGCGGGAGGTGGCCAGATCCAGATCGGTCATGGTCACCGATCTTAGTTCAGGCTCCGCGACGTGGGGTGATGAGTGCGGCGAACGACTGAATGCAAAAATGCAACATGTTCTAGACGGTCTCATACGTGCGCAGCGATAGGTCTGTGCACTTCATAGACAATCTTTGACGTCTTTTCTTTCGAAAATCTGAAACACGTCCTAGTCTGGATGACCATGACCGATCTTCAGGATTCGATGACCGAGTTCGACCATCTGCGCGGCGGCACCCATCTCGGTGACCTTTTGGTGGCCGCATTGCGTCGCCATGCTGACCGCAAGGTGCTGTTCCTCGGCGACACCGAACTCACCGGTCGGCAGATGGCCGACGCGGTCAGTCGCTATCAGCAGGCCTTTGAATCCCTCGGTGCGGGCACCGGGTCGACGGTGGGATTGCTCGCACTCAACCGTCCCGAGGTGTTGCTGGTCATCGGTGCCGGGCAGACGCAGGGCTGGCGGCGCACTGCGCTGCATCCGCTCGGCTCGCTCGACGACCATGCGTATGTGCTGTCCGATGCAGGGGTGACGACTCTGGTCATCGACCCGGTGCCGATGTTCGTGGAGCGAGCGGTGGCCTTGGTCGACCGCGTCGAGAGCCTCAAGCAGGTGCTCACCCTCGGCCCCGTCCCCGAAGAACTCGCCGCCTACGGTCGCGACGTCATCGCCGAGGCCGATAACTTCTCGCCCAGGCCGCTGGCCGCCGCCGAACTCCCGCCCGAACACATCGTATCGATCACCTACACAGGTGGTACCACCGGCAAACCCAAGGGGGTCATCGGCACCGCACGGGCGATGTCGACGATGACCCAGATCCAACTCTCCGAATGGGAATGGCCGGAGAATCCGCGCTTCCTGATGTGCACGCCGCTGTCGCACGCGGGCGCGGCATTCTTTGTCCCCACCCTGATCAAGGGTGGGTGCATGGTGGTGATGGGCAAGTTCGACCCGGCCGAGGTGCTGCGCGTCATCGAAGAAGAACGCATCACCGCCACGATGCTCGTACCGTCGATGCTGTACGCGCTGATGGATCACCCGGACTCCAAGACCCGCGATCTCTCGTCCCTGGAGACCGTGTATTACGGT
The DNA here is from genome assembly GCF_036233855.1 of Gordonia sp. Z-3. Taxonomy (NCBI): domain Bacteria; kingdom Bacillati; phylum Actinomycetota; class Actinomycetes; order Mycobacteriales; family Gordoniaceae; genus Gordonia; species Gordonia sp. Z-3. The sequence goes on from NZ_JAZARS010000010.1 coordinate 2,930, forward strand.
GCGTCGGCGATCAATCCCGTGCGCCTGGCCGAAGCCATCGAACGGTTCGGTCCCATCTTCGCGCAGTACTACGGGCAATCCGAGGCGCCGATGGTGATCAGCTACCTCGGCAAGAACGACCACCCGAAACCCGGCGAGGATCCGCGCCGCCTGAGCAGTTGCGGGCGTCCGTCGGCGTTCCTGCGCACCGCGCTGCTCGGACCCGACGACAAGCCCGTCGCCCAAGGGGAGCCCGGTGAGATCTGTGTGGCGGGACCGCTGTTGGCCGGCGGCTACTGGGGTCTTCCCGAACAGACCGCGGAGACCTTTCGGGACGGCTGGTTGCGCACCGGCGACGTGGCGCGCGAAGACGCCGACGGGTTCTGGTACATCGTCGACCGCACCAAGGACATGATCGTGACCGGTGGCTTCAACGTCTTCCCGCGCGAGGTCGAAGACGTGGTGGCCGAACATCCTTCGGTCAGCCAGGTAGGGGTGATCGGTGTGGCCGACGACAAGTGGGGTGAGGCTGTCACCGCCGTGGTGGTGTTGCGGTCCGATGCCGAGCGCGACGATGCTGCCAAGGAGCGGATCACCCGAGAGATCCAGGAATCGGTCAAAGAACGCAAGGGTTCGGTGCAGTCACCCAAACAGGTCATCTTCACCGACTCGCTGCCCCTGACGGCCTTGGGTAAGCCCGACAAAAAGGCGCTCCGCGCGCAGTTCGCGGCGTAGGGCCTGGCGCGGTCGCGGCTACTCAGCCGGGGGTTGACGCCTGGCCGTAGGACACCTGCAGGTCCTTGACACCGTTGAGCCAGCCGGAGCGGACGCGTTGCGGTTCGGCGAGTTTGGTGATGTCGGGGACGAGGTCGGCGAGCGTGTCGAACAGGGTTCGGACCTCAAGTCGCGCGAGGTTGGCGCCGATGCAGAAGTGGGCGCCGTTGCCGCCAAAACTCAAGTGCGGGTTAGGATCGCGGGTGATGTCGAACGTGAACGGGTCGTCGAACACCTCCTCGTCGTAATTTGCTGAGCTGTAGAACAATCCGACGCGCTGGCCGGCTGCGATCGGAACCCCCGACACCTCGGTGTCGACGCGTGCCGTGCGTTGGAAGCAGTGCACGGGCGTCGCCCACCGGATGATCTCGTCCACCGCGGTGGCCGGCCGCGACCGCCGGTAGCGCTCCCACTGATCCGGATGATCGAGAAAAGCGTTGAGACCGTGCGAGATCGCGTTTCTGGTCGTCTCGTTGCCCGCGATGACGAGCAGGATCACGAAGAAGCCGAACTCGGACTCGTCGAGGACATGGCCGTCGATGTCTGCCTGCACCAGTGTCGTCACGATGTCGTCGCGGGGGTGCGCGCGACGATCCTCGGCCATCGCATAGGCATACGACAGCATCTCGACGTGAGCGGTGAACGGGTCGTGCCTGCTGTCCGGGTCGTCGGGGTTGACCATGGAATCGGCCAACTCGCAGAGGTGTTCGTGGTCGGCGGTAGGCACACCGAGCAGGTCGAGGATGGCGCGCAGCGGGACATGGACGGCAATGTCCTCGACGAAATTACCTGCCCGGTGTGCGGCCGCCGCGGTGATCAACTGGTGCGCATGTGCTCGCAGCCCGTCGTCGAGGGAGGCGACCGCCCGCGGGGTGAACATCCGCGACACGATCTTGCGCATCCGGGTGTGCTGTGGCGGGTCCATGTTCAGCAAGAACATGCGCCCGGCATCCACCTGTTCGCGGGTCGAGGTCTCCGGCATCCGCATCACCGCACCCTTGGCCCAGTTCGACCACGTCTCGGTGTCCTTGGAGATCGCGCGAATATCGGCGTGGCGACTGATCACCCAGAATCCGTCGTCGTCGAAGAACCGCTGACTGTTGGGTTGCGGATTCCACCACACCGGCGCCGTGGCGCGGCGTTGCGCGAACTCGCGCGACGGCAGTCCGCGCTCGAGTAATGCCGGATCGGTGAAATCGATCTGGTGAGCACTGTCTTCGGTCGAGAGAGTCATGAGGTCCTCGCGATCCCCACACCACCGCAGTGTGGCCTACCTCACACGACGGTACCCGACGCCGGTCAACTCGAATAGCGGACAGGCAAGTCCTTCACTCCGTTCAGCCAGCCGGAACGGACGCGACGCATGTCGCCGATGCGGGTGATGTCGGGTAGTTCGTCGGCGATTGCGTTGAAGATGAGATTCAGTTCGAGGCGGGCGAGGTTGGCGCCGATGCAGAAGTGTGCACCGCTGCCCCCGAACGCAAGATGCGGGTTGGGATCGCGCGTGATGTCGAAGGTGAACGGATCGGTGAACACTTCCTCGTCGTAGTTTGCTGAGCTGTAGAACAGGCCGACGCGCTGGCCCTTCGCGATGTCCTGATCGCCGATCCGGGTGTCGGCGAGAGCGGTGCGCTGAAACGCGTGCACCGGCGACGCCCACCGAAGAATTTCGTCGACGGTGGTCACCGGGCGCTCGGCCTTGTAGAGATCCCACTGCGCGGGGTTGTCCATGAATGCGTTGAGGCCGTGGGTGATCGCGTTACGGGTGGTCTCATTGCCGGCAGTGATCAACAGGATGACGAAGAAACCGAACTCCGCCTCGTCGAGTGCCTCGCCGTCGAGATCCGCTTCGATCAGCGTCGTCACGATGTCGTCGGTGGGATTGCGCCGACGCTCCTCGGCCATCTGATAGGCGTACCCGAGCAGCTCAGCATTCGCTGTGGTGGGGTCGATGGTCTCGTCGGGGTCATCGCTGTTGATGATCGCGTCGACCAACTCGTGGATCCGAGGGCGATCGGGCTCGGGAACGCCGATGAGGTCGAGGATCGCCTGCAAGGGCAGGTGCACGGCGATGTCGTCGACGAAATTGCCCGAACCCTTCTCGGCCGCCTCGCGCACGATACGTCGGCCCGAGGTGTACAGGTTCTCCTCCAGCATCGACACCGCTCTCGGGGTGAAGATGCGCGAGACGATCTTGCGCAGCCGGGTGTGCTCGGGCGGGTCGTGATTGACCAGCAACGCCTTGGTGAACTCGATCTGATCCGGCGTGACGTAGTCGGGCAGCCGGATGATTGCACCGTTGGCGTTGGTCGACCAGAGTTGGTTGTTCTTCGAGATCTCCCGAATGTGCGCGTGTTTGGAGATCACCCAGAATCCGCCGTCACTGAACCCGGAGGTGCCCTCGGGCTGGGCGTTCCACCACACCGGCGCGGTTCTGCGCAGCGTGGCGAACTCGCGGATCGGGATGCCCTGCTCCAGCACGTCGGGGTCGGTGAAGTCGAATCCCGGGCGGATGGTGCCCAGGCCGGTGGCTGTGCTCAAAAGAAACCTCCTGATGACGGCGGCAGTGCGCGCCGACGACAACGACATGTGTCAGCTGTCACCACACCATACACTAGAAAGAAATATGTATGGTCTCGCGGAAGTCGCCGGTTCTTTGTGCCTCGCCGGTAGGCTGACTCGTCATGAGCTGGCGTGGTGGGGTAGGCGGCGACGGGGCACGTGGCTGATGCGTACCCACGGTTGGGGCGGACAGGTGCCCGTCAACGACGCCGAGGCGCGGGCCCGCATCCTGGAGGCGACCCGGACAACCATCGACCGTCGGGGTGCCGCCACCAGCCTGGCCGACGTGGCCCGTGAACTGGGGGTCACCCGGCAAACCGTCTACCGCTACTACGCCGGTACCGACGAACTGCTCGCCGCCACCGCGGTGGTCGCCGTCGACGCGCTACTCGACCGGATGGCGGCACGGCTGCGTGGCATCGATGCCCCCGATGTCGCGGTGGTCGAGGGGCTGACCGGCGTGCTCGCAGAACTGCGTGACGACGACTATGTCGGCCTGCTTCTACGAGCGGACCGGGTGAGCGCGCCGATCGTCGGCGAGTTCACCTCGGAGCTCGGCCGGAACTTCGCCCGGTCCATCATCGACCGGATGGATGTCGACTGGTCGGCGCGTGGCTATGGCGACGACGATCTGGAGGTGATCATCGAGATCGTTCTGCGCACACTGCAATCAATGGTGCTCGACCCGGGTGGGTCGCAGCGCTCGGTCGACGATGTGCGGGGTTTTCTCGACGCGTGGGCAGGTGCGGCGGTGCGGGCGATGCCTGCCGGCCGGTGAGTATCACGAAGCGTCAGCGGGGCTCGCAGATCACCACCGGAATCGTCCGCTCCGTCGGTGGGATGGGTGGACGGGAGCGGACGAGTTCAGCGGGGCTCGCAGATCACCACCGGAATCGTCCGCTCCGTCCAGGCCGCGTAGGTGTCGAAGTCGGCATAGGTGTCGACGAGCTCTGGCCACAGCTCGGCGCGCTCGGACTCCGATGCCGTACGGGCCGTGAGATCGAAGGTCTCCGTCCCGAGTTGGATCGTCACCCGGGGATCGGCGACCAGATTCAGATACCACGCGGGATTCTTGGGCAGCCCACCCTGCGACGCGACAAGTATGAACGTGTCGCCCTTGCGGAGAAAGATCAGCGGCGCCGTGCGCGGTTCACCCGATTTGCGGCCGGTGGTGGTGAGTAGACATACCGGAACCGGTTTGCCGAACCCGGCGCCGACCCGCCAGTACTTGCCGAGTCGGCCGCCGGTTGCCTTGTACAGCTTGGTGTTCAGGCGTGAACCCACCTTGATGAGGCGTTGCACCACCGGCGACCCCAGCTGTTTGGGCCGGTTGGTCGGATCCATGACGGGCATCAGATGCGCTCGATGATGGTGCCGGTCGACAGCGCCCCGCCGGCACACATGGTGATCAACGCAGTTTGCTTGTCGCTCCGTTCGAGTTCGTGCAGGGCGGTGGTGATGAGTCGGGAACCGGTGCTGCCCACCGGATGTCCCAGTGCGATGGCGCCGCCATTGACGTTCACCTTGTCCATGTCGGCCTTGTGAACCTGCGCCCAACTGAGGACCACCGATGCGAAAGCCTCGTTGATCTCCACGATGTCGATGTCCGACAACGACATCCCCGACTTCGCCAACACTCGCTCGGTGGATTGCACCGGGCCGTCGAGATGGTAGTGGGGCTCGGCGCCGACGAGTGCCTGTGCCACGATCCGTGCGCGCGGCGTGAGGCCGAGTGCGCGAGCCTTGGCCTCATCCATGATCAGGATCGCCGCGGCGCCGTCGGAGATCTGTGATGACGTGCCTGCCGTGTGGATGCCACCCTCGATCACCGGCTTCAACGCCGCCAACGAGTCCAGCGTGGTGTCGCGCAGTCCCTGGTCGCGGCCGACATCGAGGATCTTTCCGGTGAGCTCACCGTCCTTGGTGCGCTCGGGCGCCTTGAGGGAGAGCACCTCCCGGTCGAACCGGCCTTCGGCCCACGCCTGCTTGGCCAATCGCTGACTGCGTTCGCCCAGTGCGTCGGTGTCTGCCCGGGTGATGCCGCGTCGCTCGGCGATCCGTTCGGCGGATGCGAACTGGTTGGGCATGTCGATGTTCCACGAGTCCGCGTGATACGGACCGGCATCAGTGCCGACATTCGCGCCCAGCGGGACCATCGTCATGGTTTCGACGCCACACGCGATGCCCACATCGATGGTGTCACTGGCAATCAGCCCGGCGATCAGATGATTGGCCTGTTGGGCTGAACCGCACTGGCAGTCGATGGTTGTCGCACCCACGTGGTCGGGCAGTCCCGCCGACAACCACGCCTTGCGGGTTATGTTGCCGGCCTGCGCCCCGGCCTGCGTCACGCAACCGCCGATGGTCTGCTCGACGATCGCCGGATCGATCCCAGCCTTCTCGATCACCCCACGCTGGGTCATCCCCAGGAGTTCCTCGGCATGCAGACCCGACAGCCATCCGGCCCGCTTGCCGATCGGCGAACGCGCCGCCTCCACGATCACCGGCACACCCATGCCTGACTCCTCTTCTGTGTGGTTTCGATCTCGCATCCAAATTAGAACAAGTTCTCATTCGAGTCCACGGACGGGTTCGGCGAACGCCGGGCCGATGCCGCGGATCGGATGTGGCAATGCTGATTGCTACCATCGCCCCACGTCACGAACTGCGCGCAGTGAGAAAACTAGAACAAGTTTCAATCTGGGACTGTCATCGGCGTCACAATGTGCTCTAATGAGATTGAAACAGGTTCTAAATCTCAGAGCGAGGTGGTGTGACGTGACCCAGGCACAGGGTGCGACGACCGGCGCCGAATCGGGGGGCGCTATGGCTGATTATCCGTTCATGGAGCAGGAGGGCTGGGACTTCACGAATCCGGAATTGCTCGAGAAGGGCATTCCGGTGCAGGAGTTCGCACAGCTCCGCAAGACGGCACCCGTCTGGTGGAACGCCCAGTTGCCGGGGAAGGGCGGCGGCTTTCATGACGGCGGGTACTGGGTGGCGTCCAAGCACGCTCATATCCGCGAGATCTCGAAGAACAACGACGACTGGTCGACAGCCACCAACGGCGTCATCATGCGGTTCGACGACGAGATGACCCAGGATCAGCTCGACGTCACCAAGGCGCTGCTGATCAACCACGATCCGCCGGACCACACCCGGCTGCGCAAGCTCGTCTCCAAGGCGTTCACGCCGCGGGCGGTGCATTCGTTGGAGGAGAAGCTCGACAACGCTGCCCGCACCATCGTCAGCAAGGCCGCCGAGAAGGGTACGGGCGACTTCGTGCATGACGTCGCCGTCGATCTTCCGTTGCTGGCCATCGCCGACCTGCTCGGTGTGCCCGAAGAAGACCGCGGCAAGCTGTTCGACTGGTCGAACAACATGATGAACTACGACGATCCGGAATTCGGCGAGGACCCGCAGATGGCGTCGGCCGAGATTCTGGGGTACGGCTACACGATGGCCGAGGCGCGGCGGAAAGACCCGGTCGATGACATCGTGTCGGTACTCGTCAACGCCGACATCGACGGTCAGAGCCTCGACGAGACCGAGTTCGGCTTCTTCTTCATCCTGTTGACCGTGGCCGGCAACGAGACCACGCGCAACGCCATCAGTCACGGTATGAATGCCTTCCTCGATCACCCGGACCAGTGGGAGCTGTTCAAGACCGAGCGGCCCGCCACCGCGGTCGACGAGATCGTCCGCTGGGCGACCCCGGTCAACTGCTTCCAGCGAACTGCCAAGCGGGACACCCAGATCGGCGGCGTCGACATCAAGGAAGGCGAGCGCGTCGGACTCTTCTACGGCTCGGCCAACTACGACGAGGACGTCTTCGACAAGCCGTTCGACTTCAACATCCTGCGCGATCCCAACCCGCATGTCGGTTTCGGCGGCAACGGCGCCCACTTCTGCGTCGGCGCCAACCTGGCGCGCATGGAGATCAACTTGATGTTCAACGCGATCGCCGACCTCGTGCCCGACATCAGTAAACTCGAATCGCCGCGCCGCCTACGTCACGGCTGGATCAACGGTGTGAAAGAACTCCAGGTCGATTACGGCACGAAATGACCACGCAAGAAAAGGAATCGCCGGCCTACCTGAACATCGACCGGGAGAATCATCCCGCGGTCCTGGCCGGTCGGCGGTCCCGCGAGTTCGTCATAGCGCGCGACAAGCAGGCGTGGGTGGACAACTTCGCCGCCGAGGGGTCGGTGGAGGATCCGGTGGGGCCGTCGATGTTCGATCCAGAAGGTAAGGGCTTCCGCGGACACGAACAGATTGCGGAGTTCTGGGACAAGTCGATTGCCACCACCGAGAGCATCGAGTTCGTCTTCGACGACGAGATCATCTGCGGCGACGAGGTGGCCTATGTGGGAAAGATCGTCACCCACATCGCCGGCCACGTGTCCGAGGCGCACGGTGTGTTCACTTATCGCGCCGATGCGGACGGGAAGATGAGCGCGTTGCGCGCATTCTGGGAGGTCGAGAAAACGATCAACTCGGTTCGACCCGCCTGACCTGGTATTTCCGCGCCCTCAGCACGGAGGCCGCGAAAAGGGCGCTAGTGTCGGGCGATGCGCGCACTCAATCGAATCCGTGGTTTCGGCAGAGCGTTTCGGTCATCACAGCGACACCGGGGCGATCTGGTCGGGTGGCTTCGCCGCCGTCCGCAGATCGGTGCGGCCACCGGCCTCTACGAGACTGCGCTGTTGCTCAGCAATGCGCTCGAGCCGAAGCTCAAAGAACTCGCCGAACTGAAGGCGGCCGGCCTGATCAGCTGTGAGTTCTGTCTCGACATCGGCTCTGCGCTCGCCCACGACAGCGGCGTCAGCGAGCGGCAGATCCGCGACCTGCCGCGGTACCGTGACAGCAGCGCATACTCCGAGCTGGAGAAGCTCGTCATCGGCTACGCCGAAGCCATGACGCTGACACCTGCCGTCGGGGACGACCTCGCTAATCTACGAGAAGCATTGTCGCGCCATCTATCGCGACGTCAGATCGCTGAGCTCGCGATGACCATCGCGTGGGAGAATCAGCGCGGTCGGCTCAACCAGGCCCTCGGGGTGCGACCGATGGGAATGTCGGACGGCCAGGCGTGCGCCCTCCCCGAGACGTAACCTCACCTCCCCACGCGCCCAGCACGGAGGCCGACCCCTTTCGCGCCGACAGAACCCAAAAATTCGCCGAGAGAAACCTCCCCGGCTCGCCGACGGATGGCGGATTCAACCGGTCGCTGCAACAGGATCGGACGGGTCTGATCTTAGTAGCTCGTCGAGTTTGGCGGCGGGCGTGAGCCAGCCGTGTCGTTTGCGGGGTCGGGCGTTGAGTTCTGCGGCGACGTTGTCGAGGATGCCGGGGCCATGCTCTGATAGGTCTGTTCCTTTCGGAAAGTATTGACGCAGAAGGCCATTGGTGTTCTCGTTCGATCCGCGTTGCCAGGGACTGTGCGGATCGGCGAAGTAGATCGGCAGCCCGGTCGCCTCGGTGATCGCGGTATGTAGTGCCATTTCGCTGCCGCGGTCCCAGGTCAACGAGCGGCGCAGGATCTCGGGGATCTGCGGGACCGCGGCGCTCATCGCCGTGGCGACGGTCTGGGCGGTGTGATCGCCAGGCAGGTGTAGCAGCATCACGAAACCGGTGGTTCGCTCGACGAGCGTGCCGATGGCCGAAGCGCCATGTGCGCCGATAATCAGATCGCCTTCCCAATGGCCGGGCACGGCCCGATCCTCGGCCTCAGCGGGACGTTCACTAATCGACACCGCATCCTTGATGGGGCCCGGCCGCGGGCTGCGCCCCTGGGGTTTGCGGCGGATGCGACCTGTCCGCAGCCCGCGTTTGACCTCGGCCTTCAGGCCGCCGCGGGCCTGGACGTAGAGGGCTTGATAGATCGTTTCGTGTGACACCCACATCTCCGGATCGTCGGGGAAGTCCACGCGCAGGCAACCCGCGATCTGTTCGGGACTGTGACACAGCAGCAGCCGCCGCACCACCTCAGCGTAGAGCGCACTGCCTGCTGCGATCCTGCGCTCTTTGGGGCGCCGCCGACCGGTATCGACGGCATCCTGGGCCACCTGGGCGCGATACCGGCCACCCTGCGCCGGCACCCCACGTCGCAGCTCACGAGCGATCGTCGAGCGGGCCCGACCCAACAACCGCGCGATCTGCGCGGGACGGTAATGGGCCACAACGAGATCCTCGATCCGGCAGCGATCCACCCAGGACAATGCCCCTCGACCAGCAGACACCATCGATTCAAGGGTCGGGTTCACCGTGGCAGGACGCATACCCCCAGCCTGGGTTATCCAATAGCGGCCGGCGTCTTTCGACACACCGGCAGCACGTGCTGCCGCCGCAATGCTCGCACCCGCACGTAGCTCAGCCCAGAACAACTCCCGATCTTCGAGCGTGGCGCGCCGACGTCGAGCCCGCCCCGAGGGCAACGGCTGACCCGCTGCAGCCATCCACACATACCCCGAATACGCCGACACCCCCGCCACACGGGCGGCCGCAGCCACCGAACTACCCTCCCCGAGAGCTACCCAAAACCGCTCACGCTTCACCGCGGGCACACGATTGTTCGCCACCAGCAACCTCCAACAGACAGGCTGTTGCGGTGACCACTTGAGCCCAAGGATGCCGTCGACGAAAATGAGGGTTCTCTCGGCGAATTTTTGGGTTCTGTCGGCCTCCGTGCTGGGCGCGTTCGGGAGGTGGGGTTGCGCCGCTAGTGCGTGGGCTTGGAGGCGCCCACCAGCCACATCGAGAAGTACTGCGAGCCACCGCCGTAGGCGTGACCGAGGGCCTTGCGGGCGTCGGGGACCTGATGGTCGCCGGCCTTGCCCATCACCTGGATGGCGGCCTCGGCGAAGCGGATCATGCCCGATGCGCCGATCGGATTCGACGAGAGCACGCCGCCGGACGCATTGAGCGGGATGCGGCCACCGATCTCGGTCTCGCCGGCCTCGGTGAGCTTCCAACCCTCCCCTTCGGCCGCGAACCCGAGGCTCTCCAACCACATCGGTTCGAACCACGAGAACGGCACGTACACCTCGGCGGCATCAATCTCTTCGACCGGGTTGTCGATACCTCCGGCCTTCCACAGAGCGGCCGCCGCATCGCGGCTGGCCTGCGGGCTCACGACGTTGCGGTGGGCGAACGACAACGGTTCGGTGCGCATCGCGGTGGCGTGAATCCACGCAACCGGGTTGCCGGCTGCCACCGCGGCGTCGGCCACGTCCTCGGCGCCGATCACCACCGCGCAGGCGCCGTCCGACGACGGGCAGGTCTCGTCGTAGCGGATCGGGTCCCACAACATCTGACTACCCATCACCTTCTCGACGGTGAGGTCGGATTGCTGCAGATGGGCCAGCGGGTTGAGTGAGCCGTTGCGCCGGTCCTTGGCGGCCACCATCGCGCCGATGTGCTCGGGGGCGCCGGACTGCCGGATGTAGGCACGCACGTGCGGTGCGAAGAAGCCGCCCGCGCCGGCACCGACAGGTTTGGTGAAGGGCACCGGAATCGACAACGCCCACATGGCATTCGACTCCGACTGCTTCTCCCAGGCGACCGCCAGCACACGCTTGTGTACCCCCGCGAAGACCAGCGACGCGGCGACGTTGGCGGTCGATCCGCCGACCGATCCGGCGGTGTGCACGCGGATCATCCGCTTGCCGACCGCGCCGAGGGCCTCGGCCATCGCCAGTTCCGGCATCATCGACCCCTCGAACAGGTCGGGCGCCTTGCCGATCACGATGGCGTCGACATCGTCGATGGATACCTGGGCATCGGCCAGGGCGGCGTCGATGGCCTCCCGGCACATGCCGGCCATCGTGACGTCGTGACGCTTGGCGACGTACTTGGTCTGGCCGGTGCCCAGGACTGCTGCGCGATTGTTGTGTGCCATCAGTTCTCGTCTCCTGCCAGGGTGACCACCATGTTCTGCTGCAACAGCGGGCCGCTCGATGCATGGGCCAGCGCGGTACCCGCGTTACCGGTGAGGATCTCGTGGGCGGCGTAGCCAACCCGCTGTAGTCCGGCGGAGAACAGCGAATTGCCCGCCAGTGAACCGCCGGACGGGTTGATCCGCACGGACTCCGGGAGGTCGAGTGCGTTGCGCACGATCAGCTCCTGATGGGTGAATGACGCGTTGATCTCGGCTACGTCGACCGCACGGTTGCGATCGCCGAACGCGGTGTCGCCGGCGAGTTTCGTCGACGGCGAGATCGTCAAATCCCGTGCACCGAAGTTGGGTGTGTCGATGCGATGATCCCAGCCGGTGACGAAGGCGGGGTTGGCGACGAGCTCTTTCGCCTTGCGCTCGCTGGCGATGATCACCGCCGCGGCGGCATCAGTGTAGGGCGCAATGTCGTGTGCTCGTAGCGGATCGGCGACATACTCGGAGCTCATGAGTTCGTCGACCGACGCTCCGGAGGTGCGCGCGGCCACCGCCGCCATGTCCTCTTCGGACCAGGTGCCGGCGTCGATCCCGGCGCGGGCCTGCAGGGCGCCCAGCGAACGGGCGTCGGGCCACAGCGGCCCGACGGTGTACGGGTCGAGCTGCAGGGCGAGGGTCTGATCCATGTTGCCGGCGGTGGACTTGCCGAAACCGTAGGCCAGGGCGAGGTCGACCTCTCCGGTGGCGATCTTCACCCACGCTTCGTACAACGCCCAGGCGCCGTCCATCTCCACGTGGGACTCGTGGATCGGCGGCATGGCGCCGATCGAGTCGATGGCCGAGATGAACGAGAATGCGCGGCCGGCAAGATAGTCGGACGAGCCGCTGCACCAGAATTCGATGTCGGTGCGGGAGATGCCGAGGTCGGCGTAGAGCTTGTTGAAGCACGGGATCAACATCTCGACACCGTTGGTGGTGCCGTGCGTCCCGACGATGTTCGGGCTGTGCGCGAACCCGACGATCGCAATCCGGGGGAGGGTCATTGCAGACTCCTTGATGGAAGTGGTCCGGTCATAGACATGCTGTCGCTCAGAGGAACTCGCGATACGACTCATAGTCGGCGTCGGGTTCACCGGTGGGCCGGAAGTGGCTGATGCTGCCCATGGACAGTTCACGTTCCTCCTCGGGCTGCCAGACCGCCTGCACCCGCATACCCATCCGCACGTCGGCGGCCTCGCAGTCGAGGATCAGGTGCAGGAACGGGATGTCGGTGCCGTCGAGCAGGACGTACGCGGCCACATACGGCGGCTTGATCCGCTGCCCCTGGAACGGGACGTTGACGATGCAGAAGGTCGTCACGATGCCGGTGTCGGCCAACTCGACCCGCTCCACCGCGGCCGAACCGTCGGACGGGCTGACTGCTTTCGGCGGGAAGTAGACGCGCCCGGCATCCACCCCGGAGCCGATCCGCGACCCGTACAGCTTGCCGGCCTTGAGACCCTCGAGATACCAGGACTCCTCCTCGGTCGCCGAGTGGATGATCTCGGTGCTGATGGGGGTCTGCATGACGATGAGTTCGTCGTCGGAGTTCTCGGCCTCGTTCGCCGGTGCCGCGTCGGCGGTGTCACCGGGTGCGAAGTAGGCGATGTCGTCGATGCGGCCGATGCGGGCCGCCTTCCAGACGGCGTGTACCCGCAGGCCGGTGGAGATGTCGGCGGGCGAATCGACCGCTACCGCATGCAACATCGCGGTGTCCGCGCCGTCGAGGGTGATCAACGCCCAGGCGAAAGGCTTGTCGAGGGGTTGAGGCGTCAGCGGCTGCGGCTGCCACGACCAGGTGAGCACGGTGCCCACCGAGGCGACGTCGACCAGCTCGGTGGTCTTCGCGCCGCCGATCGGGTCGAACTCACGAGGCGGCACCGATACCGTGCCGTCGCTGCTCTTCGATCCGACGATGCGGCCGTCGCGGAGAGCGAGGGCGAACTGGCTCAGGACGGGTCCGAGCGAGCGTGTGTAGTCGAAGGAGTTCTTCAGCGGCGCCGACAGGATCTCCGACTGGGGCGCGGGGACCTCGGCGACCGGACTCGCCGGGGCAGGGCGGGGTGCAGTTGTGCTGGTGCTCACCCATCGAGTAGAACACGTTCTAGTATTGAGGCACAAGATGCACGTCACAGACCCGCGGAGGATGCACACGTGAAGCTCGGACTGCAGCTCGGATACTGGGGTGCCGGCCCCATCGACAATGCTCCGGAGCTCATCGCGGCTGCCGAGGAAGCTGGATTCGACGCGGTGTTCACTGCCGAGTCGTGGGGGTCGGACACCTATACCCCGCTGGCCTGGTGGGGTGCGGCGACCGACCGGATCCGGCTCGGCACGGCCGTGTCGCAATTGTCGGCGCGGCCGCCGACGTCGCTGGCGATGGCGGCGTTGACCCTCGACCATCTCTCCGGTGGCCGCCACATCATCGGTCTCGGTGTGTCTGGGCCGCAGGTGGTCGAGGGCTGGTACGGGCAACCTTTCGGCAAGCCGTTGGCGCGCACTCGCGAGTACGTCCAGGTGGTCCGGGACGTACTCGCCCGTGAGGGCAAATTGTCCAACGCGGGCCCGCATTATCCGTTGCCGTACCCGCCCGATGCGCCCGGATCGACGGGACTCGGCAAATCACTCAAGCCGATCACTCATCCTTTGCGAGCCGACATTCCGATCTGGCTCGGCGCCGAGGGGCCGAAGAACGTGGCGCAGACCGCGGAGATCGCCGACGGATGGCTTGCGATCTTCTACAGTTTGCGTCTGGCCGATCAGTACGAGGCCTGGCTGGCCGAAGGATTCGCGCGCCCCGGGGCCCGACACACCCGCGACGACTTCGAGGTCGCGGCGACAGTGCAGGTGGTCATCACCGACGACATCGCCGAGGCCGTGGAGCGGTACCGGCCGTCGACAGCGCTTTACGTCGGCGGAATGGGCGCCAAGGAGAAGAACTTTCACGCCGAGCTGTATCGGCGCATGGGCTACGGCGACGCGGTCGACGAGATCGGGGCACTGTTCCTCCAGGGCCGCAAGGCCGAGGCGATGGCCGCGGTCCCCGACGAGATGGTGCGCGAGACGATGATCGCCGGCACCGCCGATGAGGTGCGTGCTCAGATCAAGCAGTGGGAGGCCGCGGGCGTTTCCATGTTGATGGTGACCGCACGTGATGTGGCAACGATCCGGCAGTTGGCGACGCTGGTGTGACCGTCGGCAAAATTCTCGCGCGCCCAGCAACCAACCGCGCGTGCAGTTTCACGCGCGGTTGATCGACGGGCGCGCGAGGACCACGCGAGCTACCGCACCCGGGCCAGCAATCGTCGTCGGGCCTGGTGACTTGTTCGACGCAGCTTGCGCTTTCGTCGTCGAGTACGTGCGGCGAGTCGTGCCGGCGAGATCGGCTTGCGCCGAACCGCCGCGTCCGCAGCCGGTGGTTTGGTTTCGGCGGGTTGTGGTGTCTCGGTGATGGTTCCGCTGCGGAGGTAGTGTTCGAACAGTTCGCCGACCTCGTGGACTCGGTTGACCTGGGGTGGTCCTGGTGGGCTGCCGTCGAGTGGGTTCAGTGACCATCCGGCTCGCCCGGCGTCGCGGCCGTGGCGGATGATGCGGGTGCTCCATTGCCCGGGGTTGGGGCCGACCATCCGGTTGTGTGGTGGGCAGGCCGGTGCGGTGGTGTCGATGTCGGTGGTGCCGCCGTCGGCCCAATCTTTGTCGGCGTGATGTATTTCGACGATCGCGCTCGGATTGGAGCAGCCGGGTTTGGAGCATCCGCCGCCGCCGTCTTGGGCGAAGTGCATCAACCGTTGCGCCCGGTTGGCGAAGCGTTTGGCGGTGCCGAGGTACAGCGGCTGGGCGGTGTGATCTTTGAACACGGCGAGGTGGAAGTGCGCCTCGGCGGCCATCTCGATGATGTCGGCGATGGGCAGTTGGGTGCCGGTGGCGGTGTGCCCGAGGCCGGCACGATCCCGCAGGTCGGTTTCGTTGACCTTGACGATGATGTGTGGCGGCAGACCGCGGTGGCTCTTGCCGAGCACACCGCCGTCGAGGACCAGCTTGAACAGGGCTTCGAGGGCGTCGTGGTTGCGTTGGCCGGTGGATCGATTGTCGCGCCCGGCTGCCTCTTTCAGTTTCTCGATGTCGGCGTTGAGAGTCGCGCCGCGTGGGGAGTCCTTGTCGTCGGGATTGTTCATCCCGGGGGCGGCCATTTTCGCCAGGATCACGTCGAGCATGGCGCGGGTGGTGGGTGTGAGGGCACCGTCGATCTCGCTCATCGATTGGTCGTCTTGATCACCGATGAGTACCGAACGACGCCGGGCGCGGTCGCGTTCATCGGCCAGGGTGCCGTCGGGGTCGATGCGGCTCAACAGTTCGGCGCCGGCCTTCAGGATCTGTTTCGGTGTGAGGGTGCGGGCGAACTCGGCCAACATCGCCTCGGCCTTCTCGGCGACGTCGAGTGGCACCGAGCGGGGAATCTTCTTCACCACTTTCAACACGGCATCGACGTGGGCGGGTGTGGCGGCGCCGTCGGCGACCACCGCGGCCAGTCCCGCATAGCGTGGTGGGGTGAGTTCGCCCTGCAGGGACCGGAATTCGGTTAGGGCCCGCATGTGTCGCATGCGGCGGCGGTGATCGGGGATACGCAGATGGTGGGCCATCATCTCGCCGATGTGGCGGTAGCCGAGTTGGCCGGGCACGCCGCGGTCGTTGCAGTCCATCATCCGGCGATGCCCGATCAGACTCATCCGACGATGGGCACGTTCGTGTTGTTCGGCCACATCCAACACCGCGTCATCCATGGCGGGGGTGGTATCGACGGCATCGATACGGTCCAAAAGGTCATGCAACTGCGCATACAGTTGCTGCACCTCACTGACCTGATCTGTGCCCGACACTGTGTAGCCCCCCGACCGTCGTTCGAACGTATCTTCGAGAGTAGCGCCAAACTTTGATGCCTGCAACTGTCAATTTTCCGGGATGTCGGGACAGTCCGGGCGGTCGTGCAGTCGCGCCGCCCTCGCGCTACGAAGAGTCCGTAATCCTGGTGGGAACTTCGGCCAGTAGCGCCTCGGCGGACCGTAAGGTGAAGTCGCGCAACCACTCTGCAGGCCGGCCGCGATCGGGGAGATGTCGTCGTACGGCCGCGTATGGCAGGTCGACGAGTGCGAACGTGACCCGATCCATCACCTCGGCATCGGATGAGCCGTATCGGCGTCGGGCATATGACCGCACTACTTCGCGCGTTTGGTGATTGTGCGTTCGGAGTTCTGTGGCGAGTGTGTCCGGCCAGGCGCGCAACAGGTCCTGCTTGTCGTACTGCAGCAGCAGCGCGGACTCCCCGGGATGCGCGGCCGTCCAATCGAAACAGTGCGCGACCGCGGCTCGGGCGGCCTCGGTGGCATCGTCGCGCCGCAAGGCGGTGACGACGCCCTCCTGATATCGCGCGATGGAGCGTAGCCATAGCCGGGCCATCAGCTCGTCGCGGCTGGCGAAGCGGTGATAGACCGACCCCGACGGCGCCCCGATACGACGGGCGACGGCGGATGCCGTCGCCGCCGCTGGGCCGTCCTCGACGACGAGTTCGAGTGCGGCGTCGAGGATCTCGTCAATGCTGAAGCGCGGTTTTCGACCCACGGCCCCGGACCATGCTCGTTCCCTGCGCGGCGGCCACCGCACGCCGTATCCCATCGTCGCCGATGATGCTGATGTCGCATCGCGCAACGGCTTTGGTTCGGCCCGCGTGGACAAGTGTCGCGTGGGCGACCAGTTCACGCCCGTCGCGTGCGGGCGAGAGGTACTCGATCGAGAAGCCGCTGGTGACGATATCCGGACCGAGACCGAGCGCGGCGGCGTAGGTCAGTGCATTGTCGGCGAGGTAGCTCAGCACCCCGCCGTGGATGTAGCCGTACTGCTGACGCAGATCGTCGCGGACGTCGACCGCCAGTGTGACGCCATCGTCGCCGATGTGAGTCAGGCGTGCGCCGAGCATGCGACTGAACGGCTGGGCGTCAAGCACCGTACGTGCCAGATCCAGGTCAATCATTTATCAGAGACTGCTCTCTATTATTGTGTGTGTCAAGAGTGCGCCCGGATAGAATCCATCCGTGGATGGATTGACACGCCTATCCGCCGGGAGCAGGGTCGAACTGTGGTTAGGACGCTGAAGAACGACTGGTCGGGGCAAATCTTTCCGCACGCCGGCCGTCGCAAACCGCTCATCGGTGACCTGGGAGTCTCGAGCCCCAGACACCCCATCCTGGATTTGCTTGCGTGGGGCGCCGACCTCGGCCCCATCTTCGAGATGCGGATCTTTCGGCAGAACTTCGTGTTCGTGTCTAGTGCAGAGCTCGCCGCCGAGCTCTGCGACGAGACGCGGTTCTGCAAGGCGCTGCCACCGGCGATCACTGCCCTGCGGCAATACGCCGGCGACGGACTGTTCACCGCCGAGAACGACGAACCCAACTGGCAACTTGCACACGAACTGCTGATGCCCGCGTTCACCAAGTCGGCAATGCAGT
Source organism: Gordonia sp. Z-3 (assembly GCF_036233855.1). Taxonomy (NCBI): domain Bacteria; kingdom Bacillati; phylum Actinomycetota; class Actinomycetes; order Mycobacteriales; family Gordoniaceae; genus Gordonia; species Gordonia sp. Z-3. The sequence goes on from NZ_JAZARS010000010.1 coordinate 20,678, forward strand.
CGTATCACCCGATCATGCTGGCCACCGCAGACGAACTCTTCGCATTCTGGGAACGGCAGGCCGGACCGGTGGACGTCACGCAGTCGATGACGAAACTGACCATGGAAACGCTGAGTCGTGCGGCGTTCAGCCACGACTTCGGGTCCTTCACCAGTCAGCAACCGCACCCGTTTGTCGGCGCCATGATCCGAGCATTGGAAACCGGGCGTCGCAAGGGTGGTCTGCTGACGGCGCCCGGAGGCGCGCTGCTCGGCAGGCTCATCGATCGGCGCAACGCGGGCCAGCAGACGTATGTAGATAAGATGCTCGACGACCTCATCGCCGAACGTTCGGCATCCTCCGACGATCACGATCTGCTCGGCATCATGCTCAACACCTCTCACCCGGAGAGCGGGGAGCGACTGTCACCGTTGAATATTCGATATCAGATCCTGACTTTCCTGGTGGCCGGCCACGAAACCACCTCGGGTGCGCTGTCATTCACGCTGTACTACCTGTCGCGGAACCCGCATTGCCTGGCGAAGGCGCAACAGGAGGCCGACGAGATCCTCGGTGACGACCCGGACGCGGTGCCGACCTTCGAGCAGATTCCGAAGTTTCGCTACATACGCCGATGTCTGGATGAGGCACTGCGCATTTGGCCGACGGTCCCGGCCTTCGCCCGCAGCCCGCGGGGCGAGACCATGCTGGCCGACGCCTACCGGATGCGGCCGCAGGACTGGGCGATCATCGTGCTCGGCTTCGTTCACCGAGATCCGTCCGTCTGGGACGATCCGGAGGTCTACGACCCGGATCGATTCCTCCCGGCCAACGTCAAGAAGCGTCCCGCGCACAGTTACAAACCGTTCGGTGCCGGGTTGCGGGCCTGTATCGGCCGCCAGTTCGCGCTGCATGAATCGGTACTGGTGCTCGCGCGCATCCTGCATCGATACGACCTCTCCGGTGACCCCGATTACGAACTCGCGGTGGACGAGCGACTCACCATGGTGCCCAAGGGGTTCGAACTCGATCTCGTGCCGCGACCTGCGCCCGCCCTGCTGCGGTGATCCGGCCGCCAGGTCACCAGAAGCGCCAGTGCGAGCAGGATCTCGGCGATGTCACCCCAGTAGTACATGAGCGTGCCACCGGCACGGATCTCTGCGGCCGGGGCGTCGATCGCGACAAACCATCCCGCGTAGAGCAGCTGTGCGATCACGGCGTGCCCGAAGATGGCCACACCGAGTACCACGAGCCGGGTCCGCACGCCGGGCCGGTGTGGCCCGGGGTCGGGTCCGGCGATCATCCAGGCGAACAGGTATCCGACCACGAAGAAATGCACATGAATCGCGGAATGTACGAGGTTGTTCCGCTCTGAGAGACCGAAGAGGCCGGTGAAGTACAGCGCCGCGAGACCTCCGATGTTGGCTGTCAGCAACACGATCGGATGAGTCATCACACGCGCCGGTGTGGAGCGGAACAGTCGAGTGATCGCGGCGCCCACCGACGGCGGCACAGATCGCAGCAGCAAGGTCAACGGTGCAGACAACACCAGCGCCAGCGGGGCAAACATTCCGATGAGCAGGTGGCCGAGCATGTGGTCGGCGAACCCATCGGATGTCGCCGGCCGGGCGGCGACCAGCAGTAAGGCCAACCCGGTCAGAAATCCGACCGTGCGCCAATGATCCCAGCCGCGGTTCTCACTGTGGCGCCGCCGCGCAGCGAGAACATATGTGGTCCCGGCAAATGCCGCCAGCACCAGGACAGCGATGGTGCCGGTGGGAACTGCGGTCTCGGCGCCATGTGCCAGCGTGTTCATCGTCCTGCGAGTGAGTCGACGCCAGGAACCGGTCGAGCGGTGCGTTGCAATAACCATCCGCCGACAACGAGTAGCGCGCCCAGGACCAGGAACCCGAGATCCCACAGCAGTTGGTGATCACCGCTGCGGACATGGTGAATCCGCAGGATGTGGTGGTCGATGACTCCCTCGACCAGGTTGAACATGCCCCAGCCGACCAGAACCCAACCCCACAGTGCCCGTGACGTCCACAGCCGGCGGCGGGCGTCGGTGACCCGGCTGTAGAGCAATGCCAGGCCGATGAGCACGGCCAGCCAGGTGAACGTGTGGAACAGCCCGTCCCACACCGTGTTGATCTGCAACCCGTGCACGGTGTCTGCCGAGTAGTAGTCCACACCGAGCCGATCGTCGTCGGTACCGGTCAGCATGTGGTGCCACTGCAAGAGTTGGTGCAGCAGGATGCCGTCGACGAATCCACCGAGACCGACGCCGAGGACCACGCCGGGTAGGGCAAGGCTGCGTGTCGACTGCTCGTGCGCTGCCGGGCCGGCTGCCGGGTCGCCGCGGGTCATGTTTCCTCGTCGAATCCCGGTGTGCGCTGTGCGGCCGCGACCGATCCGCCCGCCTCGTCGGCTGACTGCCCGCCACTCGTGGTGGTGCGACGATCGTCGGTGCCGTCTGGCTGTCGCTCGTCTTCGGCCACAGCGCCCGCCTCGGGTGTATCGCCGAAGTCGGGTTCCTCCTCGGCGAGGCGCTCATCCAGCGTGTCGCCTTCGCGCTGCTCGCGGGCGGTGACCCCGGTACGGTCGGCGGCTGACCAGCCCTCGGGAGGATCCATGCCCTCCTCGAGCGGGTCGAGCTGCAGCCGGTCCTCATCGAGATCCTCGGCGTCGACCGCGGAGGCGAGTTCGGGGTTCACCGAATCGGCCGGGTCGGGGACGTGCGGTTGGTCGTGTTCTGCTGCCATCGGTACTCCTCTCATCGCTGCGATGAGGGGGATACCCGAACCGGCATGGCGCCAACCATGCCGACGCCGGCGGCTCGACCGCGGTCATTCCCCGGTGAAGACCGGCTTCTCCTTGTTGGCGAACGCGCGGGGACCGACCTTGGCGTCCTTGCTCTTGAACACCGAGATGCCCAGCTTGGATTCGATCTCGAAGGCGTCGAGTTCGTGCATGCCCTCGGTGTCGCGCATGGTTTTGAGGATGGCCTGCACGGCGAGCGGGCCGTTGGCGGCGATGGCCTCGGCGATCTCGAGCGCCTTGTCCAAAGCCGATCCGTCGGGAACCGTGTGACCGATGAGGCCGTACTCCTTGGCCTCGGCTGCGGTGATGTGGCGTCCGGTCAGCAACAGGTCGGCGGCGATGGTGTACGGGATCTGCCGAGGCAGTCGCACCGCGCTGCCGCCGAGCGGGAACAGTCCCCATCGTGCTTCGGCCACACCGAACTTCGCGCTCTCGCCGGCCACCCGGATGTCGGTGCCCTGCAGGATCTCGGTACCGCCGGCTATGGCCGGGCCCTCGACCGCGGCGATCAGCGGCTTGGTGAGGCGCCGTCCCTTCAGCAATGCGGGCAGGCTCGCCGGGTTCCAGGTGCCCTGATCGGCGGTGTCCCCGGGGGAGTTCTTGTTCATCGCCTTGAGGTCCATGCCGGCGCAGAATGCGCCACCGGCGCCGGTCAGGATCGCCACGCGGATGTCGGGGTCGTCGTCGACCTGATCCCAGGCCTCGACCATGATCCGCATCATCTCCGCCGACAGTGCGTTCCGTGCCTGCGGACGGTTCATGGTCACGATCAGGACGTGGCCGCGCTTCTCGACGAGGCAGTCGGGAGCGTGGTCGGTGGCGGCTTGCGAACCGGCAACTGTGGTCATCGTCGTTCCTCGCGAAATCGGTGCGGATTGCTGCTTGCTCAAAACGATAACACGTTCTAATTTTGAGCCATGGCCTACACGATTGCCGACCTCATCGAGCATGCCGTCGATTTGATGCCCGAGCGCATCGCCCTGGAATCCGGCGACCGCACTCGCACATACGCAGATTTGGAGGCGCGCTCCAATGCGTTGGCCCACAAGCTCCGCGAGCTCGGCGTGCAACCCGGCGACCGCGTGGGTCTGTACAGCCGAAACACCATCGAGGCGGTCGAGTCGATGGTCGCGATCTTCAAGGCCCGCGCGGTCATGGTGAACGTGAATTACCGCTACGTCGAGGCCGAGCTCGAACACATCTTTACCGACTCCGGGATGAAGGTTCTCATCCACGAGCGACAGTTCTGCGAGCGGGTGTGCAACACGTTGCCGAATTGTCCGTCGATCGAGCATCGGATCGCGATTGACGACGGCAGCGATGCTTCGTTGAGTTGCAGCGGTTACGAGGACACCATCCCCTACGACGATGCGATCGCGGAGTCGTCGACCGAGCGCGACTTCGAGAAGCGCACCAATGACGACCTGTACATGCTCTACACCGGTGGCACCACCGGAAAGCCCAAGGGTGTGGTGTGGCGGCAAGAAGACGTGTGGCGGGTCCTCGGAGGCGGGATCGACTGGTACACCAGCGAACCCGTGGCCGATGAGTGGAAGCTCGCGCAGGACGGCGCTGCGGGCGGGCAGCTGGTGCGCTACCCGATCCCGCCGTTCATCCACGGCGGGTCGCAGTGGGCCATCTTCCAATCACTGTTCGCAGGCGGAAAAGCGGTGGTGTACCCGGAGTTCAGCGGCAGCGCCGCCTGGGACATTGTCGAACGTCACGGCGTGAACGTCATCTTCATCACCGGCGACGCGATGGGTCGGCCGATGATCGAGGCGTTGGCGGAAAAGGACGAACACGATCTGTCCTCAGTTGTATCCATCGCGTCGTCGGCATGCCTGTTCTCGCCGACCATCAAGGATCAATTCGTCGACCGGTTCCCCAATGCGGTGATCGTCGACGCGATCGGGTCGTCGGAAACGGGTTTCGGAGGTCTGAGTGTGGTGGCCAAGGGCGCGCCACACAGCGGTGGACCACGCGTGAAGGCGGACAGCGAGACCCATGTGCTGCGCGAGGACGGCACTCCGGTGGAGGCCGGCAGCGGTGAGGTGGGTGTGTTGGCCAGGTCCGGGCACGTGCCGCTGCGCTACCACAACGATCCGGAGAAGTCGGCCAAGACTTTCAAGGAGTTCAACGGGATTCGGTATTCGCTGCCGGGCGACAACGCTCAGCTGGAGGCGGACGGCACCATCACCATGCTCGGGCGCGGCTCGGTGTCCATCAACACCGGCGGCGAGAAGGTGTTCCCAGAGGAGGTCGAGGGGGCGCTCAAAGCCCATCACGACGTGTTCGACACCGTCGTCGTGGGCGTCGCCGACGATCGTTGGGGACAGCGGGTTGCGGCCGTGATCGCCACCCGAGATGGCGCGCGTCCCTCGCTCGCCGACCTCAATGACGTTGTGCGCAAGGAACTCGCCGGCTACAAGTGTCCGCGAAGCGTCTGGTTCGTCGATCAGATCAAACGCTCGCCCGCAGGCAAACCCGACTACCGGTGGGGTGCCGACGTCACCACCGAACGTCCCGCCGACGAGGCGCTGTAGCGCCGGAGATGAGCTGACATGCGTACTGAACTCGCCGAACGTTTCGGCATCGACTACCCGATCTTCGGATTCACCCCGAGTCAGCATGTGGCCGCGGCCATCAGTCGCGCCGGCGGCATGGGCGTCCTGGGCTGCGTGCGATTCAATGAGGCCGACGAACTCGACGAGGTCCTCGAATGGATGCACGAGAACACCGACGGAAAGCCCTTCGGTGTGGACATCGTGATGCCCGCGAAGATCCCCACCGAGGGCAGCCAGGTGGATCTGGATTCGATGATCCCGCCCGAGCACAAGGCGTTCGTGGAACGCACCCTCGACGACCTCGGTGTGCCACCGCTGCCCAACGGCGAACGGGTGAACGCCGGCGTGCTCGGCTGGCTGCACTCCGTCGCACGATCGCACGTGGACGTCGCGATGGAGCACACGCGAAAGTACGGGCAGATCAAGCTGATCGCCAACGCGCTGGGATCGCCGCCGGAGGATGTCATCGCGACCTCCCACGACAACGGCCTGCTCGTTGCGGCGCTCGCGGGGGCGAAGGAACACGCGTTGCACCATGTGGAGGCGGGCGTGGACATCGTGATCGCCCAGGGGTACGAGGGCGGCGGCCACACCGGCGAGGTGACGTCGATGATTCTGTGGCCGGAACTCGTTGATGCATTGGGTGACTCGGCGCCGGTGCTGGCTGCCGGCGGGGTGGGCAGCGGTCGGCAGATCGCCGCGGCGATCGCTCTCGGCGCGCAAGGCGTGTGGATGGGCACCTACTGGCTGACCGCCGCCGAATACAAGCTCGGCATGGCCCCGGACGCTGACGGACCGTCAACGGTGCAGAAGGCGCTGCTGAAGGCAACGTCGCGGGATACCGTGCGTCGCCGCATCTACTCCGGCAAACCCGCCAGGTTGCTGAAGACGAAGTGGACAGACGCCTGGGACGCCGACGGCGCGCCGGACGCGCTGCCCATGCCCTTGCAGAATCTGCTCGTCAGCGAGGCGCACGCGCGGATCTCGGCCGCCGACGATCCGGAGGTGGTGGCGATGCCGGCCGGTCAGATCGTGGGACGTTGCAACGAGATCACCCCGGTCGCCGCACTCATCGAGGATCTGGTTACCGAGTATGAGCAGGCGGTGGCGCGAATGAACACGACGTTGTCGACGCCGGTGAGCTGAACGTCCGTTTCGTCCGTGGGTGGATCGGCTATCTGTAGCGTTGTGCAACCGAAGGCCGATAAGCCTCACCCCGAGCGAAACGGACACCGATGACCCACCATCAGGCCAAGCAGACCGTCGACCGCGTCACCGACAGCCCGTGGTTCGAGCGGGCAGCGCGCGCCGGTTACCTCGTGACCGGTCTGCTTCACCTGCTCATCGCCTACATCGTGATGCGCATCGCCTTCGGTGGAGGCGGCAGCGCCGACCAATCTGGGGCGTTGGCGGTCTTCGCAGGTGAGCCCGGCGGGCAGGTGGTGCTCTGGGTGGCTGCGGTGGCCTTTGCCGCGCTGGCATTGTGGCGACTGGCCGAGGCGATTCTCGGTGGCAAGGCCAACGACCCGGATTCGTCGGACGGCGGTCTGAGCGAGTGGTTCGACCGCGGAAAGGCGTTGGCGCTGTTCGTCCTGTACCTGGGCCTGGCATGGTCGGCGATCAACTTCGCGACGGGCGGCGGGCAGTCCAGTGGGCAGCAAAATGCGGGCATGAGCGCGCGACTGATGCAGCACACCGGCGGCAAGGTGGTCCTGGTGATCGTCGGCCTGATTGTCATCGGCGTGGGCGCATACTTCATCTACAAGGGAGTCACGAAGAACTTCCTCGACGATCTCCGTCGTGGTGGTGGAACCGCGGTGACGACGACGGGGGTCATCGGGTACACGGCCAAGGGGGCGGTGATCGCCGGCGCGGGAATACTGGTGATCGTCGCAGCACTCCAGGCCGATCCGTCGAAGGCTGCCGGCATCGATGCGGCGATCAAGACCCTGGCGGGCCTGCCCGCGGGCCAGATCCTGTTGATCCTTGCCGCCGTTGGACTGGCCGCGTACGGGGTGTATTGCTTCGTCATGTCGCGTTGGGCGCGGATGTGATGGTCGCGCTGTATCCGGCTGCAGGTTCAGCGAGCAGCGGCGGCAATCATTGAGGTGCCGACACTGTGGCGCCGCAGAGATTTCGTCGTCCTACGGCGAGGCGACAGCGGTGAACGCGTACCTCCCGCCATGTCGAACCCAGGTGGGCGGGCCGGCTGATTCCCGGAGTTGACGTTTGACCGTCTTGAAGGTGGCCGTGTCCGGTAGTTCGCGGGTCAGCCGCACCCGATGCGGCCACTGTTTGGGCCCGAGATCGCTCTGGCAGCTCAGGAAGTCGGTGAACTCGTCTGGGTCGAGGCCCTCGTCGACCACCAGCACCGCCTCGATCTCGTCGCCGATCTCCACCGGCACGCCATAGACGGCGACTTGCCGAACGGCGCCATGCCGCAGCAGGATTCGTTCGATCGGTCCGGTGCCCAGGTTCTCGCCGTCGACTCGTAGCCAGTCGCCGAGCCGCCCGGCGAAATGCAGGTAGCCGTCGCCGTCGACCCAAGCGAGGTCGCCGGTGTGATAGACGCCGCCGCGCATTCGGCCGGCGGTTGCGTCCGGATCGTTGTAGTAACCGCTGAACAACCCCGGGCCAGAAGAATTCACGATCTCACCGACTTCGCCGACCGGTACCGGATCACCGGAGTCCGGGTCGATGACGGCAGTCGGCGCGCGCAGCGGGCCCAACGCATCCGGGGGAGTGTCGGGCGTGCGGGTGATGGCGACCCCGCCCTCAGTGGAGCCGAATCCGTCGATGACCCGGCACCCGAATCGGTCGGCGAACGCGGCGCGGTCGGCCGCTGATGCCTCGTTGCCGTACATGATGCGCAGCGTGTTGTCGGCGTCGTCGGATCGTTCCGGGGTGCTCAGGATGTAGTTCAGTGGCTTGCCGACATAGTTGGCAAAGGTCACTCCGTACCGTCGCACATCGGCAAGGAAACCGCTCGCGGATAAGCGGTCTCGGAGTGCGACGGATGCGCCGCCGGCCAACGCCACCGACCACCCCGCGATGACGGCATTGGAGTGGAACATCGGCATCGACAGATAGATGACATCGTCTCGGCCGATGTCGAAACGGTCGGCGAGCATTCGGCCACTCTCGGCGAACTTCCGCTGGGTGCACCGAACGGCTTTCGGGTCTCCGGTGGTGCCGGAGGTGAAGATCAGCATCATCAGATCGTCGGGTGCGGGGGTTTCGATGTCGCCCGGGTCAACCCGGCGGTTATCCTCTCCGCCGAACCGGCGGTGCGGGTCGTCGATGACCGGGATACCCACGTCGACGCCGTCGAGGAGATGGCGGCTTGCGCTGTCGGTCACCACGATCTGGCAGTCGGCGCGAGCGATGTCGGCGGCCAGGGACTCGCCACGGCGAGTCGTGTTGAGACCCACCAGTACGAAGGAACCCAGCGCGGCGGCTCCGAGGAGAACACTGAACTCCGGGGTGTTCTCCATCAACACCCCGACGTGCGGGGGTGCGTCGTGCGGCAACACCTCGCGCACCGCAGATCCCCACGACCGTGATGCGGCGACATGGTCTCGCCAGGACACGAACCCTTCGTCGTGGTGCAGGCCGCGGTCGTCGACGTCGGCGACCGCGTGGAGCAGGTCGGCGAGGGTCACGCCGGTGTGGCGGCCAGGTCGGCGCCGATCGCGGCCAGCACCACCGGTGCCGAGCCGAGGGTGAACTCGTTCTGCTTGGCGCGCAGGAAGTACCGGTGCACAGGGTGGCTGGTGTCCAGGCCGACGCCGCCATGCACGTGGACGGTGGTGTGCGCGATGCGATGTCCGGCTTCGGTGGCCCAGAACTTGGCGGTCGCGATGGCGGTGCGCAGATCGGTCTCGCTGCCGGTAGGGGCATCGGAGTGGAAGTTGGCCAGCATCCACGCCGCCTGGATGGTGGTCAGCGACAACCCTTGGGCGTCGATGTAGCCGTCGGCGAGCCGCTGGGCAACTGCCTGGAAAGAGCCGATCGCGCGGCCGAATTGTTCGCGTTCCCGGGCGTATTCGGCGGTGAGTTCCAATGCCCGGGTGACGATGCCGGACTGTTCGGCGCAGACGGCCAAAGTCAGGCGTTCGGCGACGTCACGTACGGCGGCCACCCCACCATTGAGCACCTGATCGGTGTCGACGACTGCTTCGGTGAAGTCGACCTGCCCGGTGGGAATCTTGCCGGTGCTGGACTCGGCGCGGACGGCTACACCAGGTGTCTCGCTGGGCACCAGTACCGCCAGCGGTCCGTCGGGCCCGGCCGCGTTGACCACGAAGGCATGCGCGGCCTCGGCGTAGGGCACGTTGATCTTGGTGCCGGTGAGCGTGACGCGTGCGTCGTCGACCACCGCGATGGCCGTGGGTGCGGCCACGTCGACGCCGAGATCCTCCTCGAAGGCAACCGTGAGGATCTGTTCGCCACCGGCTGCCGGGCCGATCACCGAATCACGCAGCGCCCGAGAGCCGCGGTTGGCAGCCACCGGTAGGGCGGCGCAGGCGTGCGCGGCGAAAGGCACCTGCGCAATCGCGCGGCCGAGTTCCTCGGCGACGACGGTGTTCTCGATGGCGCTCAGGTCGCCGCCGCGTTCGCCCGCCAGCGAGGATGCGACCTCGAGGCCGAGCAACCCGGCCGCGCCGAGCTCGCGCCAGAGCTCGGCGTCGACCGGGGCGCCGGATTCCTCCAGCGTGGCGACCCGTTCGGGGGTGCTGATCGTGGTGACGATGTCGCGAGTGAGTCCGCGGACGTCGTCGGCGGTCTCGGGGTAGGTGAAGTCCATGGTGGGGGCCTTCTCTGGAGGGTGAGTTCAGCGCCGAGCGGCGGGGAGGCCCAGGGCGAGCATGCCGATGATGTCGCGCTGGATCTCGTTGGTGCCGCCGCCGAAGGTGAGGATGAGCGAGGTGCGCTGGAAGCGTTCGAGGCGGCCGTTGAGGTGAGCGCCCGCGGACCCCTGACGCAGGGTGGCCGCGGGCCCGACCACTTCCATCAGCAGTCGATAGGCCTCGGTGGCGAACTCGGTGCCGAACACCTTGGTCGCCGACGCGTCGGCGGGACTCGGCGACCCGCCGGAGGCGGCGATGGAAGCGATCTTCCAGTTGATCAGCTTCAAGAACTCGACCTTGGCGTGCACCCGCGCGAGGTTGGCCTGCACCCACGGTGCGTCGATGACCCGCTGGCCGTCGCCGGTCTTGGTGTGCTGGGCCCAGTCGATGGTCTCGCGCAGCGCGGTCTGGATCGGGGCGGCGCTACACAACGCGACACGTTCGTGATTGAGCTGGTTGGTGACCAGCGACCAGCCGCCGCCTTCCTCGCCGACGCGGGCAGTGACCGGCACGCGGACATCGGAGTAATAGGTGGCGCTGGTGTCGACACCGGCCATCGTGTGCACCGGGGTGTAGTCGAAACCGTCGGCGGTGGTGGGCACGATGATCATCGAGATGCCCTTGTGCTTCTTGCCGCCGGGCTCCAGGGTGGTGGGATCGGTGCGGCAGGCCAGCCAGATGTAGTCGGCGTAGGGGACCAGACTCGTCCACATCTTCTGTCCGTTGATGACGTAGTCGTCGCCATCCCGGATCGCGGTGGTGCGCAGCGCGGCGAGGTCGGTGCCCGCGCCTGGTTCGGAATAGCCGATGGAGAAGTGCAGCTGACCTGCGGCGATCTTGGGGAGAAAGAACGACTTCTGCTCTTCGGTGCCGTGATGCATGATCGTGGGTGCCACCGAGTTGATAGTCAGGAAGGGTACCGGCGCGCCGGCGATCGCCGCCTCGTCGGTGAAGATCAACTGATCCATCATCGAGCGGTTCTGCCCGCCGTACTCGGTGGGCCATCCCAGCGCGAGCCAGCCGTCGGCGCCCATCTGGGCGACCACGTCGCGATAGGCGTCGCCCTCACCGAGTTCACCGCCGTCGCCCCCGCTGAGCGCGGCGCGGCGTTCGTCGGTCATCAATCCGGCAAAATATGACCGGAGCTCCCGGCGGAGGTCGGCCTGTTGATCGGTGTAGGCGATACGCATCGGGGTCTCCGTGTCATAGTGGACAGCCGTGTGGCGGCGGGCACATGCTCGCCAACTTCTGAAACACGTTCTAACCTGTAGATCACAACCCGTCAACCAGACCAAGAGTCGGGAGAAGGAGTTCGGTATGCGAATCAAGGCAGATTTCGACCTGTGCGAGTCCAACGCCGTGTGTGTGGGTATGGCGCCGGACGTCTTCGACCTCGACGACAACGACTACCTGGTGATTCTCAAGGAAGATGTCACGCCCGAGCGTGAGGAGGAGATGCGCCAGGTGGTGGCCAGCTGCCCCAAGTCTGCGCTGTCGCTCGAGTGAGTCCGGCTGGGCAATTCTGACCAACCGGTTCCGGTTGCCGCGCGTTCGTGCTAGAACAGGTTCTAGTTTTTGAATCCTTTGGGAAAGGGTGAGGCGTGAGCCGGTCGTTGGACGGACGTGTGGCGGTGGTGACGGGTGCCGGTGGCGGACTCGGGCGTGCGGAGGCCATCGGCCTCGCCGCCGAGGGCGCGACGGTGATCGTCAACGATCTCGCCGCGTCGCTGGACGCCAGCGACGTGATCGACGTGATCGGCTCCGCCGGTGGGCGTGCGGTCCCGGTGGCCGGTGACATCGCCGACTCGGCCACCGCCACCGAGATCATGCGCACCGCCACCGGTGACCTCGGCGGTCTCGACATCGTGATGAGCAATGCGGGCATCACCCGCGACAAGATGCTCTTCAACATGACCGACGACGAGTGGGACCTGGTGATCCGGGTGCACCTCCGGGGGCATTTCCTGCTCAACCGCAATGCCGCAAGCCACTGGCGCAGCGCCTCCAAGGCGTCCGGTGCGCCGGTCTACGGTCGGCTGATCAACACCGCATCCGAGGCCGGTCTGCTCGGCCCGGGCGGGCAGGCGAACTACGCCGCCGCCAAGTCCGGCATCATCGCGCTGACCGTCTCCGCCTCGCGGGCGCTGGCTCGTTACGGGGTCATGGCCAACGCCATCTGCCCGCGCGCCCGGACGTCGATGACGTCGGATGTGTTCGGTGACGCCCCGGCCGACGGGGTCGACCCACTCGGACCCGAGCACGTCGTCACCTTGGTGAAATATCTGGCCGGGCCCGACGCCGCCAACATCAGCGGGCAGGTCTTCGTCGTCTATGGCGGCAAGGTGATGTTGATGGCCGCCCCGACGGTCGAGGAGACCTTCAGCGCGGTCGGTGATGCGTGGGATGACGCCGACCTGACCAAGACTCTGACCAGCTACTTTTCCGGTCGAGACGCGGCACGGTCGTTCTCGGCGAGTGAACTGGTCGACTGACCAATTATCTCGCGCAGTGCGTGATAGGTTCGCGGTGTTCGACGGGCGGGCACTTTCGGCGGGTAGCAACCCGGGGGGATAGGAGTGTTGGTGTTCGAGAAGGTCGCGACGCCCATGGCAGGCGTTGGAGACTTCGTCGCGCTGGGGGTGGAATCGTCTCGTCAGCTGCTACGGCGTCCGTTCCAGTGGCGTGAGACCGTCGAACAGTCCTGGGTCATCGCGCGGGTCTCGATGGTGCCGACGCTGCTCGTCGCCATCCCGTTCACGGTGCTCGTCAGCTTCACCCTGAACATCCTCTTACGCGAGATCGGCGCCCAGGACCTGTCCGGGGCGGGTGCCGCCTTGGGCACCATCACCCAGATCGGACCGATCGTCACCGTGCTCATCGTGGCCGGTGCCGGTGCCACCGCGATCTGCGCCGACCTCGGCGCGCGCACGATCCGGGAAGAGATCGACGCGATGAAGGTACTGGGCATCAACCCGATCCACCGACTCGTCGTCCCGCGCATCATCGCCTCGACCGGCGTCGCGATCCTGCTCAACAGTCTGGTCTGCACCATCGGCATCGGCGGCGGATTCATGTTCTCGGTGTTCCTGCAGGACGTGAACCCGGGTGCGTTCATCGCGAACCTGACGTTACTCACGGGCTTCGGTGAACTGATGATCTCGATGGTGAAGGCCGCGCTGTTCGGTCTGTTCGCCGGGATGGTCGGCTGCTCTCAGGGCCTCAACGTCAAAGGCGGCGCCAAGGGGGTGGGCGACGCGGTCAACGAGACCGTCGTCTATTCGTTCATGGCGCTGTTCGTGGTGAACGTGGTGGTCACCGCGGTCGGTCTCAAGGCGACGGCGGGCTGAGCGATGGTTCTTCCGTTCACCACCCGCCTGCGCAGTGCCCGCGTTGCGGTCAAGCGCGCCGGCGAGGACTGGGACCAGATCGGCGATCAGGCACTGTTCTACTGGGACAGCATCATCGCGATCCCGCGCGCGCTCAAGCAGTACAAGAAGGAGACATTGCGGCTGATTGCCGAGATCTCCATGGGCACCGGCGCGCTGGCGATGATCGGCGGCACCGTGGTGGTGGTCGGCTTCTTGACGCTGTTCACCGGCGGCACCATCGCCGTGCAGGGCTACAGTTCGCTGGCCAACATCGGCGTCGAGGCGCTCACTGGCTTCTTCTCCGCGTTCATCAACGTCCGCATCGCGGTGCCGGTGATCGCTGGTATCGCCCTGGCCGCCACCATCGGCGCCGGCGCGACCGCGCAGCTCGGCGCGATGCGGGTCAGTGAAGAGATCGACGCGCTCGAGACGATGGCGATCTCGTCCATCCCATACCTGGTCAGCACCCGGATCGTGGCGGGGCTGATCGCGATCATCCCGTTGTACTCATTGGCCTCGCTGGCGTCGTTTCTGGCCAGCCGGTTCGCGACGGTGTTCCTCTACGGTCAGTCGCCCGGCGTCTACGACCACTACTTCAACACCTTTCTGATCCCGTCGGACATCCTGTGGTCGTTCGTGCAGGCCATCTGCATGGCGGTCGCGGTGATGCTCATCCACACCTATTACGGCTACAACGCGTCGGGCGGCCCGGTGGGTGTGGGTGTGGCGGTCGGCAACGCCGTGCGCGCCTCGCTGGTCGTGGTCGTGGTGATCACCCTGCTCACCTCGCTCGCCATCTACGGCGTCGACGGCAAGTTCAACCTGGCGGGATAGGGCCGAACAGACATGGCACGACGACAAGAACGCAGCAGAGGTGTTCGGCGTACCGCCGCGGTCATCATGGTCGGCGGACTCGTCGCGATCATCGCGGCCGCGTCGGGACAGTTCCTCGGCTGGTTCGGTTCCACGCAGACGGTGACGGTGCAGGCGCCGCGGGCGGGACTGGTGATGAGCCCCGACGCCAAGGTGCGGCTGCGTGGGGTGCCGGTCGGCCGCGTGGACTCGATCGACACCGGCGGGGACGAGGCCGTCCTGACGCTGAGCATCGACTCCGACCAGATGAGCCAGATTCCGGGCAATGTCGGCGCCGACATCAAGTCCAATACGGTCTTCGGTGCCAAAGCGGTCAATCTGGTGGTGCCGGAGTCGGGGCCGAGTGGTCGGCTCCGACCCGATCAGACCATCACCGCCGACCACGTCGTGGTGGAACTCAACACCGTGTACCAACAGCTGGTCAATGTGCTCGCCGAGCTGCAGCCGGAGAAGCTCAACTCCGTTGTCGGTGCGGTGAACACCGCTCTGGCCGGGCACGGCGACGAGGTGGGTGCCGCGCTCGAGCAGCTGTCGAACCTGCTGGCCAAGACCAACAAAGAACTGCCCGAACTCAACGAGTTGATCCGGCAGGCTGCGACCACCACCAACGTGTACGCCGATGCGATGCCCGACCTGATGCGTACCGTCGACAACGTGACCTACCTGGGCAACACCCTGGTCGACAACTCCGCCAATCTCGATGCTCTGCTCATCAACGCCACCGGGATGGCCGACACCATCAACGGCGAGCTCGCGCCATCGAAGCAGACGCTGATCTCCGCGCTCACCAACCTGGACCCGGTGTCGCAGCTGTTGGGTTATCAGTCGCCGGGCATCAAGTGCTTCCTGACCACGTCGGCGGTGTCGGCCGACGTGGCCAAGCCCTACTTCGGCGGCAAGAACGGCACGCTGTCGCTCTACGCCGGCCTACTGCCCGGCAAGGAGCCCTACACCTACCCGGAGAGTCTGCCACGCGTCGATGCGGCGGGTCCGCCGACATGTGCGGGCGGGTTGAGCGACCCGACCACCAAGGTGCACTCCGACTTCTATGTGACCGACAATGCGCCGGTGCCGTATCAGCCCCGGACCAAACCGAAAGCCAACCGCGAGAAATTGTTCCAACTGCTGTTCGGGGAGCCGGGGCGTGGATAACCGTGCGCGCGCGTTTCGCGCGACCGTCATCAAGCTCGGTGCGTTCGCCATCGTCATGGTCCTGGTGTTCGTCGGGCTCGTGGTGGTCTTCAGCAACTATCGGTCCGGCAAGTCCGACGACTACCGGGCCGTGTTCACCAGTGCCTCGGCGATGAAATCCGGTAGCAAGGTCAAAATCGCCGGCGTCGAGGTCGGCCAGGTCTCGGGGGTATCGCTGACTCGCGACAACAAGGCCGAGGTGGAGTTCTCGGTGGACCGCGAGTACCGCCTGCCATCCTCGGTGCGCGCGCTGATCCGCTACGAGAATCTCACCGGCGACCGGTATCTGGAGCTCGAACAGGGTAGTGGGGCCGCCGGTGAGTACCTGTCGCCCGGTGATCGGATTCCGGTGGATCAGACCGAGCCTGCGCTGGATCTCGACAAACTCCTCGGCGGTTTCAAACCGTTGTTCCGCACCCTCGATCCCGATGAGGTCAACGAGCTGTCGGCGTCGATCGTGGCGGTGTTCCAGGGGCAGGGCCCGGCGCTGAACAAGTTGCTGGCCGACACCGCGTCGTTCACCGGCGCGCTCGCCGACCGCGACCAATTGATCGATCAGGTCATCGACAACCTCAACACCACCCTGAGCACCCTCGACGGTGACCGGACCGGCCTCGACAGCAGTATCGACCAACTGCAGCAGTTGGCCTCGGGGCTCGCCGAGCAGCGCGGGGTCATCGGGAACTCGCTGACCCAGACGTCGAAGGTGACCAACGGTCTGGCCGACCTGTTGCAGACCACGCGGCCGGATCTGCAGCAAATGGTGGCCAACACCGGCAGCACGTCCCAGGAACTGCTCAACGCCGAACCGTATCTGCGGTCCCTGATCCCGCGGTTGCCCAACGACTTCAAGATGCTGTCCAACCTGGGCTCCTACGGCGCCTGGTTGCAGATCTACTTCTGCCGAATCCGGTTGCTGCTCACCGGTCCCGGCGGCAAACAGTACTTCTACACGTCCAATGACGTGATGGGTGACAAGACCAAGGCAGGCGGGAGGTGCGCGACGCAATGACCGGACCGTTCGGCAGGCTGTTCGGCAGCCAGCGCAGCGAGTCGACCGAGGCCGAGGTCTCCCGCGAGGCCAAACGCGGCGGACGCAGCCGCGCCGGCATCGGCGTCATCGGCGTGGTGGTGACCACGCTCGTCGTGGTGGTCGCGATGCAGATGGACAACCTGCCTTATCTCCGCCCGATCAGTTCCTGCACCGCTTATTTCGACGACGCCGGCGGCCTGGTCGCCGGTGACATCGTGACCGTCGCGGGTGTCAACGTGGGCACGGTGCAGAACATCGAACTCGCCCCGACCGACGATGGCACCAAGGCGGCGGTGACGTTCCGGATGAACGACACCGTGGTCCTGGGCACCGAGACGCAGGCGGCCATCAAGACCGAGACGGTGCTCGGTCGGCGAAATCTGACCATTCTGCCGCACGGCACCGGTCGGATCGAGCCGGGCGGAGAAATCCCGAATCGCAACACCGTCGCGCCCTATTCGCTCACCGATGCCCTCGACGACGCCACCACCACGCTGTCGGAGACCGACACCGACCAACTCAACGAGGCATTGACCACGATGTCGGCGGCCTTCTCCGACACCCCCGACCAGGTGCAGGACGCGGTTGACGGAGTGGGGCGGCTGTCGAAGGCGATCGCCGATCGCGACAACACCCTGCGTGAACTGCTCGCCAAGGCCAACGGCGTGACCAAGATCCTCGGCGACCGCAACCAACAGATCAACTCGCTTCTGGTGGATACGAATTCATTGCTCGGCGAGCTACAGATGCGTCGTGCGGCGATCGCCGAACTGATCACCGGCGCCCGCGACGTGTCCGCGCAGATCAGCGGATTCATCGCCGACAACAACCAACAGCTCACGCCCACGCTGGAGAAACTCGACGGCGTGCTCGACATCCTGAACGACAACGAGCAGAGTCTGCGCGAGACCATCGACCGGCTCGTACCGTATGCGAACGCGCTGGGTGAAGCCGTCGCCAACGGCCCGAACTTCGACTCTCTGGTGGGTGTCTCCACCTTCGGCGACTACACCGCGACCTTCCTCAAGGTGCTGCAGCAGAAGTACCCGGAGGCGGCGAAGGCGTTCAGCTACAGCGGCTTCCCGCTGCTGCCGAACGGCTGGAGCGAGGCGCCGCCGGCCGGCAGCCGGCCCGAGTCGCCAAAGCCCCCGCCCGCGACCTATCCGACACCACCGCCGACGAGTTCGAGATCAGGAGGCTAGCGCGATGACCAAACGTGTACTCCAGGTCGTCGCCGGCGTCGTCCTCATCGCGCTCGTCGCGGTCGCCGCCTACCTCGGCTTCACCAAGGCCACGACCAAGTCGGTGACCGCCTACTTCCCATCGGCCACCGGCCTCTACAACGGAGATCCGGTGCGGGTGCTCGGCGTCGACGTCGGCAGCGTCACCTCCATCACACCCCGCGAAGGCGATGTGCGGGTGCAGATGTCGATCGACCGTGACACCCCGATCCCGGCGGATGCCAAGGCGGTCGTGGTGGCCCAAAGCCTGGTCTCCGGACGTTTCATCCAACTGACCCCGGTGTACTCCGACGGCCCGCAGCTCAACGACGGCGACGCCATCCCGATGAAACGCACCGCCGTCCCGATGGAGTGGGACGACGTGAAAAAGCAACTCGGTGAGTTGACCGAGGCGGTCGGTCCGCAGGGGGCCGAACCGGGCACCGCCGCCACCGCCATCGACGTGTTCGAACAGAACCTCAACGGCAACGGCGCTGCGATCAACCAGTCGATCACCGAATTGTCGGACGTGATGGACACTCTCGCCGCCGGGCGCGGTGACCTGTTCGCCACCATCCGCAGTCTGCAGAAACTCACCGACGCGCTGTCGGACAGCCACGAACAGCTCGTGCAGTTCAACGGGCGCATCGCGTCGGTCAGTGATGTGTTGGCCGACAACACCGACGCGCTCGACGGTGCGCTGCACAACCTCGACTCGGCGATGACCGACATCCAGGGGTTCATCGCGCAGAACAAGGACGCGTTGACGACGTCGGTGTCCGACCTCGCCCAGTCGACCTCGATCCTGGCCGACAAGGACGAACAGTTGCGTGGCCTGCTGCATTCGGCACCCAACCAGCTCGCCAACTTTTACAACATCTACGACCCGCTGACCGGTTCGCTGTCGGGTGTGTTCGGCCTCGGTATGGGCAACAATCTCATCACCCTGCTGTGCGGCACCATGGACGCCAACAACCGACCCGGCCAGAGCCAGGCCGACGTCGAACATTGCGTGGATGTGCTCGCGCCGATGCTGTCGACCATCGCCGTGGCCTATCCGCCGTTCATGACCAACCCGGTCAACGGCATCAACGCCACTCCCGATCAGATCACCTACCAGAACGCGAGTGTGAAAGCGCGTGCTCAGGCCGGTGTCCGGGCCCAGGACGCCCAGACCCGACGCGACAACGGCGGCGGTGCCCTCGGTGATCTTCTCGTCCCGTGGGGAGCTGAAGGATGACCGGGTCGATGATGCGGCAGGTGCGTCTGCTGGTGGTGTTTGCGACGGTGGTCGTGGCGGCCACCGCGTGCGGATTCTCCGGGCTCAACAGCCTGCCGGTACCGGGCGCACAGGGAACCGGCAGCGGCGCCTACCAGATCAGCGCGGTGCTGCCCAATGCCGCCGGGCTGGTGAGCAACGCGCCGGTGATGATCGACGATGTCACTGTCGGCTCTGTCGGTGACATCGAGGTGCGGGATTGGAATGCCGAACTCGACATTCGCCTCGACAAGGGTGTGCGGATTCCGCAGGGCTCGCATGTGATGGTCGGGATGACCAGCGTCCTGGGTTCGACCCACCTGCAGATCGTCGAACCCGACTCTTATGACGGGTACATGGCGCCGGGGGACCAGATCCCGCTGCCGGCCTGTCCGGAGTCACCGAACATCGCGGCGCCGACGACTGCCCCGCCGGAGCCCGACATCAATTCCGCGCAGCAGGTGCCGGGGTGTTCCTATCCGACCACCGAGCAGGTGCTGAGCTCGCTGTCGGTGGTGCTCAATGGTGGCGGGCTCTCGCAGTTCGGCGACGTCGTGCACGAGATGGATGCCATCTTCGGCGGGCGACAGGAGCAGATCCGCGCCCTCGTGCCGCGGCTGAATGTGCTCGTCGCCGACCTGAATCGGCAGCGAGGCAACATCATCCGGGCGATGGAAGGACTCGACCGGATGACCGCCGCGATCAACGAGCAGACCCCGACGGTGGAGAAGGCGCTGGCCGATGCCCCGGCGATCCTGTCGCTGCTCAATGATCAGCGACAGCAGTTCGTCACCGCACTCGATTCGCTGGGCCGGCTGTCGAAGACCACCAACGACGTGCTCGACGCCAACTCCGACGACATCGAGACCATCGTCGCGAATCTGGACCGGGTGCTCGAGCAGACGGCCGCCGCAGGCCCGGCACTGCCCGGGTCGTTGAAGATCCTGCTGACCTTCCCGTTCCTGGAGGAAGCCATCCCCACGATCATCAAGGGCGACTACGTGAACTCGGATCTGGTGCTGGACCTGACCTTCGAGCGTCTCAACAACACGATCTTCCGGTCGGTCGGCGCCGTCGGACCCGAGGGCGTCGCCGGCACACCCGCCGGTGCCGCCAAGCGCGGGCTGGACCCGTTCACCTCACCGCTGACCCCGGGCGGGGAGCGACGTCCGGACTCTGACGAGCCCGTTCCCGCGCCGGCCGCCACGCCCAGCGCAACGACACCCCAGCGTGGTTCGGGAGGTGGCAACTGATGAAGATCACGCGGTTCGTCCGCATCCAGCTGATCATCTTCGCAGTCGTCACCGTGGTGGCGATGGTCGCGATGGCGATCTACTACGTACGGATTCCGTCGATGGTCGGCGTCGGGCGCTATCAGGTGGAACTCAACCTGCCCAGCACCGGTGGCCTCTATCAGAACGCGAATGTCAGCTACCGCGGCGTCAACGTGGGCAAGGTGGAGTCGGTGCGGCTCACCGAGAACGGCGTGCAGGCGACACTGTCGATCGACAGTGACACCAAGGTCCCGGCGTCGTCGCAGGCATCGGTGCGCAGTGTGTCGGCCGTCGGCGAGCAGTACGTGGAGTTCACGCCGCGTGACGACGGACCGAGTGGAAACCTTCACGACGGGTCTGTTGTCACCAGCGACGATGTGCCGGTGGAGATCTCGTCGGTACTCGATCAGGCCAATGCGCTGCTCGACAAGGTCGGGGACACCAAACTGCGCGCACTGATGGACGAGGCGTTCACCGCCTTCAACGGCACGGCCGAGGATCTGCGACGGCTGCTCGACTCGATGATCCTGCTGGTCGACGACGCGGACAAGAACTCCGATGTGACCATCGACCTGGTCCGGCAGGCGGGCCCACTGTTGGCGACGCAGTCGGCGACCGCAGACGACATCCGCTCGTGGACCGCCGATGTCACCGCCGTCACCGATCAGCTGCGCGCCAACAACCCGGAGATCACCGATCTGCTCGAGAAGGGGCCGACGACGGCGTCGCAAACCGAGCAGCTGTTCGCCTCGATGGATCAGACGCTCCCGCTGCTGATCTCGAATCTGGGTGTGGCGTCGAAGACCCTGGCGGTGTATCTGCCCAACCTCCAGCAGATCCTCGTCATCTATCCGCGGCTCATCGACGCCCTGATCACCGCGCTCAACGCCGGTGATCCGCGATACGGCCCGAGCGTGTTGTTCTCACTCGGCTTCCAGGATCCGCCGCCGTGCACGGTCGGCTTCCTGCCGCGCTCGGACTGGCGATTCCCGTCCGCGCAGACGGCGCGGGAGCTCCCGCCGGGCATGCTGTGCCGGGTGCCGCAGGACGCGCAGGTGGCCGTGCGCGGCGCGCGCAACTATCCGTGCGTGGAGTTCCCCGGGCGACGGGCACCGACGCCGGCGGAGTGTCGGACCGGCTACAAGCCGGAAGCCGGCACGAATGATGCCTTCCCGAACGGATTGCCCGGTGTTCGGCTGCCCAACGAACCGGCCGGTTACACCACGCCGGGGACACCGGCCGACCACGAGCCCGGGCCGGCCGTCTACGCCACCAGTTACGATCCCGAGACAGGAGATTTCATCGGACCGGACGGAAAGACCTACAACGCCGGTACCGGACAGAATTCGCAAGGACAAGACAGCACATGGCAGAGCCTGATAACGAAGACCGTCGAGGGCTGACCCCGCCGGCCGGGCAGACCGGGCCGGTGCGTCGCGCACCGCTGCGGCGGCCCCGGCGGCCGGGCGCCCGAGAGACGAAACCCGACGTCGGCGGCGAGAGCCCACCCCCGTCTCCCGATGAGCGCGAAAGTGACCCTCTGGTGCCTGAGGAGCGAGCTGGCGAGCGTCACGAAGGGCCGGCTGGCGAGGAGCGCGAAAGTGGCCCTTTGGTGGCTGAGGAGCGAGCTGGCGAGCGTCACGAAGGGCCGGCCAACGAATTCACTGACCGCGGCGCCGGTGACATCGAGGCCGACCCGACCGAGGTCGAACAGCGTCTCGGCTATCGGGCACGGCGCAAACGGCGACGCTCGGCCACCCGCCCGGCAGCGCCGAGCACGATCGACAGCGTGCGCTATCGCGGTGCCCGGCGTTCGCGTGGCTGGATTGTCGGTGGCGCGGTGGGTGTGGTGGTCCTCGTGGCGAGTGTGGTCGCAGCGGTGGTGTTTGCCGTCGGCATCGGCCGGATCACCGACGAACAGGAACTGCGCCAGGAGTACTCGACGTTCGCCCAACAGATGGTGGTGAATCTGACGTCGCTCAACGCCGACAACGTCGACGACGCGATGGCGACGTTGGAGGACAAGACCAGTGGCCGCGCGCATCAGCAGATGCAGGACTCGATGAAGCAGGCGGTGAGCCTGGTGCGGGATCAGAATCTCGACACCAAGTCCACCGTGATCTCCGACGCCGTGACACTGGCGACCGCCGACGAGGGCACCGTCATCCTGGTGTACGGCTGGCAGATGAAGCCGGAGAAACCCGACGAGCAGACCATCGTGCAGACCTTCCGCTGGCGCGTGCAGATCACGCGGATCAACGATGAACTGAAGATGACGAATTTCGAGTGGGTGACCTGATGCAGCTCACCACACGTAGATTGCTCGTGGCGGCCGCCGTCGTGGTCACCGTCGCATGTGTCTGTGTCGCAGGCTTTCTGGGTTATCGCTACAACGAATTGCGGCTCTCCGAGCAGGCGCGTGATTCCTCCTTGGCGGCCGCGAAGGGATATGCGACGACCATGTTCGGCTACACCCCCGATAACGTCGAAGAGCATGTCGCGCAGTCGAAACAGGTGCTCACCGGAGCAGCCAAACCGACGTACGAAGACCTGGTGACCAAGAACAACCTGGTGTCGGAGGTGCAGAAGCAGTTGGTCGTGTCCGAGGTGACGATCCAAGACGCCGGGGTGGTGACCAACACCGCCGACACGTCGCAGGTGCTGATCTTCATGAACCAGTCGGTGACGCGCGGCGGAAAAGAACTCGTGCGAGTCGATCCCAGCCGTCTGACCTTCGACTTGGTCGAACAGGACGGCCGATGGATGATCACCGGGATCGACGTGATCACCGACGATTCGTTCCGCAGCCGGATCGAGCAGACCGACACGCCACCGCCGGGTGCGGTCCCGTTGCCGGCCCCGAGTGCGCCTGCATCGCCGACGCCGGCGGGCTGACCTTTCGTGTATGACGTGGTTCTCGCGACCACCGGTGGCCGAGTAGGCCGACGCGCTAGCCGAGGTCGTATCGAGGTCACCTGACGTGGTCTCGATACGCGACTCACTCCGTTCGCCGCTACTCGACCATCGGGTTGTGTGTTCGTGGTTTTCTGGTGGTCGAGTAGGCCGACGCGCTAGCCGAGGTCGTATCGAGGTCACGTGACGTGGTCTCGATACGCGACTCACTCCGTTCGCCGCTACTCGACCACCGGCTGTTGCGTTCGCTGCTACTCGACCATAAGGGGTGCGTTCGCCGCTACTCGACCACCGGGGTTCCGCAGCACAACACAGAACCGGGGTCGACGGCCTTGTGGCCGC
Source organism: Gordonia sp. Z-3 (assembly GCF_036233855.1). NCBI lineage: Bacteria > Bacillati > Actinomycetota > Actinomycetes > Mycobacteriales > Gordoniaceae > Gordonia > Gordonia sp. Z-3. The sequence goes on from NZ_JAZARS010000010.1 coordinate 44,363, forward strand.
CGACCCCGGTATCCCCTGTGAGAGATCAGGCTTGCGAGGTGTAACCCATCGGCATGAGGATGGACTTGTGTTCCAGGTAGGACTCGAGGCCTTCGCGGCCGTTCTCCCGGCCGATCCCGGAGTTCTTGTAGCCGCCGAACGGTGACGCGGGATCGATGGCATACCAGTTGATCCCAAGCGTTCCGGTGCGGATCTGCTTGGCCACCTGCACGCCACGCTCCACATCCGCTGTCCAGATCGAACCGGCCAGACCGTAGTCGGAGTCGTTGGCGATGGCGATCGCCTCGTCGACGTCGTCGTAGGCGATCACACTGATGACCGGGCCGAAGATCTCCTCACGTGCGATCGTCATGTCGTTGGTGACACCGGTGAAGATTGTCGGAGTCACATAGAAGCCGTTCTCCAGGCCCGCTGGGCGGGTGCCCTCGAGAACAGCGGTCGCGCCTTCGGCTTTGCCGGTGGCGACGTAGCCCTCCACCTTGTCGCGTTGCTTTTCGGTGATGATCGGGCCGAGCATCGTGCCCTCGGCGGTCGGAAGGCCCGGCGTGAACGTCTTGGCGGTGTCCACCATGGCGGCGACGATCTCGTCGTGCCGTGACCGCGGCACCAGCACCCGGGTCTGGGCGACGCATGCCTGCCCGGCGTTGATCAGGCCGGCGGAGAACACCAGCATGTGAATGTTGGCCGCGAGATCGACATCGTCGAGGACGATGGCCGCCGACTTACCGCCGAGTTCCAGCGAACAACGCTTGAGGTTCTCGCCGCAGCGCGCGGCGATGGCGCGACCGGCGGCCGTCGACCCGGTGAAGGTGATCTTGTCGACGTCGGGATGCTCGACGAGGGCCTTTCCGGTCTCCGGTCCGCCCGGCACCACCGATATCACTCCTTCGGGTACACCGGCTTCGACGAAGAGCTGCGCCAGCAGGTTCGCGTTGAGCGGGGTCTCCGGAGCCGGTTTCAACACGATCGAGCACCCCGCCGCCAGCGCCGGGCCGAACTTGTTGCACAGCAGGAACAGCGGCACGTTCCACGCGATGATGGCGCCGACGACACCGACCGGCTCGCGCGTCACCAGGGTCTCGCCGAACAGGCCGGTGCGTGTCTCCTCCCACGGGAAATCGGTTGCGGCGCCTGCGTAACCCTGTAGCACGCCGGTCGCCGGTAATTGTTGCAGGGTCGCGACGTCGGTGGGAGTGGCACCCATTTCCGCCGAGACCAGATTCGTGATGTCGCCGGTCCGCTCGTTGATCAGGTCGGCGGCGCGACTGAGCACGGCCGCGCGTTCGGCGGGTGCAGTGGCGCTCCAGACACCCGAGTCGAAGGCGGCACGCGCACGGGTGACCGCGGTGTCGACGTCGGTCTCGTCGGCGAGCGGAACCGAGCCGACACGTTCGCCGGTGGCGGGCGAGAACACCTCGAGCGTCTCGGTCGAATGCGGGTCGACCCACTGGCCACCGATGAACAGTTGCGGCTGGTCGCCGGCGCCGACAAGGGCGGATGCCGGACGGGACTCGACGGTCTCGGTCATAGATGTGCTCCTGAGTCGGGTGTGAACTACTCCACACCTGATACTAGAACACGTTCTAACTTTGTGGCCAGGGGCGTCCCAAGCGCATCGGTCACCGACCGAAGCGGATCATCGCGGTCAACCCCTCGACGACGTCGTCGAGCACCGCGAGTTGCGCCGTGACGGTGTCGCATTCGAGCAATCGCTGTCGGTCCGCCGGGCCGATCGGCAACCGCAGTGTCCAGGCGAACAACCCGTGCTCGACGACGTCGTCGACGTCGAAGTGCGGCAGCCCCGCCGCGGCCGCCTCCGGCCGTGTCTGCGCGACCTCGGTGACGAAGTCGGTCAGTCGGTCGCGCAGGTCGATGATGCGCGGATGATCGTCGGCGGTGATGGCGGCATCGGGCAGCGGTTCGGTGACGGCTCGTGGATAAGGGTCGTCGGGCAGCCATTCGGTCACCCGGAACCGCCCGGCTCCGGTGCAGGTCAGCGATGCCTGGCCATCGGCCTGCCGCAGCACATTGTCGATGCGCGCATACGTGCCGACCTCGTGGCGCACGTCGCCGCCACCCACCTCATGGCCGCGCGCGATCAACACCACACCGAAGAACCCGGCACCGTCGGACCGCTCAGCGCGACCCAGGCAGTCCGAGAGCATCTGCCGGTACCGTGGCTCGAAGATCCTCAGCGGCAACGGTTCACCGGGGATCAGCGCGGTGCCCAGCGGGAACATCGGTGTCACCGGCGGGCCCTCCGGCGTCACAGGGCGGCCGTCATCGGTGTGCGAGGTTCGACGCCACCGTCAGGTCGACGGTTTGGCGTCGAGCACGACCTCGAACTCGAGCAGGTCGGCCCCGCTGGCGACGGGCTTGGCGCGCTCGCCGGAGTGTGCCTCGCGGGCGGGACCGGACGCCCACGCCTGAAAGTCCTCCTCGGTCTCCCAGTGCGTGACCACGAAGTAGCGGTCGTCGCCCTTGACCGGACGCAGCAGCTGGAATCCCAGGAAGCCCTTCGATCCGTCGACCGAATGAGCCCGATTGGCGAATCGCTTCTCGAGTTCGGGGCCGGCGCCTTCGGGGACCGAGATCGCGTTGATCTTCACAACAGACATGGCCACACCCTACTGGCATGCTGGAGGACGTCATCAGCAGTTCGTATCGGAGGCGGAGGTTCGTGATGGCGCGGGAGCGATTGACGCCGGGTCCGGAGCATCCCATCACCGTGGCGCGCGCGGATGGGCGGGTCGTGGTGCGCGCGGGTGACGCGGTGGTCGCCGACAGCGTGACCGCGCTGATCCTGCGGGAGGCGCACTACCCGCCGGTGGTCTACCTCCCCTTGTCCGACGTGGATTCATCGATGCTGCGTGAGAGTGCGACCACCACCTACTGCCCGTTCAAGGGGGAGGCGAACTACTACGACCTCGTCGTCGACGGCGGTGTGTTGCCAGATGCGCTCTGGGTGTACCGCGATCCCTACGACGCGGTCGCCACCATCGGCGGTCACGTCGCGTTCTACCCGGATCGGGTGCAGATCGAGACCGGCGTCGCGCGGGTCGGCTAGTTCGTCGCTGCCATACCCTGGAGTTCGTGACGACCGAGTACGTGGCGGGAACGGTGAGCAGGTCGGGCGATGCAGCGCCGGCAGTCCGGGAGACCGGGTTGCGTGATCATGGCGGGCCGGTCGACGTCGACGGACACGATGTTCGTGGAGTCGGTCCGATCGTGTTGCTGCACGGACTGATGGGGCGCGGACGGACCTGGCGTCGACAGATTCCGTGGCTACGTCGCCACGGCCGCGTCTTCACCTTCGACGCGGCCTTCCACACCGGCGCCGACGTCGCCGCACCCGACGATGTCGCCGAACTGAGTACCGAACGCTTTGTGGCCGACCTCGCCGAGATCCTCGTGTGGATCGATCAGGGGCCTGCGGTGCTCGTCGGCCATTCCATGGGCGGGCTGCACGCCTGGTGCACGGCGGCGGCGTATCCGGAGATGGTGTCGGCGTTGGTCATCGAAGATATGGCGCCGGATTTCCGTGGCCACACGACGCGGGACTGGACACCGTGGTTCGACTCCTGGCCGGAGCGATTCGGCTCTGTCGAGCAGGCCCAGCAGATGTTCGGTGAGGTAGCGGGGCGCTATTTTTTCGAGGCTTTCGACGACGGCCGGCTGCACGGCGATCTGCAGATCTGGACCGAGATCGCCGAGGAGTGGGCTCGGCGCGACTTCTGGTTGCAGTGGCGGGCGGTCGACGTACCCAGTCTGCTCATCGAAGCCGGCAATTCGGTGACCCCGCCCGGGCAGATGCGCACCATGTGTTCGCTGCAGCAGTATGCCGACCATCTGTGCGTGGTGGGTGCGGGACATCTTGTGCACGACGACGCCCCGGACGTCTACCAGGGTGCGGTCGAGGCGTTCTTGTCGGCGTTGCCGAGGTGAGTGTTCTGGCGGCGGGTGCTGTGGTCTCGATACGCTGACTCGCCTAGCGGCTCGTCGGCTACTCGACCACCGGAGGGCGCGGGTCGTCGGCTACTCCCTGGATCGAGTAGCGAGATCGACCACCGGAGAGGTGGCTCCAATCGCTGGTCGATCTCGATACGCGACTCACTCCGTTCGCTGCTACTCGATCCAGGGAGTAGTTGCAAGCTGCTAGGCGAGCGACGTATCGAGACCATTCACACCTTCAGCCCGCTTCTCCCGCAAGGCAATACCGGCCATCGTCGGTGAGCTCGACCAGACCGTCGACGAGCAGTGAGTCCAGCGCGCGGTCGCGCTGCGCGGTGTCCGACGTCCACACCTGGTCGAGTCGTGGGCGTTCGACCGGATGGGCGGTGCCCCGCAAGACGTCGAGCAACAGTCCACGCACCTGGCGATCGGTGCCGGCGAACTTCTGCACCTTGCGTTTCGGTCCGGTGTGAGCCGGGCGACCGAGGCGGACCCAGGTGCAGTCGGTGAGCGGGCACTCGTCGCAGCGAGGTGTGCGTGCCGTGCACACCAGCGCACCGAGTTCCATCAGCGCCGCGGAGAACCGGGGCGCGGTGTCGGCGGGGGAGCCGTCTGCTGCGCGGGGCAGCAGAGCGTCGGCGTCGGCGAGATCGGCTCGGGCGGGGTTGCCCGGGTGTTCGCGGCCGTGCACCGCGCGGGCGATGACCCGTCGGACGTTGGTGTCCACCACCGGAACCGGTTGCCCGTAGGCGAAACAGGCGATCGCTCGAGCCGTGTAGTCGCCGATACCCGGCAACTGCAACATCGCGGCCACGTCGTCGGGCACGCGGTCGTGGTGATCGCGGGCCAGCACCGTGGCGCATTCGTGCAGACGCAGCGCCCGCCGAGGGTAGCCGAGCTTGCCCCAGGCGCGCAGCACCTCGCCCGGGGAGGCGGCGGCCATCGCCGACGGCACCGGCCAGCGCGTCACCCATTCCCGCCACGGTCCGATCACCCGGGAGACCGGGGTCTGCTGCAGCATGATCTCGCTGATCAGGATCTGCCATCCCGATAGTCCCGGCTCTCGCCAGGGCAGGTCGCGTTCGTGGAGGTCGAACCAGCCCAGCAGCGCGGGCGGTGGCACACTATTCGACATGAGCCAACTGACGCCTACCGAAGCCTGGAAGATCCTGCAAGAGGGGAACGATCGGTTCGTCGCCGGGGAGTCTCAACATCCCAAACAGGGTATCGAGGACCGCGAACGTCTCACGTCGGGGCAGCACCCGCACGTCGTCCTCTTCGGGTGCTCGGATTCACGGTTGTCTGCCGAGATCATCTTCGATCAGGGCCTCGGCGACATGTTCGTGGTCCGTACCGCGGGCCAGGTTCTCGATTCGGCCGTCATCGGTTCGCTGGAGTTCGCCGCCGCCGTCCTCGAGGTCCCGCTGATCGCGGTGCTCGGGCATGACAGTTGCGGAGCGGTGAAGGCAACTCTGAACGCGTTGGACAACCTGGAGATCCCCGGCGGCTACATCCGGGACGTCGTGGAGAAGGTGAGCCCCAGCATTCTGGCCGGCCGCAGCGAGGGACTGACCCGTGTCGACGAATTCGAGGCACGCCACGTGCTGGAGACCGGTCAGCAGCTGATGGAGCGTAGCCGGATCATCGCCGATCGTGTCGAGGACGGTCGGCTGGCGATCATCGGGTTGACCTACGAGCTCGGCGAGGGGCGTGCGCAGGTTCGCGGCGTGCTCGGTCAACTCGACGGAGTCGAGACGGTCGACGTCGCGCACGGCTGAGGTCACCGGGCGGGGCTGAACCCCAACTTTAGACTTTCCGCCGGTCAGGCCCGGTTTGCGCGACACGCCGAGCCGGGTCGGACGGTGGTTTCTCGCCTCCCGTTAGCGTGGGGGCGTGATCGAACCGAGCGGCCCGCTACCACCCGAGATCTACTGGCGACGACGCGTCGTCGCGTTCGGTGGCGCCGTCCTCGTGATCGGTCTGATCATCGGTTTGATCATCTGGGCCACCAGCAGCGGCGGCGACGAGCCCAGCAATGCGGCCGCGACGTCGTCGGCCCCGTCGTCGACGATCGCTTACTCGGCCGAATCGTCGGAGCCGTCGGAGAGTGCCGGCGTGTCCGGAGGCGGAACCGGCGGTGGTGACGCGGCCGCCGGGGCACCGAACGACGCCTCGGCGTCCGGGGCAGTGCCCACGCCCGGCGGTGAGTCGGCCACCCCCGGTCCGGTGCCGGCCTCCGGATTGTGTCCGGACGCGAATATCTCCGTGGTGCTCTACACCGACAAACCCACCTATTCCCAGGGTGACCAGCCGGTGTTCACCATCGTCACGACCAACGCCGGCCTGACCGAGTGCACGCGTGACGTCGGCAAATCCGCTCAGGATGTGATCGTCCGCAACCTCGACGGCACGCGCACGTTGTGGTCGGCGCGCGACTGCTCGCCGCTGCAGACCCCGAACAATGTGAGCCTCAAACCCTCCCAGCAAGTGCGCGACACCATCACCTGGTCGTTCACCACGAGCAGCCCCGGCTGTGACACGCCACGTGTGCCAGTCCCGGTCGGGGCTTACCAAGCCATCGGAAAGATCGGGGAGAAGGAGTCCGCGCCGATCACGTTCAACGTGGTCGCGCCCGCGCAGGAGCCGTGAGCCCGATTTTGTAGTACCAACCAGCGAAAATCCGCGGGTTGGTACTACAAAACGGGTCAGGTCGTGGCGCGGGCGATGAGCTCTACCGGCAGGCGAATCGTTTCCGGTTCGCGGTCGGCGACCAGGTCGAGCAGGCGGCGAGTGGCAGTGGCGCCGATGTCATGTGCCGGTGATCGCACGGTGGTGAGTGGGACCGGCAACTGCGCGACCACCGGGATGTCGTTGTAGCCGATCAGCGCGAGATCCTCGGGAATGCGCAGACCGAGATCGCGGGCCACGCCCATCACACCGATGGCGATCGTGTCGGAGACCGCAAAAATCGCGCGGGGTCGGTCCGGGCTGTCGAGGAGTTGCCGGCCGGCGACGATGCCGCCATCGACCTCGAAACCGGATCCGACGACCCGACTGTCCGGCAGCGGCACCGATGCCGTCTCGAGGGCGGCGCGGAATCCGGCGGTTCGGTCCGATGCGGTGGTGGCGTGCGGTGGGCCCGCGATCACCGCGAGGTCGGTGTGGCCGCGGTCGAGCAGGTGGCGCGCGGCGAGATAGCCGCCGTGCCGGTCGTCGCCGCCGACGAACGGCAACGACGACCCGGCGTGGCGGGTGACCGCGAGCAGCGGAAGTCGGCCGAGCGCCAACGAATCGACGAACGGATCGCCGGGGGTGTGCAGGCCGCTGATCATCAGTCCGTCCACCTGTCGACCAACCAGCAATTCGATGGCCCGGCGTTGGGCGGCGAGCTCATCGGGCGGACTGGACAGCAGCACCGAGTACCCGGCTTTCGACGCGGCTTCCTCGATGCCCTGGTAGGTCGTCGCGACCACACCGTCGGTCAGCCGTGTCATCACCACCCCGAGTGTGGTGGTCTTGCGGGTACGCAGGCTCGCCGCCCAGATGTTGCGCTGGTAGCCGAGTTCGTCGGCGACCTGTCGCACTCGTCGGGCCGATTCCGACCAGCCCACCGCGGGCTCCGGCTGGCGCAGCACTCGCGACGCGGTCGAGACGTGCACGCCGGCCCGTTCGGCGATTTCTTTCAGCGTTGGGACCCGATCTGCCTCGGTCACGTGCGCAGCCTCCCCTCGAACGCCGTTGACGAACCGCGTGTGTGCCCCTAGCCTAGGCCATGCAAACGTTCTCGCAAACGTTAGCGAGAACGATCTCTCATACACAAAGCGCAGTAGTCTGAGACTGTTGCCGACGCTGCCATCGGAGGTAGACCACATGTCCCGACCCCAGACTCTCGGTCAGTTGTTCGCGCTGGACTCGCTGCTCGAACCGGAGGAGATCGCGATCCGCGACACCGTGCGCAAATTCGGTGAGGAGCGCCTGCGTCCGCGCATCGCCGAGTGGTTCGAGGATGCGCAGCTGCCGGCCCGGGAGCTCGCGAAGGAACTCGGTGAGCTCGGGGCGTTGGGTATGCATCTCGATGGTTACGGTTGCCCGGGCATGAGCGCGACCGCCTATGGCCTGGCCTGCCTAGAACTCGAGGCCGTCGACTCGGGCATTCGCAGTCTGGTGTCGGTGCAGGGTTCGCTGGCGATGTTCTCGATCCATCACTGGGGTAGTGAGGAGCAGAAGCAGGAATGGCTGCCGCGGATGGCTGCGGGCGAGGCCATCGGCTGCTTCGGGCTCACCGAACCCGACTTCGGCTCCAACCCTGCCGGGATGCGCACCAACGCCAAGCGCGACGGCGACGACTGGGTGCTCAACGGCACCAAGATGTGGATCACCAACGGTTCCATCGCCGACGTCGCGGTCGTGTGGGCACAAACCGACCTCGACGACAGCCCCCGCGGCATCCGCGGATTCGTCGTCCCGACCGACACCCCGGGTTTCTCCGCGCCCGAGATCACCAAGAAGCTCTCGCTGCGCGCATCCGTGACCTCCGAGCTGGTGTTCGATGACGTCCGGTTGCCGGCTTCGGCGATGCTGCCGGAGGCCGCGGGTCTCCGCGGGCCGCTGACCTCGCTGGGCGAGGCACGGTTCGGGATCATCTTCGGCGCGATGGGGGCCGCACGTGACTGTCTCGAGGTGGCCGTCGACTACGCGCAGTCGCGCCACGTGTTCGACAAGCCGCTGGCCGGATATCAACTGACGCAGGCCAAGCTGGCCGACATGGCGCTCGAAGTGGGTAAGGGGCATATGCTGGCCTATCACCTCGGCCGGCTCAAGGACCGCGGCGAGATCACCCCTGAGCGCGTCAGTCTCGGCAAGCTCAACAACGTGCGTGAGGCGATCGCGATCGCGCGTGAATGTCGAACCATCTTGGGCGCCAACGGCATCACCCTCGAGTATCCGGTGATCCGGCACGCCAACAACCTGGAGTCGGTGCTCACCTACGAGGGCACCTCCGAGGTGCATCAACTCACCATCGGCAAGGCGCTGACCGGGGAGGGCGCATTCCGGTGACGGCCGCACTCGATGGGCTGGTCATCGCCGATTTCGGTCGAGTGCTGGCGGGGCCGTATGCCACGATGCTGCTCGCCGATCTCGGTGCCGAGGTGATCAAGGTCGAGCGGCCGGGTGCGGGCGACGACACCCGCGCCTGGGGGCCGCCCTGGGTGGGCACCGGTGATGATGTCGAGTCGTCGTACTTCCTGTCGGCCAACCGCAACAAGCAGTCCGTCGCGCTGGATCTCACCGACGACGACGGGCTCGACGCCGCCCGCGGGCTGGTGGCGCGCGCCGATGTGGTGGTGGAGAACTTCCTGCCCGGCACCATGGATCGCCTCGGCCTCGGCTACGACGCGGTGCGTGAGATCAACCCCGACATCGTCTACTGCTCGGTCACCGGCTTCGGCGGTGGCAATCAGCTTCCCGGCTACGACCTGCTCATCCAGGCCGTCGGCGGCCTGATGAGCATCACCGGCCCCGACCCGGACACACCCACCAAGGTCGGTGTCGCAATGGTCGACGTGATCACCGGACTGCATGCGGCCGTTGGCATTCTGTCTGCGCTGCGGCATCGTGATCGCACCGGTGAGGGGCAGCGGGTCGAGGTCAACCTGCTGTCGTCGTTGCTGTCCGCGCTGGTGAATCAGACCTCGGCGTATGTGACCGCGGGCGTGGTGCCGCACGCGATGGGCAACCGGCATCCCAGCATCGCGCCCTATGAGGTGTTCGGTACGGCGGATCGGCCGCTGGTGCTCGCGGTCGGCAACGATCGTCAATTCGCTGCCCTCGTCGACGCGCTGGGCCGGCCGGAACTTGCTGCCGACGAGCGGTTCTCGTCGAACAAGGCGCGGGTGGCGCATCGTGAGGAGCTCGGCGAGATCCTGAACACGGCGCTCGCCGCCGACACCGCCGACGCCTGGTTCGAGCAGCTCACGAAACGGCGCGTGCCGTGCGGTCCGCTCAACGACATCGCTGACGCTCTCGCGCTCGCCGAGCGGCTGGGGCTGACGCCGGTGGTCGAGATCGCGGACCCGGGCCGAGCCATGCCCGTCCGAACCGTCGCCAACCCGATCCGTTTGTCGGCCACCCCTGCGACCTACCGGTCGGCTCCGCCCCGGTTGGGTGAGCACACGGTTCCGGCCGCAGAAGTCGAGGCCTGCGGGGCGCCGCCTACTCGGCGCGACTACTCGTAGCGTTCGATGCTGCTCTCGGCGAGACGGGAGAGTCCCTCGCGGATGTGGCGCGCCCAGATGCTGCCGATGCCCTCGACGGCCTGCAGGTCGGCGGCACTGGTGGCCAGCAGCGCCTGCAGGGTGCCGAAACTGCGCACCAACCGGTCTACGTGCGCGAACTGCAGACGCGAGATCCGCGCGAGCAGTCGATAGCCGCGCGGGCTCATCGTGGTGTCCTGCGCGTCGATCGTCGTCGGGTAGCCGAACGCGCCGGCCAGGAGCGTGAGGTCGAGCAGGTCGGCGTCCGACAGCTGCTCGACGGTCTCCAACGTCTGGCGCACCTCCTCGGTGCCCGCGGGTTCGGGGCTGGCGAAATAATCGCGAACCAGCAACTCGCGCATGGTGTCGTTGTCGTTGATCAGTTCCTCGAGCTGCAGGCTCACCTGGCGACCGTTGACGCCGAGCTCGAGGACGTACTCCTCGATCTCGACCGACACCCGGCGCACCATCTCCATCCGCTGCGCGGTGGACATCGCGTCACGCAGCAGCACGTAGTCCTCGATCTCGGCGCGGGACAAGCCGGCGATCACCTCATCGAGCCGCATCTTGTACCGCTCCAGGGTGGCCAGGGCTACGTTGGCGCGCGACAGGATGGGGTCGGGACTCTCGACGACCCGGCGCACTCCGCCGACGTAGACACTCACGATCGACATCGAGGCGCTCACCGAGATGACCGGATGGCCGGTCTGCACCGACGTGCGTTCGGCGGCCCGATGCCGGGTGCCGGATTCCTCGGTCGGGATCGACGGGTCGGGCACCAACTGGACGTTGGCGCGCACGATCCGTTTGCCGTCGGTGGACAACACCACCGCTCCGTCCATCTTGGCGAGTTCACGCAAGCGGGTCGGTGCGAACTCCACGTCGAGGTGGAACCCGCCGTCGCAGATCCGTTCCACGTCGGAGTCATGGCCGATGACGATGAGGGCGCCGGTGCCGCCACGCAAGATGCGTTCGAGTCCGTCGCGCAGTCCGGTCCCGGGGGCGACCCGCGCCAGGGTCTCCCGGGTGAGCTCGGATGTCGCGGTCTCCGCCATGTCGGCCTTCCTACGGCTACGGGTGGGTCTGCCCACCGCGGGCAGGTGCGCTGCGACTAGGGTATCGGGACGTGAAGAGCAGTTTTGTGGTGCCTGCCGACCTCGATGCCGTCCAGCGCCATCCGAAGGCGGCGAAGGCCGGCGAGCGGATGCGGATGCACAATCCGCTTTGCTACGGCTGCGGCGAGGAGTCGGCCGAGGGCCTGCACCTGCAGATGTTCGCCGGCGAGGACTTCGAGGTGACCGCGACCATGGATGTCGCCGCACGCTTCGAGGGCGGTCCCGGGGTGATTCACGGCGGTGTGCTGTCGACGGCGTTCGACGACGTGATGGGCATGATTCCGCTGCTGATCGGGCCGTCGGCGGTCACCGTGCACCTCGAGGTCGACTATCAGCGGCCGATCCCGATCGGATCGCAGCTGCAGTTCACGGCGAAGCTGCTCGGTCGCCAGCGCCGCAAGATCTACGCCGAGGGCATCGCCCACCTCGGTGATCCGGATGAGCCCGTGGCCACCGGCCACGCAATCTTCGTCACCATCGATGTGCGCGAGCATTTCGCCGACCATCTGGCCAACAGCCGGCTCGCCGACGAATACAAGGCTCGGATGTCGCGCCCGTAGTAGGGGCCGGACGCGCCGGGTTCAGAACGGGGCGTCGACCACGTCGCGCTTGCGCTTCGCCGCGATCGCCTGCGCGAGATTGTCCACGCGGGTTATCCGGATACCTGACGGTAGTTTCTCGTCGGTGCCGGCGGGGATGATCGCGTGGGCGAAGCCGAGTCGTTTCGCCTCGGCCACCCGGCGTGCGACGGCCGTCACCCGGCGGACCTCACCGGCCAGGCCGACCTCGCCGATCGCCACGGTGTTGTGTGGGATCGGTTGATTCTTGACGGCCGAACCGATGGCCAGCGCGATCGCGAGATCGGTGGCGGGCTCGGTGACCCGCATGCCGCCGACCGTCGACACATAGACCTCCTGATCGTCCAGCTTCACGCCGAGACGGCTCTGCAGGACCGCGATGAGCATCGCCACCCGCGCCGAGTCCACACCGGACACTGCCCGTCGCGGCATGGCCATCGACGATTTGTTGGTCAGCGCCTGGATCTCGCCGACAAGCGCCCGTTTACCGTCCATCGCCACCATCGCCGTCGAACCGCTGACGTCGACGTCGCGTTCGTGACGGAAGATTCCGGAGGGATCGGGGACCTCATGGATGCCGTCGTCGCGTTGTTCGAAGCAGCCCACTTCGTCGGCGGCGCCGAAGCGATTCTTGATGCCGCGAACCATCCGCAGCGTCGAATGGCGATCGCCCTCGAACGACAGCACGACGTCGACGAGATGCTCGAGCGATCGCGGTCCGGCCACCGCCCCATCCTTGGTGACGTGCCCGACCAGGATCACTGCGATGCCGCGGTTCTTGGCCATCGACACCAGCGCGGTGGTGACCGCGCGGATCTGGGTGACACCGCCGGTGACGCCGTCGGTGCCGGTGGCCACGACGGTCTGCACCGAATCCACGATCACCAGTGACGGACTCACCGCGTCGACGTGGCCGAGGATTGTCGCCAGGTCGGTTTCCGCTGCGAGATAGACGTTCTCGTGGACCGCGTCGGTGCGCTCGGCGCGCATGCGCACCTGCCCCGCGGATTCCTCACCGGTCAGATAGAGCGCGGTGCGACCGCCTCGCGCCCAGTGTTTGACGCTCTCGAGCAGCAGGGTGGACTTGCCGACCCCGGGCTCACCGGCGAGCAGGATCACCGACCCGGGCACCACACCGCGGCCGAGCACCCGGTCGAGTTCACCGATCCCGGTGGCGATGGCCGCCGACGAGTCGGCATTGATCTCGGTGAGCGGGCGGGCCGGACTCGTCGGCGCGACCCCGCCGACGCCGCTGGATCGTGCCGGCACCGATGCGACCTCGTCGACGGTGCCCCACGCGCCGCAGTCCGGACACCGGCCGACCCATTTGGCGACCGTGTGTCCGCAGGCGCTGCACCGGAACGTCGACCTCGCTTTTGCCACGCGCCCACCCTAGTCGCGATGCCCGACAACACTTCCGCGCGCGCCCGCAGGCGTACAAAAAACCTCACCTGCCGCCCTTTGGCTTCCGCGCAGGAGGGCTGGGCAACAGGTGAGGTTGGTGTTCTGTGTCTGGGACTCCGAGCTCAGTGCTCTTCGCCGGCGTGCTGATCGGCCGGCGGCTCGGCTTGCCGGATCTTGTCCTGGCGAACCATGTAGGTGCCGGCATCGACCGGGGTCTCGACAGTGACCTCACCGGAGTTCTCGAAGCGGAAGGTGAGCGGCGTGGTCAGTCCGGGGGCGACGGAATCGCCGGCACCGGACAGCGTCACGGTGAGCCGTTCCTGTTCGTCGGTCGCCTCGACGTCTTCGGGCACGAGCAACCCCACCGGCTCGCCGGCACGCAGGGCCTGGCCGGCCGGGATGTCGCGATTGTCACCGGTGATGCTGACGGTGCCGCCCGCAGGGGCGTCGATGCCGAGGAGACGATCGTTCTCGATCGGGTCGATGTTGCTGATGACGAAGGAGACCTCGAAGGGTCCGCCGTTGCCGAACACCTCGTCGGACTTCTCCGTCGGGTACATGATCTGCACGTCGCGCAGTTGCAGCGAGCCGAGGGTGGCGAGGTTGCCGTTCACGGCCGGTTCCATGTTGGCGGTCTGCGAGATCTGACCCGCACCGCAGGCGGTGGTGCCGAGGGCGAGCGCGATGCCGAAAGCGGCTACCGCCGTGGCCTTCACGGCGCGCCCACCGAAGGCGCGCCCGGTCGTCGTACGTCGAGCGGTTTTGCGAAGCACTGACACCCGTTCCTCCCAGGTCATCGAAGGCGACACGCCACTCGGCGCGAACCCTGCACTACGCAGCGTAGTGGGCGCCGGGCGCAAAAGTCCGATCGGGTGCCCGATTGGTCGGCCGAGGCCCCGGCGCGTCGGGTTGTGCACAGGCTTCCAGGACGGGTTTGTGGGGCCGATCACGGCGTGGTTTATGCAGGTCCGTACGCTCTCCAGAGGGCTGCGTAGGTGCCGCTTCAGGGCGTTGACCTGCACCGTTGGGTGTGCCCTCTCGGACGCCCGTGCTAGACTGGCTGTACTCGAAAGGGGCATGGAACATTGAACTTCAAAGTTGGCGACACCGTTGTCTACCCCCATCACGGTGCTGCTCGAGTCGAAGACATCGTGACTCGGACCATCAAGGGTGAACAGATCGAATACCTTGTTCTCAAAGTCGCCGATGGTGACATGACCGTCCAGATCCCCTCGACGAAGCTCGAATACGTCGGTGTGCGCGATGTGGTGGGTGAAGAGGGTCTCGACCAGGTCTTCCAGGTGCTTCGCGCCCCGCACACGGAGGAGCCCACCAACTGGGCCCGCCGCTTCAAGGCGAATCAGGAGAAGCTGATCTCCGGCGACATCATCAAGGTCGCCGAGATCGTCCGCGACCTGTGGCGTCGCGAACAGGATCGTGGGCTGTCCGCGGGCGAGAAGCGCATGCTGACCCGCGCTCGTCGGGTGCTGGTCGACGAACTGTCGCTGGCGCAGAACACCGACGACGCCAAGGCCACCAGCATCCTTGACGAGGTCCTGGCCGCGGCGTCCTGAGTCGCGTACGTGGCTGACTTCTCGGCTGCCGCGGTTCGTCCCCCTGACCTTCGTTCCTTCTCCGAATACATTCGGGGGAGGAGCGAAAACGAGGCGGACGAGCCACGGCTGCGCGCTCGGTGTGGCGAGAACTCGTCGTGAGCGTCGGCGTCATCATCCCGGCCGCAGGGTCCGGAACCAGGCTTGGCGAGCCGGTACCCAAGGCCTTTGTTGAACTGGGTGCCCGGACGATCCTCGAGGTCTGCGTGGCCGGCGTGCTCGATGCGGGCGTTGCCGACACCGTCGTCGTGGTGGTCCCGGCAGAGTTGATCGACACTGCGCGGCGACTCGTGCCCGAGGCAGTCGTGGTCGCCGGGGGTGCACACCGATCCGATTCGGTCCGTGCCGGCATTGCTGCTGTGCGTACCGCCGACATCGTGCTCGTCCATGACGCCGCACGTCCTCTCACCCCGCCAGGTGTGTTCGAACGAGTAGTCGCGGCCGTTCGCGCGGGCCATCCGGCAGTGGTGCCCGGTCTGCCGGTTGCCGACACCCTCAAACGCATCGACCCTCATCCGGTGGACGGTGCCGAACGCGTGGTTGCGACTGTGGACCGCGAGGTGCTGCGTGCGGTCCAGACGCCCCAGGGCTTCACCCGCGATGCGCTGCAACGCGCGCATGCAGACGACCTCGGTCTCGCCACCGATGACGCCGGCCTGGCCGAACGCTGCGGCATCCCGGTGCACGTCGTCGCCGGTGACCCGTTGGCCCTCAAGATCACCACCCCGTGGGATCTGCGCATCGCCCGCGACGTCGTCGCGGAGCCGAACTCTTCCGCCGGTGACGTGCGTGACGGCCGCAGCGCGGAGCCGTATCGCTCCGCTGGTGCCGTGGACGGCGGCGGGGACCCGTATCCTTCCGCTGGTGCCGTGGGCGGCGGCGAGGACCCGTATCCTTCCGCTGGTGCCGTGGGCGGCGGCGAGGACCCGTGTCCTTCCGCTGGTCGAGTAGGCGACGAGCGCAGCGAGGAGCCGTATCGAGACCACCCGACCCACGAGCGGAGCTCCACATGAGAGTCGGCATCGGAACCGACGCCCACCAGGTCGATGCCGACTCGCCGTGTTGGATGGTCGGCCTGCATTTCCCCGACGAACCCGGATGCGCCGGCCATTCCGACGGTGACGTCGGCGCGCACGCGTTGTGCGACGCCGTGCTCTCGGCCGCCGGTCTCGGTGACGTGGGCTCAGTGTTCGGTACCGGTCGGCCCGAATGGGCGGGGGTGTCCGGGGTCGCGATGCTCGAACACGTGCGGGCACTCATCGACGCCGAAGGGCTCAGCGTGGTCAACGCCGCCGTCCAGGTGATCGGTAACCGGCCGAAGATCGGACCCCGTCGCGACGAGGCGCAGCGGGTGCTCGGTGCGGCGCTTGGCGCACCGGTATCGGTGTCGGCGACCACCACCGACGGACTGGGGATGACAGGTCGCGGCGAAGGCGTGGCGGCGGTTGCGACCGCCCTGCTCGACTGACGCGATCGCCCGGGCGGCCCGAACGGGGAATCTGACCAGGTAGACTCGCACGTCGTGACCTTGCGCCTGTATGACACCGCAACCCGAGAGGTGCGTGACTTCGTTCCACTGCACCCCGGCCACGCCTCGGTGTACCTGTGTGGCGCCACCGTGCAGGGCATCCCGCACATCGGTCACGTGCGCAGTGGCATCGCTTTCGACGTGCTCCGACGCTGGCTGCAGCACCAGGGCCTCGACGTGCTGTTCGTTCGCAACGTCACCGACATCGACGACAAGATCCTGCGCAAGGCCGACGACGCGGGCCGGCCGTGGTGGGAGTGGGCCGCCACACATGAACGCGCCTTCGACAACGCTTACGACGCTCTCGGCGTGCTGCCGCCGTCCGGTGAGCCTCGCGCCACCGGATTCGTCACCCAGATGGTCGAGTACATGCAGCGTCTGATCGAGCGCGGGCACGCCTACGCCGCCGACGGCAACGTGTACTTCGACGTGCAGAGCCTGCCCGACTACGGTGCGTTGTCGGGTCACCGACTCGACGACGTGCACCAGGGTGAGAGTGCGGGCACCGGCAAACGCGACCCGCGCGACTTCACCCTGTGGAAGGCGGCCAAGCCCGACGAGCCGTCGTGGCCCACCCCCTGGGGACACGGCCGGCCCGGTTGGCATCTGGAATGCTCGGCGATGGCCACGTCGCTTCTCGGCGCAGAATTCGACATCCACTGCGGTGGAATGGATCTCATCTTCCCGCACCACGAGAACGAGATCGCGCAGGCGCATGGCGCCGGCGATCCGTTCGCCCGCTACTGGCTGCACAACGGCTGGGTGACCATGGGTGGCGAGAAGATGAGCAAATCGCTGGGCAACGTGGTGGCGATTCCCGCGATGCTCGAACGGGTGCGCGCGGTGGAACTGCGCTACTACCTGGGCAGCGCACATTACCGGTCGATGCTGGAGTACTCCGAGGGCGCGCTCACCGAGGCGGCCGCGGGTTACCGGCGGGTGGAGTCGTTCATCAACCGGGTGTCCGCTCGCGTCGGTGCCGTCGAGGCCGGCGACGTCCCGGCCGAATTCGGTGCCGCGCTCGACGACGATCTGGGTGTCCCGGCCGCGCTCGCCGTGGTCCACAACGTGGTGCGTCAGGGCAACACCGCGCTCGAATCAGGCGACGGCGCAGGCGCATTGGCGGCCGCATCGTCGGTGCGGGCGATGATGGGCATCCTCGGGGTGGACCCGCTCGACCCCCACTGGCTCGACGAACAGACCGACGAATCGGCCGCGACCACCGCCCTCGACGTGCTGGTTCGGGCCGAACTGCAGCGGCGTGCACAGGCGCGCGCCGACAAGGACTGGGCGACCGCCGACGGCGTCCGTGACAGACTCGCCGAGGCGGGCATCGAGGTCACCGACACCCCCGACGGGGCGCAATGGTCGCTGAAGGGAACCTCCTGACATGGCCGGAAACTCCAAACGTAAAGGTGCCGTACGCAAGTCGGGGACCAAGAAGGGGCAGACCGTCGGTTCCGGCGGTCAGCGCCGACGTGGCCTGGAGGGACGGGGCGCAACGCCGAAGGCCGTCGACCGTCCGTATCACCCGGCGCACAAGCGCGCCAAGGCCGCATCGAAATCCACCACGGGACGTCCGCGAGCCAACCGCAAGGACGATGGGCCCGAGTACGTGTTGGGCCGCAATCCCGTCCTGGAGTGTCTGCGTGCCGGCGTGCCCGCGACCGCGTTGTATCTGGCGACCAATTCCGAACCGGACGATCGGGTGGCCGAGGCTGTCAAGATCGCCGGTGACAATGCGATCACCATCCTCGAGGTCGGCAAGCCCGAACTCGACCGGATGGCATCCAACGGCATGCACCAGGGCGTCGCCCTGCAGGTGCCCGAATACAGCTACGCCCACCCGGACGATCTGATGCGCGAGGCCATCGACAGCGGGACACCGCCGTTGCTGGTGGCGCTGGACAACATCACCGATCCGCGCAACCTCGGCGCGGTGATCCGCTCGGTGGCCGCATTCGGCGGCCACGGCGTGGTGATCCCGCAGCGCCGCAGCGCCAGCGTCACCGCGGTCGCGTGGCGCACCAGTGCCGGTGCCGCGGCTCGGCTGCCGGTCGCGCAGGCGCCCAACCTGACTCGCACACTCAAGGATTGGGCCGCGTCGGGGGCGCAGCTCGTCGGACTCGACACCGAGGGTGATGTCACCCTCGACGAGTACGACGGCACCGGGCCGACGGTCATCGTGGTCGGCTCCGAGGGCAAGGGGCTGTCGCGGCTGGTCCGGGAGAACTGCGACTCGATCCTGTCCATCCCGATGGCCGGTGACGTCGAGAGCCTCAACGCCTCGGTCGCCGCCGGTGTGGTGCTCGCCGAATTCGCCCGTCAGCGTCGGCAGGCCTGACTCCGCCCACAGAACCCCGAATCTCGCCGAGAGAACCGAGAATCTCGCCGATGCATCCCGGTCGCGCGCCGACAGAACCTTGGATGTCGTCGATGGACCCGAGATCTGGTCGACGCCACCGGCTTGCCGTCAGGCTTCGGCGTTGCGCGTCGTCACTAGACTGAGCTCATGACGCGGTCGGAGATCATCATCGACCTGAACGCCGACCTCGGCGAGGGGGTCGGCGACGACGAGGCCATGATCGGCGTGGTGACCAGCGCGAACGTCGCCTGCGGATTTCATGCCGGCGATCCGCACGAACTGCTCGCGACCTGTCGGGCCGCCGCGGCGGCCGGTGTGCGCATCGGCGCGCAGGTCTCCTATCCCGACCGCGAAGGGTTCGGTCGGCGGTTCATGGACATCGAACCGGCCCGACTGACCGCCGACATCATCTATCAGATCGGTGCGCTGCAGGCGATCGCACGATCCGTCGGGGCGGATGTCGAGTACGTGAAACCGCATGGTGCGCTGTATAACTCGATCGTCGCACACGAAAATCAGGCGGATGCGGTGATCGACGCCATCGTCGAACTCGGTGTCGACCTACCGCTGATGGGGCTGCCCGGTTCGCTTTCGTTGCGCCGCGCAGAGTGCAGAGGTGTCCGGGTCATCGCGGAAGCGTTCGCCGATCGCGGCTACCGCCCGGACGGCACGCTTGTGCCCCGATCGGAGCAGGGTGCGGTGCTCACGGACACCGATGAGATCGCGCGTCGGGTGGTGGCGATGGTCGAACATCACGAGATTCGGGCCGTCGATGGAACGGTGATGCGCATCGAGGCCGAGTCGGTATGTCTGCACGGTGATACCCCGGGGGCGGTGGAGCATGCCCGGGCGGTCCGTAACGCTCTGGCCGCCGCAGGGATCGGCTTGGCGGCCCGCTGACGATTCTGTCGGTGCCAGATTAGGTTCTGTCGGCGAGATTCTGGGTTCTGTCGGCGGGCGGCGCGGAACCCGGAGTGACGGGGGTCACTCGACGGTGGACCATGCTGCATTATCTTGGGCTATATGACAGCGATCGATAGAAGGGTTACCACGGCCGATGGCATCGTCGAGGGAGTCCGGGGCAAGCGCACCCGGCGCGGCACCATCAGCTGGAAGGGCATCCCGTTCGCGGCACCGCCGGTGGCCGGGCTGCGGTTCCGCGACCCCCAGCCGGTGCATCCGTGGCCGGGAGTGCGCGATTGCACCCGATTCGGCAAGGCGGCCATCCAGGAGAAGATGTACACCGCGGTCGGACCCGGCCGTTACCAGCCGATGGGCGAGGACTGCCTGACGCTCAACGTGTTCGCCCCGGAGAATCCGTCGTCGCGGCCTCGGCCGGTGATGGTCTTCGTCCACGGCGGCGCCTACATCCTGGGTACTGCGGCCACCCCGCTGTACGAGGGCTCATTGCTCGCGCGTGCCGAGGACGTGATCGTAGTGACGGTGCAATACCGTTTCGGCCCGTTCGGTTACCTCGATTTCAGCGCCTACAGCACCGACGAGCGCCCGTTCGACTCGAATCTGGGCCTCAAAGACCAGGTCGCGGCTCTGCAATGGGTGCAGCGCAACATCGCCGCCTTCGGTGGTGACCCCGACAACGTCACCGTCTTCGGCGAGAGTGCGGGAGCGTCGGCGGTGCTTTCGCTGATGTGCGCACCGGCGGCGAAGGGACTGTTCGCCCGGGCCATCTCACAGAGCCCGGCGCCCGACCTCACCATCGGCGCCGACGCCGCCCGCGCCTACGCCGACGAGTTCGTGCGTATTCTGCGTGACCCGGATCGTCGCGCCACGCAGCTCGATGACGGGGTCGAGCCGATCTCTGCCGACGAGGTGCAGAACGTGCTCGCCCGCGCCTCCGCTCGCGACATCCTGCGCGCAGGCGATCGACTGATGAAGTTCGCGCAGGTGGCCGGCCTCGGAGACCCGATCCCGTTCGGGCCGGTGATCGACGGCGAGTACCTGCCCGCACTGCCGCTGCAGATGGCCGCGGCCGGGAAAACTCATCCGGTGCCGCTGATCATCGGCAGCAACCGCGACGAGGGGCTGTTGTTCAGCAAACTCTGGAACGTCCTGCCCGATGCCGAGAAGGCCTTGGTGCGTGTCGACGACGAGCAGTCGCGCAGAGAGATCAGCGCGCTGTACAACGGTGGCGACAGCGACCTGATCCGGTTGTCGGCGGATTCGGTGTTCTGGGCGCCGATGGTGGCCTTCGCGGAGGGTCACGCCGCGGTGGCCCCGACCTACGTGTACCGCTACGACTTCCGCAGCCGGATGCTGAAGGCCACCGGCATGGGTGCCACCCACGCCACCGAATTGTTCGCGGTGTTCGGGGCCTTTCGGTCGGCGATCGGTGCCGGTCTCGCGGTGGGCGACTGGCGCTCGACGGGCCGGATGATCCGGTCGGTGCAGGCCCGGTGGGGCGCATTCGCAACGGCGGGTGTGCCCGGGCTGGGCTGGCCCACCTACGATCCGGCCACGCGTAAGGTACTGGTCATCGACAACCCGGATCGTGTGGAAACCGATCCGGACGGGGCGCGCCGTGTGGCCTGGCGCAAGGTGCATGTACCGGCCTGATGTGCCCTTCGGTCAGCGGTAGGGCACCCAATGGTGGGGTGGGTCGGCGGCCAAGTAGGACACCACCAGCGGATTGAAGAGTTCCGGTGCCTCGACCGGCAGGATGTGGGTGCCCGGCAGCACGGCCAGCCGGCCCTTGGGCAGTGCCCGGACCATGTCCAGCACGTGGTCGAGGAGGCCGACGCCGTGATCGGGCGCCACCACCAGCGTTGAAGCAGCGACCCCGGCAAGCACTGACAGGTCGAAGTCGGGTTCGTGTTCCAGCATGGCGAACGTCTTGTCGTAAACGACGCCGAAGTGCTCCGGCCCGTCCGGGGTCACCGCGACATAACCGTCGCGCAGGAACTCCACCGTCGCCGGATGGCGGGACCGGATCAGGTCCAGGAACTCGGCCGCATCGTGGCCGGTCTGGTTGATGTAGGTCGATGTCGCCACCACACGGCTCACCAGGTCCGGCCGGCTGCGAGCGACGAGCAGCGCGATCACGGCCCCGTCGCTCCAGCCGACGAGGTGCGCCGGCGCGCCCACCGCCCGCTCGAGGTAGCCGATCGTCTCGGCGACCATGTCGTCGAGTGTGAACGGCCCGTCATGGTCGGGCGAATGCCCGTGCCCGCTGCGCTCCGGAGCGAAGATCGACATCCCGGCGCGGATGAAGTCGCTGAACTGTGCGCCCCAGGTGGACGCCGACCCGAACGCGCCATGCAGCAACACCACCGGCGGCCCGGACCGGTCGCCGCCACAGAAATGCCAGATCCGTCGTCCGCCGACGTCTATGTAGACGCCGCCGTCGACCCGATCACCGATGGTCACGCTCGACACTCCCGCCATCGTTCCAGAATCCGTGGAGCCGTTGGGAAACGGTTGCGACTCGAATGCGCAACGGGGGCCGAAACCGAACCGATCGCCCGGGCGCCGAAAACGCCGACGGCGGGTCCGTGTCGTTGTCCTGCCACCGAGATCGGTTTCGACTAGGTTTCCAGGTGGAGTTCGTAGGTTGTTCCGGGGTGAGGAGTGCGCGGTGGGGGCCGTGCGTCGTGCGCAGGGAAGGGTTCGATGTACGTTCGCCAGGGGTATGGCCGTCGCGTGCAGGCGATGTCGGTTCTCATCGCGGTGCTGGGCATGGTCGCCGCTTCCGTCGGCCTCGCGGGTGCGGCCTCGGCGGCGCCCGGCGATCCGCCACCACCGATGAGTCTGCGTGACCTCGGATCGTCGACGACCCTCGCGTTCGAGGGTCAGCAGGGTGAGATCAGCTTGAGTCTGCCCGTCACACCTGATCTCACACCGTCGGTTCTGCGTGCCGAAACCCAGGTGCCGGCCTTCGTTACCGGCGGCAGTATCGATGTCCTGCAAGGGGAGCGACTGATCTCGCGCACCCCACTCACCGCCGGTGTGGGTGCGCCGATCTCGCTGTCGCTGCGCGGTGTTCGGGTCGATCAGAATGCCGTTGACCTGACGCTGCGCGCCTACCTGCGCGTCGAGGGGTTCTGCCAGTTCGACCCCGAGAACGCGTTGCGACTGACCAACACGGAGGTGGTCTACACCGGGCGTGAGGCCATTCCGCAGACCGTCGCCGGGTTCCTGCCGCCGACCCTGCGCGGGCTCACCATCTATGTTCCCGACGATGTCCGCGAGGCCGAGGGGGCGGCGGCGGTCAATCTGGCGTCGGCCGTGGTGTCGCAGTACGCTCCCGCGCCGGTCCGCATCGAGACGGTGCCGTTGTCGCGCGGTTCGATGGTGCCGCCGACGGCGGCCGGACCGCTCGAGCGGCAGATCGTCATCAACGGCGACGCCGACCCCGGACTTGCGATCGAAACCTCCCGCGGGTCGTCCTACCTGGTCATCGGCGGGTCCGATGAGGATCTGCTCACCCAGACCCAGTTCCTCACCTCCAACCTCGCGCCGATCGCGCTGAGCTCGTCGGCGGTCGCCGGCGCGCTGCACAACGCGCCCCAGCTGCCGGCGTCGGTGCAGACGCTGAGCGACCTCGGCGTGCCCGATCAGTCGATCACGTCCGCGGCTTGGCCGCGGGTCACCTTCGGCATCGACCAGACCCGACTGGGCTGGTCGGCCACCGGGGTACGAGTGCAGTTGATCGGTTCGTACAGCCCCGGACCGTCCAACTCCGGCAACGGGGCCATCGCCGTCCGGGTCGGTGACCGGGTCATCACGACCATCCCGACCGACGGGTCGGGCACCTACAACACCTGGGTCGACATCCCCGACGACGTGTTGCGGCGCTACACCGAGGTGTCGCTGACGCTGGAGCGGGGCAATCTGGGTGAGACATGCGGCAGCGGTTACCGGAACACGCTGAGCATGTCGTCGGCCGGTGAGATCACCTCCGAGCAGGCCGATCCGCCGCAGCCCGCGGGTTTCGGCTCGCTACCGCAAGCGCTGATGCCGCGTACCCAGCTCGCGTGGACCAATGGCGACGCGGCCGACGTGGCCCGCGCCGTCGCGATCGTCGCCGGACTGCAGTCGATGTCGGCGGTGCCGCTGGGCATCGACGTGGTCTCGATGGACACCGCGGCGTCGTCGGGGCAACCCGCCATCGTGATCTCCGCCGACGGCGAGGGACTGCCGGAGATGGCCCTGCCGCTGACCTCGGACGGACGGACGCTGACCGTCACGTCGGCCGGCGATTCCGGGCAGGCGTCGACTGTCACCCTGAATCCCGGTATCGAGTTCGGGGCGCTGGAGGTGACCCGGCAGGAAGGGCGCAGCCTGCTGGTGGCGACCTCGACCGACGATGAGGCCGATCTCGACGCGCTCCTGCAGTGGCTGTCGACCGACGACAGGTGGTCGGCCCTCGACGGTGACGCCGTGCTGCAGGTCAGTGGCCAGGATCCGGTGTCCGTCGCATCCGACGAGGTCAATGCGCCGGAGGCGGATTCGGAACGGATCGGACCGTGGGTCATCGGCGTGGCGCTGCTCGCCGCGGTGGTGCTTGCCGGCGCGGTGATCGTCGGCACCCTGGTCATCCGGAGACGGCGCGGGCGTCCGGAGTCGTCGTGACCACCACGGCGTCGGTCCCGGCACCGGCGGCACCGCAACCAGGTCTGCGTGAGCGGATCTCGCAGGACGTGACGTGGATCCTGGGTCTGCGGTGGGCACTGGTGGTGGCCGCGACGGTGGTCGCGTTCTGGAACACGCTGGGTGCCGTCGTCACCGAGATGGGCTCGCAGACGATCATCACCTACCTGCCGGCGGTGTTCGTGCTGGTGATCATCGCTGCGACCGGTGTGTCCTGGCGCCGCGGCGAGGAAAGGCCGATCCACGACCGGCAGACCGATGTGATCGCCGGCGTGGTCTTGCTGTTCATCTCGATGACCGTCAAGTTCCTCAACTTGCGTTACACCGACGCCTACCTGGTGAGTCATGTCGATCTGTTGGCGTTGTGGATCTTCGTGCTGGGCTGTTGCGCTCTGGTGTTCGGACTGCGGCCGGTGGCCCGCTACCGCTGGGTGTGGTTCCTGCTGTTGATGATCTTCCCGGTGCCGTACCGGATGGAGGTCTTGGTGATGCGCGGCGGGCCGATGGCCGCAGGCGTCGTGATGGTCGCCTTCGCCGCGGCGGCGACCTGGGTGGCCTCAGCGCGCACTTGGCGGCGTGGACTCGTCGGGGCTTCGATTGCCGCGGTGGCCGGCACCGTGGCGCTTGTTGTGGTGCGCTTGGTGTTCCCGGATGTCCGGCTGTGGGTCTATCAAACCGTGCCTGCGGTGGTGGCTGCGCTGGCAGCCTGCGCCGTGTTGTACGTGGACCGGCGTCGAGTGTCGCATCTGGCATGGAGCCCGCTGGGGCGTGACAAGTATCCGCCCGCCGTGAAGAAGGTCGGCCGCCCGGGATTCCTGCTCGCGGCGGTGGCGATCGCAATGGCGTTCATCCCGATCCCCACCTTCGGCGACATCCCCAATCCCCGGATCGACGGCCTCGACACCCGCCCGCCGATGCTCGTGCCGTCCGGATGGGTGGCCGGGCAGGTCCGCCAGTATGAGTGGGTGTCGCGGATGTACGGCCGCACCGCGGTGATGACCGGTCAGGATCTGTACCAGTCGCAGGGCAGCCTCGAATTCGACAAGTTCGCCCGACCACGCAAGGTCGTGGTCAACACCATCGAGAGTGCACGGCCGATCACCTTCGAGGTGTACCCCATCTTCTTCGTCTACGACCTTGTCGGCGATCGGTTCAGTGCATCGCAGGAGATTCCGCTGCCCCACGGCGTGACCGGGTATCTGCAGACCGTCGTCGACGACACCAGCTACCTCACCTTCAACCGACTCACGTGGGAGTGGAACAACGGCACCACCACGCAGCGCGTCACCATCGTCTCGGTCGACAACCACGAACCCGATGCGCAGTTCCCGTCCCCGCAGCCGACGGTGATTCGCAATCTCAACACGTTCATCACTGTCCTGTTCCGCGGCAACTCGGTGGTCACCGACCTCGAACCACAGTTCAAGGACAAAGATCTGCTCATCGACTGCGCCACCGACCTCATCAATGCGCAGGTCGACGCGATCGGGACGACGACATGACGCCGCGCGAGGGCCGTAGTGTGGCCGAACTCCTCGACGACGCCGACTACCGGGAGGCAGCGCTCTACGACGCCGTCGAGCGGCTGCGCGACATCGATCCGCAGATGTCGGCGTCGGTGCCGTTCAGTCGCGGCCAGAAGTTCATCGGCATCGGCGCCGCGGCGTTGGTGGTCGTACTCCTGGTGGCCTTTCCGGTGCCCACAGCCGCCGGGCTCATCTCGATCGCCACCGTCGTCTACATCCTCGCGTTGCTCGACCGGCTGGTCATCTTCCGCCGCGGACTGGTCAACGGCGCCATTCGAATCAGCGACGAGCAGGCTCGAGCCATCCCCGACGACGAGTTGCCCCGCTTCACCGTGTTGGTGCCCGCCTACGGTGAACCCGAGGTGGTCGGCGACCTCATCGCAGCGATGGAATCGCTGGAGTATCCGCACGACAAGCTGCAGGTGCTGCTGCTGCTGGAGGCCGACGACGAGCCGACCATCACCGCGGCACGCGAGGTGGGCGAGAACGATCTGGTGACCGTGGTGCTGGTCCCGCCCGCCGACCCGCGTACGAAACCGAAGGCCTGCAACTACGGACTGCACTTCGCCACCGGCGATATCGTCACCATCTTCGACGCGGAAGACCTGCCCGATCCGCTGCAGCTGCGCCGCGCGGTGGCGGCGTTCCGGCAGGAGGACGATCGCGTCGTGTGCGTACAGTGCGCGCTGAACTTCCACAATCCGCGTGACAACGTCCTCACTGAATGGTTCACCGCCGACTACGGCATCTGGTTCGGCTACCTGCTGCCGGGCCTGATGGTCAGTCGTGCGCCGATCCCGTTGGGCGGCACGTCGAATCACTTCCGCCGCGATGTGCTCGACGAGATCGGCGCCTGGGATCCGTTCAACGTGACCGAAGATGCCGACCTCGGTGTGCGCATCTCCGGTAATGGCTACCGCACCGCGGTTCTCGACTCGATCACGCTGGAGGAGGCCAACGTCGACGCGATCAACTGGGTGCGCCAGCGGTCGCGTTGGTACAAGGGCTACATGCAGACGTGGCTGGTGCATATGCGCCGCCCGGTGGCCTTGTGGCACATCTTGGGGCCGGTGGCGTGGTACCGATTCACACTGCTGATCGCCGGCACGCCGGTCATCGCGTGTATGAACATGATCTTCTGGCTGATCATGGTGGTGTGGATCGCGGGACAGCCGCCGGTGTTCGCCGACCTGTTCCCGGGGCCGATCTACTACCTGTCGCTCATCTCGTTGATCTTCGGTAACGGTGCGGCAATCTACATGAATCTCGTTGCACTGCGGGAGGACGGCCGCAGCGCACTGGTGTGGTCGGGGCTGATGGTGCCCGCCTATTGGGTCCTGATGAGTATTGCCGCCATCAAGGGCATGTGGCAGATGCTGTTCAATCCGTCGTACTGGGAGAAGACCTTCCACGGACTGTCGGCGGGTGGCGACGACAAGAAGGCCGACGAGCCCGCCGCCCCGAGCGCCGAGCAGGCGACGTGACGGCCCGTCGGCAGGCCATCGGCCTTTTCCTGGTGATCTGGCTGCTCTACCTGGTGATCGGGGTGTGGTTGGCCGCCGATGTGCGGTGGTACTTCGGTGACTCGCTGTCCCGAGTGCAGTCGGCGCAGAGTGTGCTGTTCAGCCGCGACCCCCACCTGTCGGCGATCGGCTTCATCTTCACCCCGCTCACCGTGATCGTGCAGTTGCCGTTGACGGCGCTGACCCCGATCTTCCCGGCGATCACCACCTCGGCGCTGTCGGCGGCGGTGATGTCGTCGGTGTTCATGGCCGGCTCGGTGGTGCAGATCGCCGGTATCGCACGCGACCGCGGGGTGGCGCCGTGGATCACGATCGCGGTCACCGCGAGCTACGCACTCAACCCGATGATCGTGCTGTATGCCGCGAACGGGATGAGTGAGGCCCCGTACCTGTTCTTCCTGACGTGGTGCGGCCGACGCCTCATCCGCTGGATCGACACCGACGACGTGCACGATCTGGTCGCCGCGGGCATCGCGCTGGGGTTCGCCTACCTCACCCGCTACGACGGGGCCGCCGCTGCGTTGGGTGCCGGGATAGTGGTTGCGCTGGTGACCTTTCGGCGCAGCGACACGACAGACCGCATGATGCGGGTGATCCTCGATGTCGCGATCGTCGCGTTGCCGGCGTTCGTCGCCTTCATCGGGTGGGCGTTCACGAGCTGGTTGATCACCGGCGATCTGTTCGCGCAGTTGTCCTCGGCCTACGGCAACGCGGCGATCCTCGAACAATCCGGGGGCAGCGGGTCGTCCACCCCGTGGCAGGCGCTGCGGTTCTCGACGACCGAACTGCTGATCCTGGCACCACTGTTCCCGTTGTTGTTGGCGGTGGTCGCGATCGTGCGATATCGGCGTCAGCGGTTCTACCCGTTGCTGGTGCCGTTGGTCATCATCGGACTGGTCCTGGGTTTCCAGGTGTACAGCTACTCGCAAGGCTCGACGTTTGCGTTCCTGCGTTTCTACCTGACGGTCGTCCCGTTGGCGGCGGTGGTGGCGCTGCTCGCAGTTCCCGCCCGCCGCGCGAACCCCACCCGGCGTCCGGGCGCCCACGCCAGCGCGCCACGGATCGTGGTGCGGCGCGGCGCCGGCTACCTGGCGCTGGGGATGTGCGCGGTCATCACCATGGCGATCGCGGTACCGAGCACCGCGGTGGGTATGGGATCGCCGACATATGCGCCGCAGGAGTTCGCGGTCTATTCGCTGGGCGCCCACGAGGATTCGGTGAACCAGGAAGTCCTTGACGGACAGCGGGTGATCCGGTCGTTTCAAACCGAACGGTCCATCGCGCAGTACCTCGATGACTTGGACCTGCCCGACGGCAGCGTGCTGTGCGACACCGTGTACGGCTTCGCGGTCGTCGCCCAGTCGCAGAATCCGAAGCAGTTCGTCATCCCGTCGGATCAGGATTTCACCGAGATGGTCAACGATCCGGCCGCGCACGGGGTGCGATACATGCTGTCGGTACCGCGAAGTGGACGAGGGGAATCCGACGCCCTCAACGTCCGCTTCCCGACGCTCTACGAGAACGGTGCCCAGGTGGGGGTGCTGGTCCTGGAGGCCCGCAACGTCGGCGCGGATCTGCCCGACTGGCGGATCTATCGGGTGACCGGTTCCGGCACGTTGACTAGCAACGGAGTCAGCTGACGGTGTCGGCGATGACCTGCCACGCCGGGTCGCTCGGCCCGATGTCGTAGGTGCACTCGCGCGTTCGGGGATCCGGGACGAACGCCCACAGCAACGCGCCCGCAGTGCCGGCGTCGCGCTGTTGGCCGATCTTGGTGCGCAACCCGCGTGCACGTTCGGCAGGGTCGAGGCAGGACCCGGCGTTCACGCCGATCTCGTTGACCATGATCGGTTTACCGGCCTCGCTGGCCTGTCGGATGCGGGTGGGCAGGTCACTGCCGGACGGCCCGTAGTCGGTGAGATTGCCGCCGTAGTCGTGGAAGTCGAGCACATCGAGCCGCTCGGACCCAGCCACCTGCAGATAGTCCGAGCCCTCGAGCCCGCACTGATCGCCGCCGACGAACCCGGCGAAGATCGGCCGGTTCGGATCGAGTGAGCGCAGCAGTCCGCCCGCGTCGTCGAAGAACGAGCGCAAGATCTCATCGCCGCCGGGCGGACATTCGCGGACCTGCCAGTCGCAGCCCTGGGCGCCGCACACACTTGCTTCGGGTTCGCCCACGAGTTCCCAGCCGGCGATGGTGGGCCGATCCTTCCAGCGAGTCACGGCGGCGCGAACCCAATCGGCAAAGGTCATGCCGCCCAAAGATTTCTGGGTCCGCCAGCCGGCGTCGTACCACGATCGCTGCTTGAACTGGTCGTCCTCGCACTGGCCGGTGCCGCCGGCGAGGACGGGCAACACCATCTGCCGGTGGCGGGTGGCCGCATCGAAGACGGCGTCGAGCGGACCGAAGTCGATCAGCCCACTGTTCTTGTCGACGACGAACATCGAGAACAGATTGAACCGGGTGAGCGCATGTGCGGGCAGCTTCGCGAAATAGGCGTCGAGATCGACCTCGGCGCCACAACCCTCGTTGATAGACCAGTCGGTGCCGAGTTGGTAGGCGTTGAACCCGGTGGGCCACCAGGGCTGGTTGTCGAGCCGCAGTCCGGTGTCGGTGACGGTGACCCGGGTGCTGAAGTCCTCGGTGACGATCGGGCTCGTCAGCGGGCGACGATCACCGATGGAGCAGGCGGTGAGGCCGAGAGCCACCACAACGAGCAGGCACACCAGTGCGGCCGATCGTGGACGTCTCACCTTCGCAGGCTACCCGTCGCCGGGCGCGACAGGTGGCTGCCAGCACCGGCTCGACTAGCCTGCGGGGTATGCAGGCTGACAACATCGTCGGCGCGGGTGCCGCGCTCCTGGCGGCCGTACTACTCGGCGTCACGGTGAGTGGCTGCGCAGGAGCCGACAACGCCACCCCGGCGCCGGTGACCACCACGACCACATCGAGTGTGGCCGCAGCGAGTACACCGACGACCACCAGCACCCCGACCCTGCCGCCGCCTTACGTCGACCGCGTGACGTGGGTCGACACCGCGGTCGGCCCGAGCCTGCAGATCGTGCCGACCCCGGCCGGCCGCCGCACCGAGAACCCGACCGGTGACGACATCGCCTGGGCGGAGGTACTGCGAATGGCGCCCGACGCCGACACCCCGGGTATGCGGGCGCAGTTCGACTGCCACTGGGATTTCGCGCGTCTCGTCGAGCCGGACAAACCGAGTTGGAACATCGAACCGCAGCGACCGGTGGTCACCGACGACGTGATGATCCAGACGCGATGCAATCCGGGCTTCGCCGAGGAGTAGCCCTCGCGGTCGTGATGGTCCCATCCCCGTTGACTGGGTCCCGTCCCCGTTGACTGGGTCCCGTCCCCGTTGACTGGGCGCCGTTTCTCATCGACTGGGCGCCGTTTCCCGTTGACTGGGCGCCGTTTCCCGTTGACTGGGCAGGCGAGTGAGCCCTACCTCGTGACGAACTGCCGCCGGTGGCCGAGCCAGCGGCACACCACGTAGATGACGAACGAGATCGTCGTGACGAACACCGACACCGGTAGCCCGGGGGCCAGCGACAGGATGAGTCCGCCGACCGCGGCCAGTTCGGCGAAGATCACCGACACGATCAGTACGGTCGTCGGATTGGCGGTCAAGCGTGCGGCCGCGGCGGCCGGGGTGATCATCAGCGACATCACCAGCAACGCGCCGATGATCTGCACCCCCTGCGCACATGCCAGACCCATCAATACCGCGAACACCACCGACAACGTGCGGATCGGCACGCCGGAGGCGGCCGCCAGCCTCGGGTCGAGCGAAGCGAACAGCAACGGCCGGTAGATGATCGCCATCCCGACGAGCACCACGACGGTGGTGATGGCGATGGCGGTCAACCCGCCGGTGCCCACGCTGACCACCTGTCCGGTGAGCATGGCGAAACCGGTTCGCGCGCTGCCGTAGAGCGCCAGGAACAGCACGGCGAGCCCGAGACCGAACGCCATCACCACGCCGATCACCGAATCCCGTTCGCGCGCACGGTTGCCGAGGAACCCGAAGACACCGGCCGCGATGACCGCGCCGATCACTCCGCCGATGTTGACGCTGATACCCAACAACAACGCGGCCGCGGCGCCGGTCACCGACAGCTCGCTGACCCCGTGCACGGCAAACGACATCTGTCGGGCCACGATCAGTGGGCCGAGGATGCCGCCGAGCAGGCCCAACAGCGCGATGGCCAGCAGTGACTGTTGGACGAAGTCACGACTGAGTAGGTCGGCGGTGGCGCTGAAATCCCAGAACTTGCTGAAGTCGATCTCCGCGGCCGCCAACGGTTGTGCGACGGTCATGTGCGCGGGTCTCGCTCTCCGTCGACCAAGGCCGACGCGTCGGCGGCTGCGGCGAAGGTGGCCGGATCGGCGGTCTCCTCGCAGTGATGGCCGTCCTCACCACCGATCACCACCAACCGGCCGTTGACCCGCAACACCTCGACGTCGCTGCCGTACAGGTTCGACAGCGTCGCGGTGGTCATCACCTCGTCGGGGGTGCCGATGCGGAACCGGCCGCCCACCAGGTACAGGACCCGGTCGACATAAGGCAGAATCGGGTTGATCTCGTGCGTGACGAACACGATCGCGGTGTTCGCCGAGCGCCGCCGTTCGTCGATGAGCTCCACCACCCGCTGTTGATTGGTGGGGTCCAGGCTCGACAACGGCTCGTCGCACAGCAGCAGCGTCGGGTTCGACGTCAGGCTCTGGGCGACCCGCAGGCGTTGCTGCTCTCCGCCGGAGAGCAGGCCCATCGGGGCGTCGGCGTACGCGGTGGCGCCGACCTCGGCCAGTGCGGCGTCGACGAGTCGACGTCGCCGCGCCCGCCCACGCAGCCCGACACCCCAACGCGCGCCGTCGACCCCGAATCCCACCAGGTCGCGGCCGCGCATCGCCATCGGGTCCGAGTCGTCGGCGTGCTGCTGCGGGATGTAGCCGATCGCATCGGTCACCTCGAGTCGCCCGGCGTCGAGCTGGTACTGGCCCAGCAGACACCGCAGGAACGACGTCTTGCCCGATCCGTTCGGGCCCAGCACCGCGACGAACTCGCCGGGCGAGATCGTCAGGTCCAGGTCGTCCCATAGCACCCGGGAGCCGAACGCCAGCCGCGCCGCGTCGAAGGTGGCGACCGGCGCGTGCGGGTCCGATTCCGCGGTCTGCGCTTGCCGATGATGCGGTGGGGCCATGCGGTCAGTGTGCGTCATGCGATCCGAGCGCGTTGCTCAAGTCCTCGATCTGAGCGGACTGCCACGCGATGTAGTCGGTGGTGCCGTCGGGCAGCGTCTCGGTGAACTCCACGACCGGCACATCGGAACGCTGCGCCACCGCCAGCACGGCCTCGGTCACCGAATCCACCGCCTGTGTGTTGTAGATCAGCGCATGCGCGGAGCCCGAGGTCAGCAGATCTTCCATCGCGGCGCGGTCGGCGGCCGACGGTGACTGGCCCTCCTCGACGGCCTGGGTGAAACCTGCGGGCGCCGAGTCGGTGAGGCCGGCCTCGGCGAGGAGATAGCCGGCCAGCGGTTCGGTCTGGGCGACCTCGGTGCCGTCGTGATCTGCCTTGATGGTCGCGAGTTGATCACGCAAGCCGTCGATCTCGGTGGTGAACTGCTCGGCGTTCGAGCGGAACTCGTCGGCGTTGGCCGGGTCGAGCTCGGCGAGCTGATCGCCCACCTGGGTTGCCACCTCGCCGACGACGGCGAGATCGTAGAAGACGTGCTCGTTGAGCGACGACTCGTCGTGGGAATGGTCCTCGTGGGACTCACCGGATTCTTCGGCCGCGTGTTCCTCGCCGGTGAGCAGTTCGAAGGCGTTCACGGTGGGCACGTCGCCACCGGCGACGGCATCTTCCATGTACTGGTCGTAGTGTCCGCCGTTGAGCACCACGAGGTCGGCGTCGGCGACGGTGGCGGTGTCGGCGGCCGACGGTTCGAACTCGTGCGGGTCACCCTCGTTGTTGGTGTACAGGGTGGTCACCGTCGCCTTGTCGCCGGCGACCGCCGAGGCGACCGACCCCCAGACGTTCGTCGAGGTCACGACGATTGGCCTGCCGTCTGACGATGCGTCGTCGCCGCTCGAGCATCCGGCCAGCACCAGGGTGCCGGCGCCGAGCAATGCGGCCGCAGTGGCCAGGGTTCGCCTCATCGTTCTCCGCCTCACGCAAATGACAATCGTTACCGAAAGAAGTGTAGGCGACGATTCGGCACCGCTGAAATCGGGTGGCGTGCTCGGCGGGAGTGGTCACCCGGGCGTCAACACCACCGGCACCACGAACCTGTGTAGCAGCGCCGCTTCGGCCTCGGCCGATTCGGCGGGACTGGTCAGCAACGAGACGATCACCCGTACCAGCCAGCGGGCACGCTCGTGCAAGTCGGATTCGGCGGTGTGCGGCGCGATCTCGGCGAGGAATTCGGTGGTGATGTGTTCGATCGCGGGGGAGACCAGCGCCAGCGACGTCGACCGGCCTGCGCTGTCGGGGACGAACCACGCCGACAGCGCCGGGTTGTCCCGCACCCCGCGCACCGCCGTCAGCACGGCGTTCACCAGCCGCGTCGCCGGGTCCGGCGCATCGTGGACGGCCTCGGCGACGGCGGTGCCGAGGCCGGTGGCTGCGCGGTCGACATAGGCGGCGAGCACCTCGGATTTACCCGGGTAGTAGCGGTACAGGGTCGCCCGCGAGCAGCCGACCGCGGAAGCCAATCCGCGCATCGTCACCGCCGACACGCCCTGCTCGACGAACAACTGCTCGGCGACGTCGAGGATGCGACCCGCGGCCAGCTCGGCGCGTTCGGGCGCCAACCAGGCCGCCCGCGTAGCCGTGTTCTCGCTCATCGGTCGATCCCGCAGGTGAACGGCACGTAGGTGGGTCGGCGCACGTAGTTGCCCTCGGCCCAGTCGATACCGTCGAGGTCGACGGTGAAGTTCGGGAATCGGGCCAGCAGTTCGGTCAGCGCCACCCGGGCCTGCATGCGAGCGGCTGCGGCGCCGAGGCAGTGATGGTTGCCGTGGCTGAACGTCAGGATCCGCCGAGGTTGGCGCGTGACGTCCAATATGTCGGCGTCGCCGCCGAACGCCAGCCGATCGCGGTTGGCCGACCCGTAACAGAGCAGCACCTTGCGGCCCGCCGGGATGGTGATCGGGCCGTCCGGGGTGTCGGGGTAGGTGACCGCGCGGGTGGTGGTGCGGGCCAGCCCTTGAACCGGCGAGGTGAGGCGCAACAGTTCGTCGACGGCGCCGCCAATCAGGTCCGGGTCGTCGACGAGACGTCGGCGCTGGTCGCGATGGCGTTCGAGTAGGGCGACACTGCCGCCGAGCATGCCGGTCGTCGTGTCGTTGCCGCCGGCGACCATGGTGAAGGTGAACGCCAGGATCGACACCAGCCCGTGTGCGGGATCGTCGGCGAGACCGGCGCGCACCAACTGCGACACCGTGTCGTCGGCCGGGTGCTGCTTGCGGAACTCCACGAGCTCGGTGAAGTACGCCGCCATCTCCATCGTCGCCGCCCCGGCCGACTCCGCCGCCGCGGCCATCCCGCCGACCTCCGAGGTCGCGCCGACGATGGCCTGCGTCCAGCCGTCGAAGCGGTCCCGGTCCTGTTCGGGCACCCCGAGATAATGCGCGACGACCATGCTCGGCAGCGGTTTGAACAGCTCGCCGACGATGTCGGCGGGGCCGTCGTCGGTGCGCAGCGCCTCGAGTCGTTCGACGACGAACTCGCGCACCGCCGGTTCCACCTCGGTCACCTGCCGCGGGGTGAATCCGCGCGCCACCAGTTTGCGGAATGCGGTGTGCGCGGGCGGGTCCTGCATCACCATCGGCGGATGGTCGGCCATCCCGATGGCATCGAGTTCGCCGTAGGTGACGGTCAACCCCTGCGCCGACGAGAAGGTCGTGGTGTCGTCGGCGGCGGCGAGCACGTCGGCGTGGCGGGTCAGCACCCAATAGTCGGCGGCCGGGTCGTCGGGGTGTTCGACGCGATGGACGGGCGCATGCTCGCGCAGCGCGGCATACATCGGATACGGGTCGGCCCATGTCGGTCCAGAACGCAGCGAGAACACGATGCGATCCGACACTTCCTTCTTCATGCGTCGATGGTGAGACACTCCGTCTAAAGTGTCAACCGGCGTGAGCTGGCTCCTCGGGAGGTCGCTGATTCGCCGGTCATTGTCTGATCGCACAACGCGAGGTGGCCGATTCGGCAATTTGCACGGTGATTGTGACCGGCCGCCCAGCCATTCTGACAACTGAGACCACGTACTCAGTCGTAGGAGGTAACACCATGTCATTGGAGGCCGGCGGCACAGTCGCCGCGGGGACGACCGAACAGTGGCGCGACCGCAAGCGCTATCTCTGGCTCTTGGGGCTCGTCGTCCCGTCCTTCACGTTCGTCGCGGTCGGCGGTTACGAACTGACCGGGTGGAGCATCTTCCTGTGGACCGGCCCGATCGTGGTGCTCGGTCTGGTGCCGTTGATCGACCTGCTCGTCGGCTTCGACACCTCCAATCCGCCCGATGAGGTGATCGAGCAACTCGAGAGCGACAAGTATTACCGGTGGGTCACGTACGCCTATCTGCCCATCCAATACCTCGGCTTCATCGTCTCGATGTACCTGATCGCGACACAGGGCTGGTCGGTGATCGACAACATCGGACTCGCGATGACGGTGGGGTTCGTCGGTGGCGTGGGTATCAACACCGCACACGAACTCGGCCACAAGAAGGAGAGCCACGAGCGGTGGTTCTCCAAGATCGCCTTGGCGCAGAGCTGCTACGGGCACTTCTACATCGAGCACAACCGGGGTCATCACGTGAACGTGTCGACACCCGACGATCCGGCGTCGTCCCGGATGGGCGAGAGCTTCTACCGGTTCTGGTTCCGCACGGTCACCGGGTCGGTGCGCAGCGCATGGCGGATCGAGGCGAAGCGCTACCGCCGCAAGAACACCCACCCGTTCCATCTCGGCAACGACGTCCTCAACGCCTGGTTGATGACCGTGGCCCTGTGGGGGCCGCTGGTGATCTGGCTCGGGCCGGGATTGCTGCCCTATCTGATCCTGCAGGCGGTGATCGGCTTCTCGCTGCTCGAGGCGGTGAACTACCTGGAGCACTACGGGATGCTGCGTCGGCAGACCGACAGCGGCCGGTACGAACGCGTGCTGCCGATGCACTCATGGAATTCCAACAACATCGCCACCAATGTCCTGCTCTATCACCTGCAGCGACACAGCGACCACCACGCGCATCCGACCCGTCGCTATCAGGTACTGCGCGATTATCGGGAGTCGCCGGCGCTGCCCACCGGGTATGCCGGGATGATCGTGCTGGCGCTGGTGCCGCCGCTGTGGCGGTGGGTCATGGACCGTCGGGTCGTCGAACACTGCGACGGCGATCTCCGGCGCGCAAACGTCGCACCGGGCCGCTACACCGCACTCGCCGAGCGGTTCCTCCTGCCGCGCAACGAAGCCGATGGCATCGACGCTCTTGCCGACGTCACCCGGCAGTCCGTCGGCGACCGGGTGGCCGCGGCTCGGTGTCCGGGCTGCGGTTACACCTACGACGTCGCCCGAGGCGATGAGGCCGAGGGTTTCACCGCCGGGACACCGTGGTCGGAGGTACCCGATGACTGGTGCTGCCCGGATTGCGGTGTGCGCGAGAAGGTCGACTTCGTCCAGGTGTCGGCCACGGGTTCACCCCCCGTCGGCTGACCCGTCGTCGAGGAAGGCCTCGTAATAGTCCAGCGCGAGGAGCAGATCGCCTGCTCGGGTGGCCAGTGGCCGGCCGAGCAGGCGCTCGGCCTGCTGAATCCGGTAGCGGACGGTGTTCTTGTGGACGCTCAGATTCCTCGCCACCGCATCGGCGTTCGCCGACGAGGTCAGCACCGTGCGCACCGTGTGGCGCAGGTGCGAGTGCCCCGGCTCTCCCAGGCCGCCCAGCATGTCCCGGCAGAACCGTTCTGCGGCAGGGTGATCCAGTGCCAACAAGGTGAGTGCGGTGACGTCGCCGTACCAGGTCACGGCCACGGTACGAGCGGGCGAGAGGGCCACCCGCTGTGCGGTGCGGGCATCCCTATGTGCGGAGATGAACCCCTCGACGCCGGCCGCCGGTCCGCCCACCGTGATCCGAACGGCGGTCGCATCGAGCGGCCCGGCCGGGAGTGTCACCTGGCCGGTACGTGTCGATATCCACGCCCACAGCTCGCGACCGCCGGGGCGGACGAAGGCCAACCGCGCCCCCGGCACGCTGCTCGCCAGGTCGGTGATCGCCGGCTCCAGGGTGTCGAGCGAGTCGGCGTTCATGGCGTGGGCGATCAGCGCGAGGTGGGTGACCCCGGTGATCGGGTGACCGCCCATCTGCGCAGAGAGTTCGGACTGGCCGACGGTGTCGCCCGCCAGCAACGCGGCCACCACCTCGTATCGCTGCGTATCCCCGCGACGCCGGATCCGATCGGTCTCGGCGGTGAACACCGCCACCGAGCGCTCCACCGAGGTGCTGAACCACCGGTTGGCCTTGGTCCAGAACCACACCAGCAGGGCCGCGTGGTCCAGGTCCGCCGAGGCGTCGCCCACCACCCCGACCGCGTAGTCCCAGGAAGCCTCCTGGGCGGCTTGATAGATCTTCAGCAAGACGGGGAGACCGAGGTGATGGCGCGCGATGTCGACGGCCAGATCATGCGCCGCCGGGACCAGGGCGTCGTCGGCCTCCACGTCGCTGGTGACTCCGTCGAGAAATGCGAGCCAATGCTGTTCGACGGCGTCGCGAACGAGAGCGTGTAGGTCTGCCGGGAGGTCGACGGCCGTGTGAACCGCCTGGGCCGTCGACGCCACCCACTCGGCGATCTCCCCCGGACCGCGTTGGGTGGACGCGAATTCCTCAAGCCAGCCGGTCAGGTCTGTCATCAGCCGAGTCTGCACGATCCTTGTGCTATTTCACATCGAACCGGCGAAATATCGGCCAGTTTCCCAATGAATGATGCCGTCGTTCAGGTCAGGATGACAGCAACGGGTTGGTGTCCCGGCCGCGCATGAAACGTCAGACAACCCATGAGACATCAGGAGGTACACGATGAGCGTCATTCACGTAGATCGCCCGGCCTGCGAGGGGATCGGGATGTGCGAGGCACAGGCCGACGACTACTTCCGGGTCGGCGACGACGGGTTCGTCGAGGTCGTGCAGTCCGATGTCGCGCCCACCGATCACGCCCACGTCGCCGCGGCGGTGGACTCGTGTCCCATGTCCGCGCTGCGTCTGGCGAAGTGAATCGTCGCCGATGACCGAGATCGAGTCCCGCGCATCGCGCCGACAGCGGCTGCTCATCGTCGGTGCCTCACTGGCCGGTGTGCGTGCGGCAGAAGGTGCGCGCTCCCACGGCTGGTCGGGGGAGATCACGATGGTGGGTGACGAGCCACACCTGCCCTACGATCGTCCGCCGTTGTCCAAACAGTTCCTCCAGGCGTGCTCCGGCGACGAGCCGCACCGACTCCGCAGCGATGAGGTGTGGGACTCGCTGAACGTCGACCTGCACACGGGCACCACGGCCGTGGGACTCGACGCCGTCAACCAGCGGGTGCACACCAGTGATGGGAGCATCGATTTCGATGCCGTGGTGATCGCGACCGGGGCGACCGCGCGGACGCTCGACCTCTTCGGCGGTGTCGACGGAGTCCATCAGCTCCGCACCCACGACGACGCGCTGCGTATCCGCGCCGCCCTGGGCACCGCCCGCCACCTGGTCGTGGTCGGCGGTGGCTTCATCGGTAGCGAGGTCGCCGCTGCAGCGTCGACGCGCGGCATCGACGTCACGCTGGTCAGTGCGTCCGACCGCCTGCTGGGTCGATCGGTGGGCCCGATGGCGGCTCAGATGCTGCTCGCTCTGCATCACGACGCCGGGGTGCACACCGTGTTGGGAGCCCGGCCGGTCGACATCGACGTCCGGGACGGGCGCCTTCGCGGCGTCACGCTCGATTCGGGGCGGCACCTGGCCGCCGATGCCGTCGTCGTGGGCGTCGGTGCCCGCCCGTCCTCCGACTGGATGGTCGGCAGCGGGATCGACATCGATCCGCACTCGCGGGCCATCCGGTGCGACCGATCGCTGGCCACCAACGTTGCGCAGGTCTGGGCGGCCGGGGACGTCGCGTCGGTGCCCGGGCAACCCGGCGGACACTGGACGGCGGCCATGGAGTCGGGCTTCATCGCCGGTGCCAACGTCGCCGGAGCCGGCAAAGAGTTCACGTCGGTTCCGTTCGCCTGGTCGAACTGGTTCGGGCACCGCATCCAGATCGTCGGTGACACCCGGTCGGCTCAGGAGCGTCGCGACGACGACGGTCTGGTCGTCTACGGTCACCGAGATCGCATCGTGGGTGCGGTGGGCGTCGACAGCCCCGGGGCCGTCGCCCGTGTGCGCCGCGAGATGGGTCGACGAGCCGAGCACGCCGCCCTGGCCACGTTCGAGGGCTGATCCCGCAGCGCCCCGGTCGCCGATGTCGAGCGTCAACCCAGGTGGCTGCGGGTCACACGAAGCCGAAACGATCGCTTCTCTACGATGGGGGGATGAGTAGCCCCCCGATGCCGCGGCGCGTCGCACTCATCTCCGTGCACACCTCCCCGCTGGCGCAGCCGGGAACCGGTGACGCAGGCGGAATGAACGTCTACGTCTGGCAGACGGCGACGCGGATGGCCCAGCGCGGTATCGAGGTGGAGATCTTCACGCGTGCCACCTCTTCGTCTGATGCGCCGCTGGTGTCCGCCGCGCCGGGGATCACCGTGCGCAATGTGGTCGCCGGCCCGTTCGAGGGGCTGGACAAACGCGATCTACCGGCACAGTTGTGTGCGTTCACCGCCGGCGTGCTGCGAGCCGAGGCCATGCACAAACCCGGCTACTACGACCTCATCCACTCCCACTATTGGCTGTCCGGGCAGGTCGGCTGGCTGGCGCGCGACCGATGGGGCGTCCCGCTGGTCCACACCGCGCACACCCTCGCCGCGGTCAAGAACGCGTCATTGGCCAAGGGGGACACCGCCGAACCGATGTTGCGGGTGATCGGCGAGCAGCAGGTCGTCGACGAGGCCGACCGCATGGTGGTCAACACCGACACCGAGGCCGCCGAACTCGTCTCGATGTACAACGCCGACCGCGACCGCATCGACGTGGTCCATCCCGGCGCCGATCTCGGCGTCTACGCGCCGGGGTCACGCGAGCGGGCCCGCGCCGAACTGGGCCTGCGCGACGACGAGACGATTCTGACCTTCGTCGGACGGATTCAGCCGCTCAAGGCGCCGGACGTCCTGCTCGCTGCCGCCGCGCCGATCATCGAGCGCGCGCGTCGGTCGAGTCGTCGGGTGCGGGTCCTCATCGTCGGCGGGCCGTCGGGCAGTGGCCTCGATCGTCCGACGGCACTGATGGATCTCGCCGACGATCTCGGTATCGGCGCCGAGGTGAGCTTCCTTCCGCCGCAACCGTCCCCGCGGCTCGCCCAGATCTATCGCGCCTCGGATCTGGTCGCGGTCCCGAGCTACTCGGAGAGTTTCGGTCTGGTCGCCGTGGAGGCACAGGCCTGTGGGACGCCGGTGGTGGCCGCCGATGTCGGTGGCCTGAACGTGGCCGTGGCCGACGGGCATTCGGGTCTGCTCGTCGACGGCCACGACGTCGAGGAATGGACCGCGGCCATCGAGGGACTGCTGGCCACCCCCGATCGGCTCGCCGCGATGCGTCGCAACGCCCGACCACACGCGGAGCAGTTCTCCTGGGAGCACACCGCCGACGACCTGCTGGCGTCCTACTCGGCCGCGATGGCATCCTTCGCCGCGCGCAATCCGGGGTCCATCGGTGCGGCCTCCGCACGGCGCGCGGCGCGTAGGTGGCGCCGCGTTCGACCGAAAGTTGCCGTAGGGCAATGAGTCTGGCAGCCCAGCAAGTCGGTTGATGAGCATAGGGGAGTGATCGTGTGAACCAGGCCGAGATCGTCGACCTACTCGGATCGACGTTGACCGAGCGAGATATCGAGTTCAGTCGCCGGGATGCCGGCGGCGCGCAGGCCGAGCATTTTGTCGTCGAACTGCCCGGCGAACGCAAGCTGACCACCACTGTTCTGCTCACCGCGGGGCCGCACGGGGTGCGCGTGGAGGCCTTCGTCTGCCGGCGGCCGGATGAGAATCATGAGCAGGTGTACCGCTACCTGCTGCGACGCAACCGGCGGCTCTACGGCGTCGCCTACACCATCGACAACACCGGCGACATCTATCTCGTCGGTCGGATCTCCGGCGATGCGCTGGGCGCCGACGAGATCGACCGCGTGCTGGGCCAGGTCCTCGAGGCCGCCGACGGGGACTTCAACACGTTGCTCGAGATCGGCTTCCTCACCTCCATTCAGCGGGAATGGGCGTGGCGGGTGTCGCGCGGGGAGTCGCTGCGCAACCTGCTCGCCTTCGAGCACCTCATCGACAAGGATTCGTTGCCCGAACCGGGAGAGCCACTGGCCGGCCGCTATGTGCCCGGCGAGACCACCGCGGCCGACGCGGCGGCGCAACGCTCCGGCGACCGGTTCGCCGACGACGAGGACTGAGCCCCCGGGGTGTGATGGTGGTCCGGATCACACCCGCGGATTCGCTCGTCGTAGAGTTGTTCGGTGTCGATCACCCGAACGCGTCGAATCGGGTGAATCGGGCAACGTTTCCACTGATGTGACAATGAATGTTGTTACGATTGCGGTCCGGTGTTCCCCAACGGAGGTGTCATGAGCTTCACGAGTCCTTTCCCCGATGTCGAGATCCCGAACCAGACGGTCTACGACTTCCTGTTCGGATCGATCAGCGACGACGACATGAATCGGGTCGCGCTGGTGGATCCGAAGTCGGGGGACGAGACGACGTATGCCCGGTTGATCGGCCAGATCCACGCGGCGGCCGGTGCGTTGCGGGCGAAGGGCATTGGCGTCGGCGACGTGGTGGGCATCTTGTCGCCCAACATCCCGGCGTTCGCGACGGTCTTCCACGGCATCCTGCGTGCGGGCGGCACGGCGACCACGATCAACGCGTTGTTCACCGCGCCGGAGATCGCCAAGCAGCTCACCGACTCCAAGGCCAAGATGCTCGTCACGATCTCGCCGCTGGCCGACCAGGCCAAGGCCGCGGCGAAGGAGGTGGGCATCTCCGACGAGAACCTGATCATCCTCGACGGTGCGGGGCTCAAGGAGACCGGGCATCCCAACGCCGTCGACCTGCTCGCGCCGAATCTGCCGGCCCCCGAGGTCACCATCGATCCGGCCACCCATGTGGCGGCGCTGCCGTACAGCTCCGGCACCACCGGTAACCCCAAGGGCGTGGCGCTGACGCACCGCAATCTGGTCGCCAATGTCGCGCAGATCAAACCGCTGCAGGGGATGACCGCCGACGACGTGGTGATCGCGGTGCTGCCGTTCTTTCACATCTACGGCATGACGGTGCTGCTCAACGCGGCGCTCTACAACCGTGGTCGGCTGGTCATCATGCCGAGGTTCGACCTCGTGGAGTTCCTGGAGAACATCCAGAACTTCAAGGTCACCACCGCCTACATCGCGCCTCCGGTGGCCGTCGCGTTGGCCAAACACCCGATCGTCGACAGTTACGATCTGTCGTCGCTGACGGTGATGATGTCGGGGGCCGCGCCGCTCGACGACGAACTCGGCAAGGCCGTCGCCAAGCGGCTCGACCTGCACATGCTGCAGGGCTACGGCATGAGCGAGCTCTCCCCGGTGAGTCACCTGATCCCCATCGACACGAAGGCGGCACTCGGCTACGACGAGCCGCCGCTCTCGTCGACCGGATGGGCCATCCCCAACACCGAGAACAAGATCGTCGACCCGGCCACCGGTGACGAGATCGGCCTGCCGACCGAGGGACTCTCGGAGCCAGGCGAGCTGTGGGTCAAGGGGCCCAACGTGATGCTCGGCTACCTGGGCAACGAGCAGGCCACCGCCGACACCATCGACGCCGACGGGTACCTGCACACCGGCGACCTCGCGCAGGTAGACCCGACCGGTTGTGTCTACATCGTCGACCGGCTCAAGGAGCTCATCAAGTACAAGGGCTACCAGGTGCCGCCCGCCGAGCTCGAGGCGCTGCTGCTGACCCATCCCCAGATCGCCGATACCGCGGTCATCGGCGTGGTCGACGACGAGGGCGAGGAGATCCCGAAGGCCTTCGTGGTCGCCCAGGCCGGTGCGGAGCTGAGTGCCGACGACGTGATCGAGTTCGTCGCAGCAAAGGTGGCCCCGCACAAGAAGGTTCGCGCCGTCGAGTTCATCGAGGCGATCCCGAAGTCGGCCTCGGGCAAGATCCTGCGGAAGGACCTACGCAAGTAGGCTTGCGCACCCAGCGTGCCCAGCACGGAGGTTGAGTGGGCGCTGTTTTTCGTTGAGTGGGCGCGGCGATCTGCCTAACGCGCGGTTCGACCCCAACTTCCGCGCCCACTCAACGAAAAACAGCGCCCACTCAACGCGAAAGGCTGTCAAACGCGACCCACTCGTAACTGTCAGCCCACATCCTCCAGGTGCGCCTCACCGACCGGGTGGCGGCGATGCCACCAGTAGGTCAGCGCCCACAGGATCACGCCGAGCAGCAGTAGCCAGCCGGCGATCACGTATTGCTCGTTGTCGGCGCGCGCGAACGGCAGGGTCAGTGCCCCCGACGTCACGGCGCCGAGGACGGCGAACACGACGTTGGTCTGGAAGTGTTTGTGTTCCACCTTGTCTCGCCGCAAGACCAGGACCGCGATGTTGACGACGGTGAACACGGCGAGCAGCAGCAGCGCGGTGGTGCCGCCGAGGAGGCCGACGACGTTGCTGTCGGGGTCGGCGCTGACGTAGACCAGCAGGCACAGCGCGATGACGGTGGTGAAGATGATGGCGGCGAACGGGGTGCGGCGGCCGGGGTGCACGTAGGACAGGAACCGGGGCAGCACGCCCTGTTTGGCCATGCCGTAGAGCAGCCGGCTGGCCATCATCATGTTGATCAGGGCCGTGTTGGCGACGGCGAACATCGAGATCCAGGGCAGCAGCTCGGTCATCGGGAAGTCGGGCGCCGCCGCCTCCACCACCTGAACGAGCGGGGTGTCGCTCTCGGCGAGGTCGCCGACCGGAACGATGGCGACCGCCGCGATCGCGATGAGCACGTAGACCACCGCGGTGATCCCCAACCCGGTCAGCATCACCTTGGGGAAGATGCGGGTC
This sequence comes from Gordonia sp. Z-3, assembly GCF_036233855.1. Taxonomy (NCBI): domain Bacteria; kingdom Bacillati; phylum Actinomycetota; class Actinomycetes; order Mycobacteriales; family Gordoniaceae; genus Gordonia; species Gordonia sp. Z-3. The sequence continues at coordinate 89,064 of NZ_JAZARS010000010.1, forward strand.
GGTTCCTTGCATTCCTCGGCCATGTTCACCGAGTCCTCGAAACCCACCAGGGCGAAGAACGCCAACGCGGTCGCCGCGGACACGGCGATGAAGGCATTCTTGTCGGCTGCGGTTTCGAACGCGATCACCGCATCCCAGTGTTCGGCATTGCCGCCGATGATGAACCAGTAGCCGATGAAGATCACCAACAGCAGGCCGGACAGTTCCACCAGGGTCAGGACGACATTGGTGCCGACGCCCTCCGCGACACCGCGGAAGTTGATGAACATCACCAGCAGTAGGAAGCCGATCGCGAAGAACAGCAGGGCGGGGTTCGTCGAGTCGGGTTCGTCACCTCCGCTGAATGCGGTCAACATGTTGGCGGCGAAGGCGCGCGAGGCCGTCGTCGCCGAGGTGATTCCTGAACACATCACCGTGAACAGCACGATGAAGGTCAGGAAGTGCACGCCGAAGGCCTTGTGCACATACAGTGCGGCACCGGCCGCCTGCGGATACTTGGTGACCAGCTCGAGATAGGAGAATGCGGTCAGCGTGGCCACGGCGAAGGCGATCAGGAACGGCAGCCACGCGGCGCCACCGACCTCGCCGGCCACCTGCCCGGTGAGGGCATACACACCGGTGCCCAGAATGTCGCCGATGATGAAGAGCAGCAGGAGCTTCCAGCCGAGGACGCGTTTGAGTTGGGGTTCTTGGGGTGTGGCGGCGCCGGTCGCGCCGGAATCCGCGCTGACGGTCATGAGTGTGAAGCTAGACCCGTTTGGTCGGGTTCGCGCGTTTTCGCCCTGTCGGTGACCGGATCGATGCCGGGGCGTGCTCGGGCACACTGGTCCGATGAGAGACGTGCGGACGATGATTCTGCTCGGTGCCCTGTTGGCCACCACCGGACTCACTGTGGTGCTCGGCGTCACCGATCCGGCCGAGCCGCAGTTTTACCCGACGCGATTCCTCGTCTGGAACCTCTTCTTGGCGTGGATTCCGATGGTTTTCGCCGTCGGGTTCGTCACGGTTCGTCGTCGCGGGTGGCTGATCCTCCTCGGTGTCGGCTGGCTGGCGTTCCTGCCGAACGCGCCCTACCTGGTCACCGACCTGGTTCACCTCGGTGATGGCGTCGACTTGTGGCGCCACGTGCTGCAATACGGGTTCGCCGCCTGGACCGGGATCATGCTCGGTGTGGTGTCGATGCTGCTTGTGCATCGGCGCGTGGAGCACGACCACGGCCGGCTCGCGGGTTGGGCGGTTGTCACGGTCTCGGTGGCGTTGTGCGCCGTGGGAATCGTCATCGGCCGCTTTCAGCGATGGAACTCGTGGGATTTGGTGACCAGGCCTGATGCGGTGGTCGCGTCGACCCTGGAGTGGGTGCGGTCGCCCTTCGCGGAGGTGGCGTCTACTGGTGTGGCGGCGGCCGTGGCGGCCTTCTTCGGGCTCGCGTACGCGACCGTCTGGTCGCTGGGCTCGGCCGAGGATTTCGCGCGCCGGCCGAGCAGGTGACCAACGGGCGATTGTGCGAAACTCTTTCCCATGACCAACGGCACCTTGATCCTGATGCGGCACGGCGAGAGCGAATGGAACGCCTCCAACCAGTTCACCGGGTGGGTCGATGTGGCGCTCACCGAGAAGGGTGAGGCCGAAGCCGTTCGTGCCGGGGAGCTCCTCGTCGAGCACGACGTGCTGCCCGACATCCTCTACACCTCGCTGCTGCGTCGTGCGATCCAGACCGCGCAGATCGCTCTCGACAAGGCCGACCGGCACTGGATTCCGGTCACCCGCGACTGGCGGCTCAACGAGCGCCACTACGGCAAGCTACAGGGGCTCAACAAGGCCGAGATCAAGGAAGAGTTCGGCGACGAGCAGTTCATGCTGTGGCGCCGCAGCTACGACACCCCGCCGCCGCCGATCGACCCGGCCGCCGAATACAGCCAGACCGGCGATGCCCGCTACGCCGACCTTGCCGAAGTTCCGCTCACCGAATGCCTCAAGGACGTCGTGGAGCGAATGGTCCCGTACTTCACCGAGACCATCGCCGCCGACATCAAGGCCGGCAAGACGGTGCTGATCGCCGCCCACGGCAACTCGCTGCGCGCTCTGGTCAAATACCTCGACGACATCTCCGACGCCGATATCGCCGGGCTCAACATCCCCACCGGCAACCCGCTGCGCTACGACCTCGACGAGAATCTGAAGCCGCTGAACCCGGGTGGCACCTACCTCGACCCGGAGGCCGCGGCCGCCGGTGCCGCGGCGGTCGCCGCGCAAGGCCAGAAGTAGCGACGTCCGCGCTCGGCACCGCGGCCGCGGGTGGCCGCCCGCCTGGTTCACCGGCGATGTGATCGTCTGCGCGGTCCGGACCGTCCTGGCGGCCAAATCGTCGCTGTAGTCAAATCGTCATGGTGGGAATCGTGTGACTCGCGCTACATTGGATGCCATGGCGAATGTCGGGAGTCTGACGATCAATCATTCCCCTGCTCAGGAGCGTTACGAGGCTGTCTTGAGTGCGGATACCAACGCAGCTGCGGCGGAATCCGGGGATTACGCCTCCGATGTGGACCAGGTGGTCGGCTATCTCGACTACGTCTCAGAGCCCTATCAGGTCGTGTTGACCCACACCGTGATCCACGAGCAGTACAGCGGACACGGCTACGCGGGCGAACTGGTCCGGGTGGTGCTCGACGACATCCGGGACGCGGGTAAGCAGGTGGTCCCCGTCTGTTCCTACGTCCAGCGATTCATCAGTCAACACCCGGAGTACGCCGATATGGCGGTGCCGGTACCGCAGTGACCTGCGGCCCGACGCGAGGTTAGCCATGTCACCGCGACGGCGGGGTAGATAGTTCGAACGCCATATGAACAGCGTCGGAACAATCGCGATGGATGTGCAGTGTGCGTTCGCTGCGCCGTAAGCTGCCATTGTGACCGTTGCATTGCTCGTCGCGGCGATCGCCATCGCGCTTGTCTGTTTTGCCGGCGGAGCTCTTGTCGGACTCCGCACGCCTCGTCATGGTCGGGGGACCGGACCGCTTGCCAGGTGGAGGAAGTCCTCGACCGACGGTGAGCCGTCCGAAGAAACCGCGTCCACGACGACCGGACTCGTGTCGCGTCGGGTGATCACCGCAAACGCCCCACGCGAGGTTTCCGAAACCGCGGAACTGCGCGACTCCGATGTCAGCCTGACCACCGACGACGGGCGGATGACCAAAGCCGGTCTGCTCAGTTTGATCGTGCGGAACAGCGAACACGCGGTCGCCGTGGTGGACCGTTTCCGCGATGTCGTCCTGTTCAACCAGCAGGCCGTCGAACTCGGCGTCGTCCACGACCGTCTGCTCGCCGACGCGGTCTGGGATGCGGCCAAGGAGGTCCTGGACACCGCCGTCGAGGCCCGCTTCGAATTCGCGCCCGTGCAGTCCTCGTACGGATTCGTCTCCACCGGCCGCGCGACGGCCCGCCAGGTCGAATCGGTTCGCTGCCTGGTTCGACTGGTCGCCCACGACGACGAGAAGTACGCCGTGGTCTACGGCACCGACGACACCGAGCATCGTCGGGTGGAGGCGACGCGGCGCGACTTCGTCGCCAACGTGTCGCATGAGCTCAAGACTCCCGTCGGCGCCGTCGGCCTGCTCGCCGAGGCGTTGCTGGAATCCGCCGACGACCCGGAGTCGGTGCAACATTTCGGTCGTCGTGTGCTTACCGAGTCCGACCGGCTCGGCAACATGGTCAGCGAACTGATTGCGCTGTCCCGACTGCAGGGTGGCGAGACCCCGGAATTCACCACCGTCGACGTGGACGAGCTGGTGCGCGAGGCGGTGGACACTGCCGCCACCACCGCGGAGGCGGCCGGTATCACGCTGCGCGCCGACGACGAGACCGGCCTGTGCGTGCGCGGCGATCGGGTGCTGCTGCTGACCGCGATCAGCAATCTGGTGGTCAACGCGATCGCCTACTCACCGGCGAACACCACGGTGTCCATCAGTCGGCGACTCACCCCCATCGACGGCCGCCCGATGGTCGCGATCGCGGTCACCGACCGCGGCATCGGTATCGCCCCCGACGATCAGGAACGGGTCTTCGAACGGTTCTTCCGAGTGGACAAGGCCCGGTCACGACGGACCGGTGGCACCGGACTCGGGTTGGCCATCGTGAAGCATGTCGCCGCCAATCACGACGGTTCCATCGGGCTGTGGAGCAAGCCGGGTACCGGCTCCACGTTCACCTTGTGTATCCCGGAGGACCTGACCGCCAGCATCATCGACGCAGACCAACCGGATATTCAGAGCAACCAACGACAAGAGGACTTACATCGGTGACGCACGTAATGATCGTCGAGGACGAGGAATCGCTGGCTGATCCACTGGCCTTCCTCCTTCGTAAAGAGGGTTTCGAGGCGAGTGTCATCAACGATGGGGCACAAGCGCTCTCGGCGTTTGACCGGGTGAGCCCCGACATCGTCCTGCTGGACCTGATGCTGCCGGGGATGAGTGGCACCGAGATCTGTAAGACGTTGCGGGCGCGGTCGAGCGTCCCGGTGATCATGGTGACCGCCCGCGACAGTGAGATCGACAAGGTCGTGGGACTCGAACTCGGTGCCGACGACTACGTGACCAAGCCGTATTCGGCGCGCGAACTCATCGCGCGTATCCGCGCGGTGTTGCGCCGTGGCGGCGATGCCGGTGAAGAGGAACTCACCATCGGCGTCATCGAAGAGGGGCCGGTACGGATGGATGTGGAACGGCACACCGTCGCGGTCAACGGTGAGGCCGTGACGCTGCCGCTCAAGGAGTTCGATCTGCTCGAGTACCTGCTGCGCAACGCCGGGCGCGTGCTGACCCGCGGGCAGCTGATCGATCGCGTCTGGGGTGCCGACTACGTGGGCGACACCAAGACCCTCGACGTGCACGTCAAACGCCTACGATCCAAGATCGAACCCGACCCCAGCAACCCCAAACACCTCGTCACCGTGCGCGGTCTGGGGTACAAGTACGAGCCGTAAAGCAGCTGGACCTCGCGCTGGCAACGCCACCAGCACGGAGGGCGCCCACTCGACGCGAAAGGCGCGAAACGCAACCGCGTCCGCACCCTCACTCCTCGATGAGGTTGTACTTCTGATCGCTGTCGCGCCGGCTGGTCGCGGCGGCGGTCGCCGGGTGGACGGCGATGAGGCCCAGACCGTTTCGGCGGCGGCAGGCGGCGGCGAGGGCCTCGTACGCGGGCTCTCCGATGAGTTCGGTCAACTCCGGGGCGTAGGACTGCCACACCTGGGTGGCGCCGACATGGGCGTCGGGGGAGCCCGAGCAGTACCACTTGAGATCGTGGCCACCCTCACCCCAGCCGCGGCGGTCGTATTCGGTGATGGTGGTGCGCAGCACCTCGGTGCCGTCGGGACGTTCCACCCAGTCTTGCTCGCGGCGGATCGGCAGCTGCCAGCAGACGTCGGGTTTCACCGTCAACGGCTCCAGCCCTCGCTTCAGGGCCATCGAATGCAGTGCGCATCCCTCGCCGCCGGCGAACCCTGGTCGGTTGAGAAAAATGCAGGCGCCCTTGTGCTTTCGGGTCTTCAAGGCCGGTTCGTCGTCGAGGTCGCTCTCCTCGAGGTAGCCGCGCGGACCAAGCGGATCCTTGCCGCTGCCCTTCTTGTGGAACTGCCAATCGTCTTCGGTCAGCATCGCCATCGCCTTGGCCAGCTTCTTGCGGTCGTCCTTGTCGGAGAGGTACGCGCCATGACTGCAGCACCCGTCGGTCTCACGGCCCTCAATGATCCCCTGGCAGGCCGGCGTCCCGAACACGCATGTCCAGTACGACAACAGCCACGTCAGGTCGGCCTTGATGACGTGTTGAGGGTTGTCCGGATCGGCGAATTCGTACCATTCGCGGGGGAAGTCGAGATCGACCTCGGGCGCGGGGGTGATGCGTGCGGGGGCCGCGGAACGCGAGGCTTCGGTGCGTGTCACAACTCAACGGTAACCGTCCCCGGCCGTCGCGGCCGGAATGGACGCAGCACGCGATTTCGACCCGCGGGTCCCGCGCGCAACCGTCGAGGCAGTAGTCTTGAGGGCCGTGCGTCTAGGAGTGCTCGACGTGGGCAGCAACACCGTTCATCTGCTGGTGGTGGATGCCCATCGCGGTGGCCATCCCACCCCCATGAGTTCGACGAAGTCAGTCCTTCGGCTCGCCGAGCAGATCGACGACCGCGGGCGTCTCACCGACCGTGCGGCCACCAAACTCATCGAGTCGGTCGACGAGTTCACCCACATCGCATCGACGTCGGGCTGCGAGCAGATCATGGCGTTTGCGACGTCGGCGGTGCGCGACGCGAGCAACAGCGACGAGGTGCTGGCGGCGGTCGCCGACAAGACCGGCGTCGAGGTGACTGTGCTGTCGGGCCGCGACGAGGCGCGTCTGACCTCGTTGGCGGTGCGCCGCTGGTACGGCTGGAGCGCCGGCCGCATCCTGGCCCTCGATATCGGCGGCGGGTCGCTGGAGATGTCCAACGGGGTAGACGAGGAGCCCGAATCGGCGTTGTCGCTGCCACTCGGTGCCGGCCGCCTGACCCGGGAATGGCTGCCCGGTGATCCACCCGACCGACGCCGCGTTTCGGTGCTGCGCGACTGGCTCGACGCCGAGCTGCGTCCGGTGGCCAAGGAGCTGACCGGACCCGGTCGCCCCGACTTGGCCGTTGGTACGTCGAAGACTTTCCGCAGCCTGGCCCGGCTGACCGGCGCGGCGCCGTCGAGTGCGGGTCCGCGGGTCCAGCGCCAGCTCACCGCGAACGGGCTGCGCCAGCTGATCTCCTTCATCTCGCGGATGACCCGCGACGACCGCGCCGAACTCGAAGGTGTCAGCGCCGACCGGGCCGGACAGTTGGTGGCCGGAGCGCTCGTCGCGGAGGCGGCCATGCGGGCGATGTCAGTCGATACACTTGAGATCTGTCCGTGGGCTCTGCGTGAGGGGGTCATCCTGCGTCGGCTCGACTCCGAGCCGACTCAGGCGGCGGAGACCGTCGGCGCCGAGGTCGTGGGCGCCGCGAATGGCGGTCGCGGCCTCGGTTGATCGGCGTGCCGAACCACTGCCGGGACGAGCCGACCACATACTCACATGACGTCCCGCGGGCGCGGGCGAGGAACATCTCGAGGACGGAGAGCGCACTGTATGGCTAGCGAATCGGGTTCCGGGGGCAGCACGAGCGGGCCCGATGACACCGACTCCCGGCCGATCTCGGTCTCGGAGTTGTTGGCCCGCAGCCGCGCGGAGGGCGCGCCGTCCGCCGCCCCGAACCGCGAGACCCGCAATCGACGTCGGGTCGGTCGCGAAGGTGCGGTCTCGGTGTCGGAGCTGACCGGCGAGATCCCGCGGGTGGCCTCCGCCGGCGGCGAGACGCCCGCCCAGCCCGACCGCCCGGCGAGCCGTGCGGGCGCGTCCACCTCCAACCCGGGAGCCGCTCAGGCGCCTCGGGATCGCACCACACCGGTGGAGCAACCCTCCGAGCCGCCACCCGCCCGACCGGCCGCGCCGTTCCCGCGGTCCACCACACCGGTCGCTCGACGTCACGCCGACGATCGTGCATTCCCCGAACGCTCGCAGGCCCCGCAGACGCGCGCTCGCCCCCCGATCGCGGGCCCCCCGGCCGGCCGGTCGCCCGGACTGTCCTCGAGCGGGATGCCCGACTACGCCCAGCCGTCCACCCGCGACTTCAGCGCCGCCGATGTCGCCGACCGCAGCGCGCGGCCCAAGGCTCCGACCGGGTCCGAGTCGCCGGACAAGGCGACCCGAGACAGCGAGAACGCGAACGCCGTCACCGGCATCATTCCGGTGGTCGACGACACCCCGGACGGGCTGGTGGTGATCGACTCCGACGACGTCGACGTGGTCGATCTCGCCGCACCCGGGGACACCGAGAACGCCACCGCCGGCCCGAACACCGCGAACAGCGCCGCCCCCGTCGACACACCGCCTGCCGACGACTTCGAGGCGTACCGCGCGTTCGCCGACATCGAGGAGGACGAGCCGGCGCCGCGTAAGGGGCTGTTCGGGCTGTCGAAGGGTCTGCGGAAGAAAAAGGACCGGTCGGCTCGCCCGGCTGCCGCCCGGGAACGGGAACGCCGCGCAGCCGAGGTCGTCGACGCAACCGGCGTCGACCACGCACCGACCGTCGACGAACAGTCGGGCCCGGCACAGGCCACCGCGCAGGTCGCTTCCGCTGACCACGTGGCCGCCGACGATGCGCCTACCGACGCCGGTTCCGACGACACCCGGAGCACGTCGGTGCTCGGCATGATGGCAGCCCCGGTGGTGGCGGACAGCGTTCGCGACGTCGCCGGCCCCACCGCAGTGTCGGACGCCGCAGAGTCCGAGACCGCAGAGTCCGAGGCCGCAGAGTCCGAGACCGCAGAGTCTGACACCCCAGCGTCGGACACGTCTACCCCCGACGACGATGGACCCGCCACTGAGCCGACCGCCGCCGCGTTGTCGGCGCCGACCGGGCCGCTGATCGATCAGCCGGCCGCCGAGCAGTCCGCGGACGCCGCGGCCACCACGGCCGACGACGATGCCGGCGAGCAATCACCGGTGCTCGCCTGGCTATCGATCATCGGCCAGTCGCTGGCCGGCTTGGCCATCGGTGTGGGTCTCTTCTGGGGATTCACCGAGCTGTGGAAGTGGAATGTGTACTTCGCGCTGGTCCTGGCGGTGCTGGTGATCTTCGGCATCGTCACCTTCGCTCACCTGGTTCGCCGAACCAAGGACCTGACCACCACATTGCTCGCGTTGGGGGTGGCGCTGATCGTGACGATCGGTCCACTCGTGCTGCTGGCCACCTGACCGAATGACCCCACCACTCGTTCGCGACGAGATCCCCGTCGGTCTGTCCACGGCCTCGGTGTACCCGCAGAACACCGAGGCGGCATTCGTCTACGCTGCCGAACTCGGCTTCGACGGCGTCGAACTGATGGTGTGGGGTGAACCGGTCAGCCAGGACATCAAGCACGTCGAGTACTTGTCCGAGCGCTATCAGGTGCCGGTTCTGTCGGTGCATGCGCCGTGCCTGTTGATCTCGCAGCGGGTGTGGGGCCGCGATCCGTTGGTGAAGCTCGGGCGGTCGGTACAGGCGGCCGAGGATCTCGGGGCGCAGACTGTCGTGGTGCATCCGCCGTTTCGGTGGCAACGGGCCTACGTCGACGGTTTTGACGACCTGGTCGCCGAACTCGAGGACGACAGCGGGATCGCCATCGCGGTGGAGAACATGTTTCCGATGCGCGCCGATCGGCTGTTCGGTGCCGGGGAACGCTCGGCACGTCGACTCCGGCAACGCGGCGGCGGGCCGGGACCATCGGCATCGGCATTCGGCAAGTCCATCGACCCGACCGACGACGGCTACGCGCACTACACCCTCGACCTGTCCCACACGGCGACGGCGGGTGTGGATGCGCTCGCGATGTTCGATCGAATGGGCACGGGCCTGAACCATCTGCATCTCGCCGACGGGGACGGCGCGGCCACCGACGAACATCTGCTGCCCGGCGACGGTGATCAGCCCTGCGCGCAGGTGTGCCGCCGACTGGCCGACAGCGACTTCAGCGGAGCCGTTGTGCTCGAGGTCACAACGAGTTCGGCCCGCACCAAACCCGAACGCAGTGCGCTACTGGCACGTTCGCTAGATTTTGCGCGGCGGCACCTCGCACGGGGGCTGCCGTCCGACGATGCCGGGCGGGTGCGTTCCGAACGCAACTGAATCCCCGGCACTGCCGAGGAGGCGACGAGCCATGAGTCAGAAGCTTGCCGACGTACTGGACCTCACCGAGGTGTCCCGGACGGGTGCCGATGCCATCACGTATCGCACGACCATCGATCCGGTGTTCACGATCGGACCGAAGGTCCACGGTGGGAGTTTGCAGATGGTGGTGGCGCACGCCGCGGCCCGGGCACTCGGCGAACTCGCCGCCGACGAGGCGGCCGGTGCGGGCGCGGACGCCAAGATGCCGGTCGCCATCACCAGCGACTACCTCACCGCGCCGGACGCCGCGGACGTCGACCTCGAGATCGTGGTCCGCAAGCGCGGTCGCACGGTGACGGTGATGACGGTCGACGCGGTGCAAAACGGCCGCACCATGGTGTCGTCGTCGGTGACCTGCGCGCGCCCCGACACCGGGGCGCCGCATCATTCGGCACCGACCGTCCTCGACGGCACCCCGGCCGAACCTCCCGTCGACGGCATCGGGTTGGACAACTCACCGATCGCGGAGGTCAACCATCTGGGCCCGGCCCTGGACCTGGTGCTCGACCCGGCGACCTTCCCGGTGGTGCGGGGAGAGACCGGCGAACCCGTGGTGCGTGGCTGGGTCCGCCCAAAGGGCAGTGAGCCCGACACCGATTTCGCCGTGCTGGTGTGTGACATCTCGCCGCCGGTGGTGATGAACCTCGCCCTGTTCGGGTGGGCGCCGACCGTGCAGTTGACCACTTACGTGCGACGTCACCCGGCGCCGGGGTGGCTGCGATTCGCCGCGACGAGCACCGAGGTGGGACCCGGAATGTTCGAGGAAGACCACCTCGTGGTGGACTCGACCGGAACGGTCGTCGCGCAGTCGCGGCAGCTGGCCCTCATCCCGCAGCGGTCGTGACCGCGACGTCCGCGAGACCCGGAATCGAAAGACCAGACGTGAATTCAGAAAGGCCCACCTGTGAGTGAACGCATCGCCATCGTCGGCGGCGGCAAGATCGGCGAAGCGCTGCTGGCCGGACTGATCCAGTCCGGCAAGCAGACCAAGGACCTTGTCGTGGCCGAGAAGATGGACAAACGGGCCAAGGAGATCGCCGACGAGTACGGCGTGCTGGTCACCGACGTCACGTCGGCGGCCGAGGGCGCGCAGTACGTGTTCCTGGCCATCAAACCCGACGACGTCGATTCGGTCCTGCGCGAACTGTCCAGCGCCGACGACGACGCCGAGTCCGAGCGGGTGACCGTAACGCTGGTCGCCGGCCTGCCGTTGTCGCGCTACGAGAACGGTCTGCAGGCGGGTTCGCCGGTGGTGCGGGTGATGCCCAATACGCCGATGCTGGTCAACGAGGCCATGTCCGCGGTGTCGGTGGGCCGCTACGTCGGCGACGACCAACTCGCCGCGGTGGTGCGCCTGCTCGAGACGGTCGGCAAGGTGGCGGTGGTGCCCGAAAAGCAGATGGACGCGGTGACCGCGGTGTCCGGGTCGGGGCCGGCATATGTGTTCCTGATGGCCGAAGCGATGATCGACGCCGGTGTCGCTCTCGGGCTGAGCCGGCCGCAGGCCGCCGAACTGACCGTGCAGACGGTCCGCGGCGCCGGGCTGCTGCTCAGCGAGTCCGGGTTGTCGCCGGTGGATCTGCGGGCCGCGGTGACCTCACCCGGTGGAACCACCGCCGCGGCGATCCGACAGTTCGAGGCCAACGGCTTCCGTCACGGTGTCTACGAGGCCACCCGGGCGTGCGCGGCGGTCTCCAAAAAGGCCGGACATCGACCCGACGTTGAGGGTTTGGGAGGCGCCAACTCGGGCCGGAGCGACGTCGACGCCCCATGATTTTGGGGTAGATTCGCGGGAAACCCCAGGATGTGGGGGTGGGTGCCGGTTTCGGGCACATTTTTCACACAACTCACGTCGCTTTTTTCACATCAGCCACGCTAAGCTCCTTTAAGCACGTGCGTGTCTGGTGTCCGCCGGAGGGGAAGCCGGCGGCCGCGACGCGTGCTTCGGAGGTATGAGTTATTCATGGCACCTGCAGACAAGCCTGGTGACAGGACCGGCGCAGTGAGCAACGCGGCCTCGGGTTCGCAGTTCCTCACGGTCGCCGAGGTCGCATCCCTGATGCGCGTATCGAAGATGACGGTCTACCGGCTCGTGCACAGTGGCGAGCTCCCGGCCGTGCGCGTGGGCCGCTCGTTCCGAGTTCACGCCAAGGCCGTGCACGATTACCTGGAGACCTCGTACTTCGACGTCGGTTAGGCCGGCCCCGAATCGACCCGACTCCCTCGGCAGGTCGCACCGACGATGCGACCTGCCGAGGGAGTCGTGGCATATGCGACCCGATTTCTTCTGATCCACCCGATTTCTTCTGATCCACCCGATTTCTTCTGATCCACCCGATTTCTTCTGATCCACACCGACCGGTAATGTGGGAGGTCGCGTGCTGATGCCCCCGCGTCGCGTCATGCACCGGCTGGGCACACCAGAGAAATCAGTAGTAACCGCGTCAACTGTGAGGAAGCACCCAAATGGGTTCAGTGATCAAGAAGCGCCGCAAGCGCATGTCGAAGAAGAAGCACCGCAAGCTGCTGCGACGTACCCGGGTGCAGCGTCGTAAACTCGGCAAATAGTCGTCGAAGAAGGGGCCCGACCGATGACGGTCGGGCCCCTTTTTCGTGTGTGGTGGCCGGGCGCGTCGCGGCCGCCGCAGCTAACCTGTGACCATGTCCGACGAGCAGTCCGCACCGCCCCGGACCGTCCTGGTCACGGGCGCGTCCACGTTCCTCGGCGGCTACCTGGTCGCGCGGCTGGCGGCCAACCCCGCCATCGAGCGGGTGCTCGCCGTCGACTCCCGGGTGCCGCGTAAGGACCTGCTGCGCCGGATGGGGCGCGCGGAGTTCCTGCGCCTGGACATCCGACGACCGGCCATCGCGAAGGCCATCGCCGGCTACGAGGTCGACACGGTGGTGCATGCGGCGACCTCGATCATGGAGACCGCACCGCATTCGGCCGCGATCAAGGAGTTCAACGTCGTCGGCGCGATGCAGGTGTGCGCGGCCGCCCAGCGCAGTCCGTCGGTCAAGCGGCTCATCCTGCGCTCCACCGCGATGGTCTACGGCGCGAGCGGGCGCGACCCGTCGCACTTCTCCGAGGAGACCCCCGCGCGCCGTGAACCCAAACGCGGATATGGGCGCGACCTGCTCGACATCGAAGGCTACGTGCGTGGTCTCGGTCGGCGCCGACAGGACATCGAGGTCACCATCGTGCGCCCGCAGGCGATCCTCGGCCCACGGATCAACACCCGGATGGGGTCGTATCTGTCCCTGCCCATCGTGCCGACGGTGATCGGCTACCAGCCGCGGCTGCAGTTCCTGCACGAGGAGGATGCGCTCGCGGCGATGGAACACGTGACGCTGACCGGCAAGCCGGGGACGTTCAACGTCTCCGGTGAGGGCGTGGTGACTCTGACACAGGCGATCCGTCGGATCGGGCACGTCGAACTGCCGGTGCCCAGCAGTCTGCTCGCGCCGATCACCGGCGTCTTCCAGGACCTGCGTTCGGCGAAGTTGCGCTCGAGTCAGACCGAGTACCTCACACACGGGCGCGTTCTCGATACGACGCGGATGCGGGTGGAGCTCGGCTTCGTGCCCAAGTTCACCACTCTCGAGACGGTCGACGACTTCATTGCGCGCGGTGGCTCGCAACCGGTCGTCGGTCCGGATACGTGGCGTGCGTTCGAGCGGAAAGTCGTTGGCGCGGCGCATCAGCTGCAATGACGACAGTGATGTGAATGGCGACTAGTCCGATTTGTCTGCGACTTGCCGCACAATCAAGCACAACGGTGACGCAGCCTCTACACTTGGACGCCAGACCCACTCAGGGCGCGCGTACCATAGAGGCTGATCGCCGAAGTGGACGTCGGGGCTGATCAGATCAATGGACGCAGAGGTGAGGATCTTGGCAGGTGGCGGCGCGACGGACGCACGTACCGCGAAAGTGATCCAGCTGTATGCGACCCCTGGGGGCGCGGTGGATTCACGAGGCAGTCGCAACTCGGTCCGCGAGCAGGGGCGCCGGCGACATCCCAGTCAGCAAACCGGCGGAAACGTCACGAAATCGACGCCCGCGCATGGAAAGTCTTCCCAACCGTCACAACTCGGACATCCCAACACCGATGGCTTCGGCAGGCCTGCGGCGCAGGTGACGCCGATCAGTGACGAGGTCCGACTGCCCGCCGAGTCGCTTGGTGTGGAGCACCTCGGGCCCACCCGTTCGAGTCCGTTGTTCTCGCTGTCCGGATTGCGCGGTGCGGTGGCCGACTCGCTGACCGCCACAGCGGGCTTCATCCGGGAGCGGATGACCGGTGACTATGAGGTCGACGAGTTCGGCTTCGACCCGCATTTCACCGAGTCGGTGTGGTTCCCCGCGGTGCGACAAGTGTATGACAACTGGTTTCGGGTCGAGGTGTCCGGCGTCGAGAACCTCCCGGTGGAGGGCGGTGCGCTGCTGGTGGCCAACCATGCCGGCACCTTGCCGATCGATGCCGTGATGACCTCGCTGGCCGTCCGTGACAATCACCCCACCGGTCGGCACCTCCGACTTCTGGCCGCCGACATGGCTTTTGAGACTCCGGCGGTCGGTGAGGTGGCTCGCCGCATCGGAGCCACGGTCGCGTGCACCTCGGATGCCGACCGCCTGCTGCGGGCCGGCGAGCTGACCGCGGTGTGGCCCGAGGGATACAAAGGGATCGGCAAGCTCTACAAGGACCGCTACAAGCTGCAACGGTTCGGGCGCGGCGGGTTCGTCACCACGGCCCTGCGCAACGCGTCGCCGATCATCCCGGTCTCCATCGTCGGGTCCGAAGAGATCTACCCGATGCTCGCCGACCTCAAGCCACTCGCCAAAGTTCTTGGGCTGCCGTACTTTCCGATCACACCGACCTTCCCGTGGCTGGGGCCGCTGGGTGTGGTGCCGCTACCGTCCAAGTGGCACATACACTTCGGCCGTCCCATCGAGACCGGCTCTTATGACGAGTCGTCGGCCGACGACCCGATGGTGGTCTTCGACCTCACCGACCACGTCCGCGAGGAAATCCAGCAGACCTTGTTCCGGATGCTCAGTCGCCGCGGTAGCGTCTACTTCGGCTGAGGTGCGGGCCCGATCCCTGAGAAGGGAGGCGCGCCGGCCTAGTGTCGCGAAGGGGACGGGGTAGATGAAGGCGGTTGCGTGTCAGCACGGTGAGCTCTCGGTGGTCGAACTCCCCACCCCGACACCCGGACCTGGCCAGGTGCTGATTCGGGTCATCCGCGCCGGCATCTGCGGGTCCGATCTGCACGCGCGCACCCATGGCGATGCGAGTGCCGACGTCGCCGCCGAGGTCGGCTATCCCGACTTCATGCGCTCGACCGAGTCGGTGGTGATGGGTCACGAGTTCACCGGCGACGTCGTCTCCTACGGCCCGAAGTGCCGCCGACGCTGGGCGCCGGGAACGCCGGTGGTGTCGGTACCGATGATCAAACACGGCGACGACGCCCATCTGACCGGGTTGTCGGCGCAGGCGGCGGGTGCTTACGCCGACCTGATGCTGGTCTCCGAGGATCTCACCATGCCGGTGCCCGACGGGGTGCCCGCGGAGTTGGCCGCCCTCACCGAGCCGCTGGCCGTCGCCCATCACGCCGTGCGTCGCGGAGATGTCGGCAAACGTGATGTGGCGGTGGTGATCGGCTGCGGACCCATCGGCCTGGCCGTGATCTTGATGCTCAAGGCGGCCGGGGTGCGGACCGTGGTGGCCTCCGACCTTTCGGCCGGCCGGCGGGATCTGGCGTGGCGCTGCGGCGCCGACGTCGTGGTGGACCCACGGTCGGAATCACCGTGGCAGGCCGCCGCCCAGAAGCGCCGCTACCTCACCAGTGCGTCCGACCTGTTCGACACCGCGTTCTCCGCCATGCACGATCTGCAGCGCATCCCCGGGCTACCGTGGGCGAAGGTGATGCGGGCCGCCGAACGGGTCGGCGCCACCCCGCAGGGGCCGGTGGTGTTCGAATGCGTCGGAGTGCCCGGCATCATCGAGGACATCTGCTCGCACGCACCGTTCCGTTCGCGGGTGGTGGTGGTCGGGGTGTGTATGCAGCCGGACACCTTCCGGCCGGCCATGCCGATCAACAAGGAGATCGAGCTGCGCTTTGTATTCGCTTACGATCCAGGAGAATTCCACGACACGCTGCAGATGATCGCCGATCAGAAGGTGGACCCGCGTCCGCTGATCACCGCGACCGTCGGTCTCGGCGGTGTCGCGGCCGCCTTCGAGGCGCTCCGATCGGCCGAACACCACGCGAAGGTGCTCATCGATCCGACCTCCGACGAGACCGGTTTGTGAATCAGCCCTCGTCGGCGGGCACCCGCCCGGCCCGGACCGCCTCGACCAGCGTCTCATGGTCCGCCTCGGTGCGGTCGGCGTAGCGCACCGCGTACCGGCCGATCACCTCGTCGAGATCGGAGTCGTCCTCGAAGTAGCCGGCGAGCAGCCGCGGGTCCAGCGACCGCGCGTGCGCGCGGGCCAGCAGGGCTCCGGCCAGGCGGCCGTAATCGTCGAGGTGGTCGCGTTCCAGGTCGGTGGGGTCGATGTCGCCCTTGAGATTTCGGAACTGTCGCACGATGTAGGGCCGGTCGTCGATGGTGGTCCAGCCCAGCAGGATATCGGTTTCGGATTGGACCAGGCGGGCGCCGCGGACGATCCGCTTGCCTTCGTGCTGGGGCGTCGCCGCCGGCAGAAACGGGGCCAACGCCGAGGGCTGGGCCTGCTTGAGTTGCAGCACCAGGACCTCGTCGTGGTTGCCCAGCAGCAGCGCCACATAGTTGCGCAGACCCACGCTTCCGGTGCCGACGATACGGAACGCGACGTCGGCGACGGAATACCGCGCCATGAGCGTGCGACGCGACTCGCGCAGCGTGTCGGCGTACCGTTCGAGGCCGTCGACGACGGCGTCGGACACGGCTGGGTCGACTGCGGTCAGGATCGGCGGGTCGGAGACGAAACGTCTGCTGCGAATGCCGGTTTCGTGGTCGTCGAGATGTTCGGTCCACTTCGCGGCAACCTTCGCGCTGGTGTTGCGTCGCGCCTTCTTCGCCGCCTTCGCGAAGTCGTCGAGCAACTCGTCGGCCTTCACCCGCTCCAGTGCCGATTCGTCGGGCAGCGCGTTCCAGGACCGCAGGAATCCCACCTCCGCCAGCCCGCGCATGGTGCGGCGGTACGACTTCACCGAGTCCTCGGCGGCGTCGACACAGCCGGACTCGGCAACGCCGCCCTCGCGTCCCGCGAGCACCAGGCTGGTCGCCAGACGTTTCAGATCCCATTCCCACGGACCCTCGATGGTCTCGTCGAAATCGTTGATGTCCATCACGATCTGGCCGTCGGGGGTGCCGTAGAGACCGAAGTTCGCGGCATGTGCGTCCCCGCACAGCTGCGCGGTCAGACCGGTGGCCGGTGAACCCGCGAGGTCGGCGGCCATCAAGCCGGCCGAGCCGCGGAAGAAGGTGAACGGCGAGGCGATCATCCGCCCGACGCGCAATCCGATCAGATGCTCGAGACGGTTCGCGTTGGAGTGCGCGATGAAGTCGAGGACGGTAGGTCGGGTGGCCGACACCGCGGCGTGATCGTGGGCGTCGATGGGGACGTCGGCCCGCAGCGCGCGGCCCTCGGCGCGGCGCTCGTCGTGGTCCACCCGGGTACGTAGGTCGATGCGGCTTCGCTTGTCGGTCATGGCGCTCGGCTCAACCGCGATGCTGCCGGATCATCCTGGTCGCCGTCGCCGCGCCGGCGCCGGCGGCACCGAGCACCAACGCCGTGGTGGCGCCGTACTTGGCCGCCTTGCGCGCGGTACGGAAGTCGTAGATCTCCCAGCCGCGAACCTTGGCCACATCGCGCAGGTCGGCGTCGGGGTTTATCGCGACCGCCGTGCCGACCAGCGACAGCATCGGCACATCGTTGTGCGAATCCGAATACGCGGTGCAGCGCTTGAGATTCAGGCCCTCCCGGATGGCCAGGGCGCGCACCGCATGCGCCTTGCCGGGGCCGTGCAGGATGTCGCCGACCAACCGGCCGGTGAACACTCCGTCGACACTCTCGGCCACTGTGCCCAACGCTCCGGTCAGACCGAGTCGTTCGGCGATGGTCTGCGCGAGTTCCACGGGGGTGGCGGTCACCAACCACACTTGCTGACCCGCGTCGAGGTGGCGCTGCGCGAGGGCGCGGGTGCCGGGCCAGATCTTCTCGGCGATGTAATCGTCGTAGATGTCCTCACCGAGTTCGACGAGCTCTGAGGTTCGCCGCCCGGCGATGAACGACAGAGCCTTCTCCCGGCCCTGCGCCACGTCGTCGGCGTTCTCCTTGCCGGTGATCTGGAACTTCGCCTGCGTCCAGGCGAAGTCGAAGATGTCGCCGTAGGTGAAGTACTTGTGGGCGGCCAGACCGCGCGCGAAGTGGATGATCGACGCGCCCTGCACCAGCGTGTTGTCCACGTCGAAGAACGCCGCGGCGGTCAGATCACGCGGGGTGTCGGTCGGCTCGATGTCGTCGGACGGACGTGCGCGCAGCGAGTCGACCGCCGCCTTCGCACTTGCCTCACCGGCCAGCGACTGACGCAGCTCGTGCGCGGTCTGACGGAAGCGGCCGCTGGTGGCGCGGGCACGTTCGGCGATCCAGGTGGCGACCCGCGACTGCTCTTCCTCGTCGGGATCGTCGTCGCCGTCGTCGCCGGAATCGTCGCGGTGCGCCCCATCGGGATCCATCGCGTCGGCGTGGGCTTCCCAGTCCTCCCCGTCGATCACGTCGTCTGGGTCGATCACGTCGTCTGCGTCGACCACGTCCGCACCGTCGATGACGACGTCGTCGGGGGAGTGGTCGGTCGACTCCTCGGCCTCGTCGTGGGCCGGCTCGGTCGGATCATCCGCACCGGAGCCCGGGACCTCGGCCACGGCTCACCTCCACTCCGCTCATGTCGATCGGACAACCCACAGTAGCCACGCACAAGCGTAGTCGGGACCGATTGCGAGGGGTGACACACTGGTGTGCGAGACCGGCCGCCTGCGGAGCGCGGCGATGGTGCAGACGACCCGAGGAGGATGTCGTGGCGTTGACCCTGCTGACCCGGGACGGGTGCTCGTTGTGCCGCACGGCCCACACCGAATTGACGCGTATCTGTACAGATCTCGGACTCGAATTCGACGAGGTGGACGTCGACCGACTGGCCGCCGACGGCGATGCGGCCTTGCGTGCCGAGTTCGGTGACCGGCTGCCGGTGGTGCTGCTCGACGGCGAGGAGCACAGCTACTGGGAGGTGGACGAACCCCGGTTGCGGGCCGACCTCGCGACCCGCCGCGCGGCGGGCAGATGAACGGCAGGGGTGGGGCCGGGTCAGAACACGTTATCGCGCGGTATACCCTGACCTGAGGTATAGGGGGTTCACAGCCAGGCAGGGCGGGCCGGAAGAGGGTGACCACAGCGTGAGCGGCAGTGCGACCGAGATCCCCGAACCGACGGTGACCCGGCTCGCGACCTATCTGCACGTGCTGCACTCGTTCGGTCAACGCGGCGTCCTGGTGGCCTCCAGCGGGCAACTGGCCACCGCCGCCGGCGTGAACCCCGCCATTCTGCGCAAAGACCTGTCCCATGTGGGCGCCAACGGGGTGCGCGGCGTCGGCTACGACGTCGGACGCCTCACCGCGCGGATCTCGATGGTCCTGCACACCGACAGCACCCACACCGTCGCGCTCGCCGGTGCCGGATGGCTGGGCCGCGCCCTGTTGGCCCACGCCGGGTTCGGACGAGGGTTCCGCGTCGCGGCGATGTTCGACGCCGACCCCGACGTGGTGGGCACCGTGGTGACACCGGAGGGCCCGCAGGTCGCCGCGCTGTCCACGATTGCCGAGGTCTGTGCAGGTCACGGTGGGGAGCCGATCGAAATCGCGGTCATCGCGACTACCGACGCCGACGCGCAGACGGCCTGCGACGCGTTCGTCGGAGCGGGTGTGCGGCAACTGTTGAACGTCACGCCGACGACACTGAACACGGACTCCGATGTCGTCGTGAGACAGGTTGATCTAGCCTTGGAGCTACAGGTGTTGGCGTTCAACGCGACGCGTTCGCGTGTCCGCCGACCAGTCATGGGTGAGGAAACGGTGACGGCGTGAGTGTTTTGTTGTTCGGGGTCTCGCACCGCAGCGCACCGGTCGAGGTGCTCGAGCGGCTGACGGTCTCCGACCATGATCGGCCCAAACTCGTCGACGAATTGTTGTCGTCGCGGGCCATATCGGAAGCGATGCTGGTCTCCACCTGCAACCGGGTGGAGATTTACGCGGTCGTCGACGCCTTCCACCCGGCGCTCGAATCGGTGGGCGCGGTCCTCGGTGACCACTCGGGCATGACCGTCAACGAGATGACCCGCCACGCCTACGTGCGGTACTCCGAGGCCGCCGTCGAGCATCTGTTCACCGTCGCCGCGGGCCTCGACTCGCTGGTCGTCGGCGAACAACAGATCCTCGGCCAGATCCGCAACGCCTACCTCGACGCCGACTCGAACAAGTCCGCCGGCCGGGTGCTGCACGAGCTCGCCCAGCAGGCACTGCGAGTCGGCAAACGTGTGCACACCGAGACCGGCATCGACCGCGCCGGTGCATCGGTGGTGTCGGTGGCCCTGCACCGGGCCCAGTCGCTGCTGACCCGCGAAGGCGCTCACATGCGCTCGGCGGTCGTCGTCGGCGCCGGTGCGATGGGTGGCCTGGCCACCGCGCAACTCGCCCGCGAAGGCGTGAACGACCTGGTCGTGGTCAACCGCACCGTGGCCAACGCCGAACATCTCGCCGGCAACGTCGCCGCCAACCACGGCATCTCGGTGCGCGGTGTCGGCCTTGACGATCTACCCGCCGCGATGGCCACCGCCGACGTCGTGGTGACCTGTACCGGCTCGGTCGGCTCGGTCGTGGGGGTCGGTGAGGTGCATTCGGCGCTGGCCGCCCGCAGCGACCACCGGCCGCTGGTCATCTGCGACCTCGGTCTGCCCCGCAACGTCGACCCGGCCGCCGGCCGACTGCCGCGCGTGCACGTGGTGGACATCGAGGGCCTGCGTGGTGACTCCGAGACCCAGGCCGCGGAGAACGACACGTCCGCGGCGCGCTCGATCGTCGCCGCCGAACTCGCCGACTACCTCACCCATCAGCGTCAGGCCGAGGTCACGCCCACCGTGGCCGCGCTGCGGCAGCGTGCCGCCGAGGTCGTGGAAGCCGAGATCCTGCGCCTCGATGCGCGGCTGCCCGAGCTCGACGATCCGCAACGCGACGAGGTCGCCAAGACGGTGCGCCGCGTCGTCGACAAGCTGCTGCACGCGCCGACCGTGCGGGTCAAACAACTCGCCTCCACCCCCAACGGCGACCACTACGCCGAGGCGCTGCGGGAACTGTTCGAACTCGCGCCGGGCGCCACCGAGTCGGTGTCGGCCCCCGAGGTCGGTGGGCTGGTCACACCCGACACCGGACTCGTCGACCGCGACCGCGGAGACAAGTGAGCGCGCCGACCGGCCAGAACGTGATCCGCATCGGCACGCGGGGTTCACTGCTGGCCCGAACCCAGGCTCAGACCGTCGCCGACGCCCTGATCGCGGCCGGCCACCCGGCCGAACTGGTCATCATCAAGACCGCCGGTGACGCATCGCAGGCCCCGGTCGCCGAGATCGGGGTGGGGGTGTTCACCACCGCCATCCGCGTTGCGCTGCAAAACCGCGAGGTCGACGTCGCGATCCACTCCTACAAGGATCTGCCGACCGCCCCCGAACCTGGGCTCGTCATCCCGGCGATCCCGCCCCGCGAAGATCCCCGAGATGCCCTGGTCAGCCGGGGTGGGATGGTGCTCGGCGAGCTGCCGCCGGGGTCCACGGTGGGCACCTCGGCGCCGCGCCGGGCGGCACAGCTTAAAGCATTGGGTCTCGGTTTGGAAATCCGCCCCCTACGAGGCAACCTTGATTCTCGGTTGGGCAAAGTCGCCAGCGGTGAACTCGACGCAGTCGTGGTCGCCCGGGCCGGTCTGGTAAGGATCGGCAGAGCCGACGAGGTCACCGAGTCGCTGGACCCGGTGGTCCTGCTACCGGCACCGGCACAGGGCGCCTTGGCGGTGGAGTGCCGCTCCGACGATGCCGAACTGGTGAGAATACTCGCCGAGTTGGACGACGCGTCCACACGTGCGGCGATCGATGCCGAGCGGGCAGTGCTCGCGGCCCTGGAGGCCGGGTGCACCGCACCGATCGGGGCGATCGCCGAGGTGGTCGAGTCGATCGACGACGACGGGCGGATCTTCGCCGAACTGTCACTGCGTGCCGCAGTGGCGGCGGAGGACGGATCAGATGTGATCCGGGCTTCGGTGGTGGGACCGGTCGGACGCGCGGAACAACTCGGCAAGGATCTCGCCGCCGAACTGCTGGAGTTGGGAGCGGGCGAGCTCGTATCGCATCTCCGGTAGCAGAAGGAACTGCAGCTCCGAACCAGGGGCAGGAGAGTGCGAACTCATGAGCCGTACGAAAAAGGTCAATCCGGGACGGATCCTGTTCGTCGGATCGGGTCCGGGAGATCCCGATCTGCTGACCGTGCGTGCCCGCAACGCCATCGAGAAGGCGACCACCGCTTACATCGACCCTGACGTGCCTTCCGGTGTGGTCGAGATGCTCGGCGCGGCCCATCGTGACGAGGCAGCAGAACAACCGCGGTCGGGTCGGGGCGCCAAGAAGACCGCGCCGACCAAAAACGGGTCGGCCGCCGACGAGAACGCGAAAGCCGACGACACCACGCCTGCCGGTGACGACGCCGAGGCGGCCGAGGATTCGGTGGTGCACCCCGCGCTCGGCGATCCCGCCGAGGTCGCCAAGACGCTCGTCGCCGCCGCCAAGGCCGGCGAGGACGTCGTCCGCGTCGTCTCTGGTGACCCGCTGACCACCGATTCGGTGCTCGCCGAGGTCAACGCCGTCGCACGCACCTCGGTGCAGTTCGAGGTGCTGCCCGGCCTGCCGGCCGCTGCGGTGGTGCCCAGTTACGCAGGCATGCCGCTGGGTTCCACCCACAGCGAGGCCGACGTGCGCGCCGAGGGCGTCGACTGGGCAGCGCTGGCCGCCGCGCCGGGCCCGCTGGTGCTGCACGCCACCGCCGGTCACCTCGCGGAGACCGCCAGCGCGCTCACCGAGCACGGCATGGCCCCGCAGACGCCGGTCGCGATCACCGTCAACGGCACCACCTGCGCGCAGCGCACCATCGAGGCAACGCTGGCCACCCTCAACGAGCAGGGCAATGCGCTGGTGGGTCCGCTGATCCTGACCGTCGGCAAGGTCGTCGGTCAGCGCGGCAAGCTCTCCTGGTGGGAGTCGCGGGCGCTGTACGGCTGGACCGTGCTGGTGCCGCGGACCAAGGACCAGGCCGGTGATATGAGCGAGCGGCTGCGCAGCCACGGCGCCATCCCCAAGGAGGTGCCGACCATCGCCGTCGAACCGCCGCGGAGTCCGGCCCAGATGGAAAGGGCCGTCAAGGGTTTGGTCGACGGACGCTACCAGTGGGTGGTGTTCACCTCCACCAACGCCGTGCGCGCCGTGTGGGAGAAGTTCGCCGAGTTCGGTCTGGACGCTCGCGCGTTCTCCGGTGTGAAGATCGCCTGCGTCGGTGAGGCCACCGCAGAGAAGGTGCGCACCTTCGGTATTCAGCCGGAGCTGGTGCCGTCCGGTGAGCAGAGCTCGCTGGGGCTGCTCGACGACTTCCCGCCGTACGACGACGTGTTTGACCCGGTCAACCGAATCCTGTTGCCGCGCGCCGACATCGCCACCGAAACGCTGTCCGAGGGGCTGCGGGAACGCGGTTGGGAGATCGACGACGTGACCGCGTATCGCACGGTGCGCGCCGCGCCGCCGCCCGCCGAAACCCGCGAGATGATCAAGACCGGTGGTTTCGACGCCGTGTGCTTCACCTCGAGTTCCACGGTTCGCAACCTGGTCGGCATCGCCGGAAAGCCGCACGCACGCACCATCGTTGCGTGCATCGGTCCCAAGACGGCCGAGACGGCGACCGAATTCGGTCTGCGGGTCGACGTGCAGCCGGAGAACGCGTCGGTGCACGAACTGGTCGACACGCTTGCCGAGCACGCCGCCCGGTTGCGCGCCGAGGGTGCCCTGCCGCCGCCGCGCAAGAAGTCGCGCCGGTCGCGGTCCTGAGGTCAGGCCCGGCACGCGAAGGAGTACCACATGGCACCGGTGATCCGTCCCCGTCGGCTGCGATCCACGCCCGCGCTGCGCCGGCTCGTCGCCGAGACCACCCTCGGGCCGCAGGACCTGGTCCTGCCGATGTTCGTCGCCGACGGCATTGAGGCGCCGCGGGAGATCTCGTCGATGCCCGGCGTCGTCCAGCACACGTCCGATTCGCTGCGCAAGGCCGCCGAGGAGGCCGTCCGCGCCGGCGTCGGCGGACTGATGCTGTTCGGCGTGCCCGCACCCGACGACAAGGACGCGGTGGGCACCTGTGCCGACGACGACTACGGCGTGCTCAACCGGGCGCTGCGCACGCTGTCCGACGACCTCGGCGATGCGACGGTGCTCATGGCCGACACCTGCCTCGACGAGTTCACCGACCACGGGCACTGCGGCGTCGTCGACGCCCGTGGCCGCGTCGACAACGACGCCACCCTCGACCGCTATGTGTCGATGTCGCTGGCCCAGGCCCGCGCCGGTGCGCACCTGCTGGGGCCGAGCGGGATGATGGACGGCCAGGTCGCCGCCATCCGCGCCGGCCTCGACGCCGCGGGCTTCACCGACACCGGCATCCTCGCCTACGCAGCGAAATACGCGTCGGCGTTCTACGGGCCGTTCCGCGAGGCGGTCGGCTCGTCGCTGCAGGGAGACCGGCGCACCTATCAGCAGGATGCCGCCAACCGGATCGAATCCATGCGCGAGATCCGCCTCGACATCGACGAGGGCGCCGACCTCGTGATGGTGAAGCCCGCCATGAGTTACCTCGACATCGTCCGCGACGCCGCCGAAATCGCCGACGTCCCGGTGGCGGCCTACCAGATCAGCGGCGAGTACTCGATGATCACCGCCGCCGCCGAACGCGGCTGGATCGACCGCGACGCCGCCGCGATGGAGTCCCTCGTGTCGATCAAGCGGGCCGGGGCGTCGATCATCCTCAGCTACTTCGCCACCGAGGTCGCCGCCCGCCTGCGCTGAGGGCCTGTCGCGCATCAGCGGGTGGATGGCCGATGCGTCCGATTCACTACCCTGGGAACCATGACCGCTCCACATCAACCGGCGCCGACGGACTCGGGTGCCCCACCCGCACGGCCCGATTCCGTCGCCATCGCCGCCGAACTCTGGGTGGTGGTGATCCTCGGTCAGATCATCGCCTTCATCGGCCAGTACCCGACGCTGCGGGATGCCTGGGACCGGCAGGTCAATACTCTTCCGGCCGACACCCCGCGCGAAGAACTCGACGTGCTCAACTCGTCGGCGACCCTCATCGTCGTGCTGGCGTTGTTCGGACTGGCGCTGACGGTGGTGTCGGCGGGGCTGGTGTGGCTGACGCGCAACGGCTACAACTGGGCCCGCATCATCATCGCCGCGGCGGGGGTGTTCCTCGCGGTCAATCTGGTGTTCATGATCTTCGGGGACATCGACCCGGTGTGGGTGATGGTCCCGATGGTGCTCAGCGGTGTCGCAGCGATCGGTGCGTCGGTGTTGCTGCTGCGTCGCGAGAGTGAGCAGTACTGCCGTGACATGTCCGAGCACCGTCGCCGGCCCACACCGCCGCCGATGCCGCCGGGCCCGCCATCCAACGGTGGTCAGGGATATCGGCCGGGACCGTCGTCGTGGACGTATGGTGGCGGACAGCACAACGTCGGCGACTCCCATCCGGACCGCCCACATCCGAACGAAGGAAACAGATCCCGTGGCGAGTCCTGACCCCGCACTGCGACCCAAGCAGGTCTCCTGGGCCTACCGGTGTTGGACCATCAGTGGTGGTCTATTGGTGGCCCTCGGCGTGCTCTACGTGGTCATCGGGGTCGTGATGTCGGGCCCCACGTTGCTGCCCGTCGGAATCGGGGTCATCGTCGCTGCCGTCGGGGTGGCCTTCATCATGCTGGGCAGCAAGGCATTTCTCGGTGACGCGCGGTGGCGGTCGTCGCTGGCCGCACTCACCCTCGTCGTCGTCGTGATGCTGCTCTTCCTGAGCTTCGGCATCCCGATACTCGCGTTCTCCCTGCTGGCCGCGGTCGTCGGCCTGTTCGGATCGCTGTTGGCGTTCCGCCCGGAGTCGGAGACCTGGTACGCGACCGACGACCCGGATACTCCGTCGAACCCGACCCGCTCGTGACCGACGCCGACGACTCGCGCGAGACCCCCGAGCCCGAGACGTCCGAGCCCGAGATCCCCGAGGCCGAGACGTCTTACCGGGACGACGTGGACGCCCCCGACGACACGAGCCCCAGTTCGGGTTCATCCGACGATCCATCCGCCGACGAGCCGGTCGACGAGGGCGAGGTGCTCTTCTACGAACCGGGCGGCAGCTGGTGGGTGACGGCGATCGGCCCGGTGCTGATCGGCGCGGTCCTCGCGATGGAGATCTCCGGTCCCGGGCAGGTGCACTGGTTGGTGTTGGGGATTTTCGCGGTGATCCTGATCGGCTTCTCGGTGGTGCAGGTGCACGCCGCGCGCACGCACGTCAGCGTCCGCCTGACCGAGGCGACGTTGCGGCAGGGCACGCAGGTGGTGCCGCTCACCGACATCGCCACCGTCTTCCCGGCCAACAACGGTCCCGAGCACCAGGACTGGGAGAGCGCCCGCGCGCTCGGCGAACTCCCGGCAGTGCCGCGGCGCCGCAAAGGCGTCGGCGTGCGTCTCGCCGACGGCACCGTCCGGCAAGCCTGGGCCCGTGACGTCGACCGATTCCGTACCGAACTCACCGAAGCCCACCTCGCCGCGCATCTCCGCCGCGACACCTGACCCGCGGGACCCGCGCCGCCCCGGCCGATCGCAACCACATGGGGAACTGACATCCACAAAGGTTGTAACCACCGTGGATGTCAGTTCTCCATGTGGTTGGGAAGTCGATGGAGCCGATCCGGGCCTTCGCGCGTCCAATGGACATGACACAACCAACTCCCGACCACCACGGCATCGTCTACCGTCGAGCCGCCCTCGACGAGGGATACACCGACAAGCAACTGAATCGTCGTGTCGACGACGCGACGATGACCCGCATCTGGTCCGGTGCGTATGTGCTCAACACGGGCGAAACCCGCACACCGGAGGAACTGCACCGCCTCACGGCGATCGCCGCGGTCACCTCGAGTCCGGACAGCGGCTTCGCGTTGAGCCATCAGTCCGCCGGTGTGCTACACGGACTGTCCCTGCTCACCCCGCAACTCGACCGCGTGCATCTCAGTACCGGATATGCCACCGGCGCGCGGCTGGAAAAGCGTCGCCACCTGCACTCGGGCGCTCTCGACGATGCCGAGACCGTCGTCGTCGACGGGATTCGCGTGACGTCGCTGGAGCGCACCGTGGTCGACATAGCCTGCAGTGTCGGCTTCGCCCAGGCACTGGCCGCATTCGACTCGGCGCTACGCAACGGCGCAGACGCGGCCGTCATCGCCGAATATCTCGAGGGACACAAACGTGGTGTCGGACAGGCGCGGCGAGCGCTCGCCCACGCCGATCCGGGTGCGGAGAACGCGGGCGAATCGTGGGGGAGAGCGCAGCTGATCTGCGGCGGGTTGCCGACCCCGCGGCTGCAGCACGAGTTCTACGACGACAAGGGTGTCTTCGTCGCCCGCACCGACTACGACTGGTTGGGCAAGCTGGCGGCCGAGTTCGACGGCATGACCAAATACCAGCGGTACCTCGCCGACGGCGAGACGGCTTTCGACGCCATGCGCCGGGAGAAGGAACGCGAGGACGCGTTGCGCCGCCTCGGCGTCATGGTCATCCGGTGGGTCTGGGAGGATCTGCGCCGCAACCGCGTCGTCCCGATGGTGCGCGAGTGGCTCGACCGCCTCGGCATCGCCGCGTGACGTCGGGGCCCCCGATCGCAACCACATGGGAACTGGCATCCACACAGGTTGTAACCACCGTGGATGTCAGTTCTCCGTGTGGTTGGGCCCGATCGCGAGCCGGCCCCGGGCGTCAGCCGTTGCGCAGCATGGGCGCGGCCAGCAACTCTTCGGGGATGCCGAAGGCGTCGACGAGGGTGCGCGCATGCGGGCGAAGCTCCATGCACAGCTCGTTGACGCCACGTCGGATGGCCTTGGCCCGCTCCACCGACACGTGACGGTGCATCAGGAACCACGAGATGTCGTCCTCGAGAGCGGAGTAGACGAACAGATCGCACACCTTGCCGAGGAGTTCGGCCGCCGACCGTGAGTCACAGTCCTCGATGGCCTGCACGAACGCTTCGAGCACCAACCGCTCGGTGCGCGCCCGGCCCACCTTCAACAGATGATCCTGAGCGTTGTTGAACACCTCGAACGGGTCGTTGTCCTCGTCGGTGGCGCGGCGCAGCCGCTGCGCGCAGGTCCGCACCAGATGGTCCTCGCGGTTGCGGAACAAGCGGAGCTGGGTGCCGCGATTGGTGAGGTTCGACTTCTCGGTGTCCTCGTCGGAACTCTCCAGCAGTGTCTGCACCACCTGCCGCACCGCCGTCTTCTCCACCACCACATCGCGGGCCATGCTGGCGATGAACTTCACCCAGCCGCCGGCCGACAATCCCTGCACATCGTCGGCGTAGGCCGACAGCAGTTCCTTGGCGACGAGTTGGGTGAGCACCGTGTTGTCGCCCTCGAAGGTGGTGAACACGTCGATGTCGCCGCGCATGATCGAGAGCTGGTTCTCGTCCAGATAGCCTGCGCCGCCACATGCCTCACGACTCACGTTGATCGCGTTCGACGCGTGCCAGGTGGCGTAGGCCTTCAATCCTGCTGCGGCGCTCTCCAGTTCACGCTGTCGACCGGCGTCAGAGTCGTCGGGAGCCGACTGCACCTCATGCAACTCCTCGGTGAGCTCGTTCTGCGCAAAGGCCACCGCGTACGACTTCGCGATGAGCGGCAACAACTTCCGCTGATGACCCAGGTAATCCATGACGATGATCTCGTTCTCGGCGTCGGGGGCCTCGAACTGCTTGCGGATCAACCCATATCGAGTGGCCAGCGCAAGCGCCTTGCGGCCCGCGGCACCGGCGGTCGCCGCGACGCTCACCCGACCGCGGATGAGGGTGCCGAGCATCGTGAAGAAGCGTCGGTTCGGGTTGTCGATCGGCGAGGTGTAGGTGCCGTCGGCCTCCACGTCGGCGTACTTGTTGAGCAGGTTGTCGGCGGGCACCCGTACCTGGTCGAACATGATGCGGCCGTTGTCGACGCCGGCGAGCCCGCCCTTGTAGCCGCAGTCGCTGGTGGTGACGCCGGGCAGGTCGTTGCCGTCGGCATCGCGGATCGGCACCACGAAGCAGTGCACGCCGCGGCTCGACGGCTCCTCGCCCGGGCCGGCGGTGATCAGCTGGGCGAAGACCGCCGCGACCGTCGCATGTTGCGCCGCGCCGCCGATGTAATCCTTGCGCGCCGACGGCGTGGGGGAGTCGATGATGAACTCGCGGGTCTCGGGGTCGTAGGTGGCGGTGGTCTCCAGCGCCTGCACGTTGGACCCGTGCCCGGTCTCGGTCATCGCGAAGCAGCCGAGCAGATCGAGGCTGATGATGTCGGCGACGTAGCGGTCGTGGTGGCGCGCGGTGCCCAGGTTCTCCACCGCCCCTCCGAACAGTCCCCACTGCACGCCGGCTTTCACCATCAGCGAGAGGTCGGCGTAACCGAGCATCTCGATCGCGGTGATCGATGCGCCGACGTCGCCGGTCCCGCCGTGGTCCTTGGCGAACCCGGCGGCCGAGAAGCCGCTGCTGCCCAGCTCGCGCATCTCCTCGAGCATGCGGGTGCGGGCCTCGTCGAGCGTGCGGGACGGGTCGGGTAGCAGGTCGGCGCGATCGGAGTTGCTGCGGACCATGTCGCGGGTGGATCGCCACGGGCCGTCGAGGACGAAGCGAAGGTTGTCGACCAGCAGGGCGCGCTCGTCGGCGGAGAGGTCGTCGGTCGGCGGGGCGACGGATTCCGGGTCGTCGCGGACGGTGTCGTCGGCGGATGGGGTGGCTGGGCTCTCGGTGGATGTCGCCATGTCTCCACGTTACGGACTCTTCGACGGGCCGTTGACATGTTTGTGACGCTCACCGCTGCGGCCGGCCCTCGCAACAACCGATTGTCGGCAACTCGTGGGTGACGATGCTATTTTCGACCACGTGCACAGCGTGTGCTGCTCGTCGGCGGGTGGTGGGCAGCCTCGGCGTTCAGGAGGTGGAAGCTGTGTTCGGATCGGATCACTGCAGTGTAGGGGTGCCGCGCGACCACGCCCGGTACCACGCGGGCGTACCTGCCCGCGGCCCGCGCGATGCGGTCACTCGACGATTGACAGCCGGCTCCCGTTGGCATCAGGTCACCCTCCTCGCCACACCTCCTCCCGCCACGCCCGGTAACTGAGACGTCCCGCGTACCCGATCGACGGGAAGCGGCGCCCAGTCGACCATCCGATGATGGTTCGGCATCGAAGTCAGCTGTGGGTAGCAGGTTGCCTCCTGTCCCAAGCCGCCGGCGAGGCGGACGACGGGGGTGCTCAGAAGAGGAACGACGATGAACAACCAAGTTCACCACTCGATCGCAGACCTCGCGCGACGACTGCACGACATGCCCGAGGCATCAGGCCACGACGACGGGCCGCTGCGGTCGGTGACCGCTGCCGCGATCGCGAATGTGCCCGGCGCACGGCACGCGGGCGTGCTGCTGGTCGACAAGAAGCGCAACTTCGAGACCATCGCCCCGACCGGTCCGGTGATGACCGAGGTGGACCGCATCCAACTCGAGACCGGCGAGGGTCCGTGCCTGCAGGCGGCGTGGAGCCACCAGATGGTGCTGATCAACGACATCGCGGGTGACCCGCGCTGGCCTGCGTTCTCCTCTCGGGTCGTCGATCAGACCCCGGTCCGCGCCGGATTGTCGTTCCACTTGTTCACCCACAAGGGGACGATCGGCGCGCTGAACGTGTTCGCCGACGAGGTGGATGCGTTCACCGCAGAGTCCGAGGAGGTGGGGTTGATCTTCGCCACGCATGCCGCCCTCGCGCTCGGGGCCGTGCGCGAGCAGCACGATTTCCGCAGTGCCCTGGCCAGCCGTGACACCATCGGGCAGGCCAAAGGCATGCTGATGGAACGGTTCTCGATCGACGCGGTGGCCGCGTTCGAGTTGTTGCGCAGGCTCTCGCAGGACACCAACACCCCGCTGGTGGAAGTCGCCCGCCAGGTCATCGATGCGGAGAAGCCCGTCCGGTCGTAGGTGAGCGATCGCGACGGCCATCCCCGCGAGTCGCGCATAATCACTCCCATGCCGAGCGCACCACCCGACACCGACGACCCGATCGACTTCCGGGTGCACGTGGTCGCCGAATCGATCCGCCTGTTCGCCGAGCAGGGCTACGAATCGACGACCGTCGAGCAGATCGCCGCTGCCGCAGGCATCTCCCGACGCACCTTTTTCCGCCAGTTCGGCGCCAAGGAAGACGTCATCTTCGCCGACCACGAGTCCCTGCTCGAACTCGTGGCAGCGCACCTGTCCGACGGGCCCGAGGCCGACCCGTACGAGTCGGTATGCACCGCAGCCGAACTGGTGTTCCTACACTTCCGTGACAGCAGGATGATGGCGGTCCGGCGCCTGCGCATCGTCCAAGGGGTTCCGGCGCTGCGCGACCGCGAACTGGTCACCACCTACCGCTATCAGCGACTGTTCGAGGACCACTTGCGTGCCCGGTTGCCCGAGGAGTCGCCCGCACAGCTTATCGGCTACGCCGCCGCCATCACCAGTGCACACAACTACTTGCTGCGAGCGATGATCCGCGGCGACGAGAACGCGACACTCGAGCATCTGCGCGATGAGCTGCGGCAGCTGCGTCGCACGTTCACCCGTCGGGAGGTCGACGCCGGGGCCGACGCGGTGTCGGTGATCACGCATCCTGCCGGGATGTCGCCGGAGGAGATCGGCCACCGGGTCGTCGAACAACTGCGTGCGCAGCGGCGAGATCGCGGACAATGAGGGAGTCCAGGCCGACATCGACCCACGTTCGTTCGACAATCTTTGGCACTTAGTGCCGCGGATAGCTACACTAAACTAAATCCTTGGCACGCGGTGCCACGTCAACGAGCTACAAAGGAGTGATCATGGCGTTCGGTAACCCCGACTTCAACGTCTTCGAACTGCCCGAAGAGCACGTCGCACTGCGTGAGGCGATCCGGGCTCTGTCCGAGAAAGAGATCGAGCCGCATGCGGCCGATGTCGACGAGAACTCGCGGTTCCCGCAGGAGGCACTCGATGCCCTCGTCGCGTCCGGCTTCAACGCCATCCACGTGCCCGAGGCCTACGACGGTCAGGGCGCCGACTCCGTCGCCGCGTGCATCGTCATCGAAGAGGTCGCCCGCGTGTGCGCGTCGTCGTCGCTGATCCCGGCCGTCAACAAGCTCGGCACCATGGGTCTGATCCTCAACGGCTCCGACGAGCTCAAGAAGCAGGTGCTGCCGTCGATCGCTTCGGGTGAGGCGATGGCGTCCTACGCGCTGTCCGAGCGTGAGGCCGGCTCCGACGCCGGGTCGATGAAGACCCGCGCCCGCAAAGACGGCAACAACTGGGTGATCAACGGCTCGAAGTGCTGGATCACCAACGGCGGCAAGTCATCGTGGTACACCGTCATGGCGGTCACCGATCCGGAGAAGGGGGCCAACGGCATCTCGTCGTTCATGGTCCACAAGGACGATCCCGGCTTCACCGTCGGTCCGCTGGAGAAGAAGCTCGGCATCAAGGGCTCGCCCACCGCCGAGCTGTACTTCGAGGACTGCACCATCCCCTCCGACCGCATCGTCGGCGATGAGGGCACCGGCTTCAAGACCGCGCTGCAGACTCTCGACCACACCCGGCCCACCATCGGTGCGCAGGCCGTCGGCATCGCGCAGGGCGCGCTCGACAAGGCCATCGAATACGTCAAGGACCGCAAGCAGTTCGGGCAGTCGATCAGCAAGTTCCAGGGCGTCGAGTTCATGATCGCCGACATGGCGATGAAGGTCGAGGCAGCGCGACTGATGGTCTACACCTCGGCCGCCCGCGCCGAGCGCGGCGAGGGCAACCTCGGGTTCATCTCCGCGGCATCGAAGTGCTTCGCCTCCGACGTCGCGATGGAGGTCACCACCGACGCCGTGCAGCTCTTCGGCGGCGCGGGTTACACCCGTGACTTCCCCGTCGAGCGAATGATGCGCGACGCCAAGATCACCCAGATCTACGAGGGCACCAACCAGATCCAGCGTGTCGTGATGAGCCGCGCCCTGCTGCGCTGACCCGCGCCGTCCTCCTTGCGAGGGCGCCCCGTCGACCCCGTCGACAGGGCGCCCTTTCTCGTTGAGCGGGCGCCGAAGCCTTGAACCCACCCGTTGACTGGGCGCCGTTTTCCGTCGAGTGGGCGCCGTTTCTCGTTGAGTGGGCGCTGGTCCGGGTCGAGTGAGCGTTGGTCCGACATCGGCCACACCTCAAGATTCGGCGATATCGATGGAACCCCCGTGCCGGCTGGTGCGTCGAAGATGCATGACATTTGAGCACCAGGCGACACCCCGCACCATCTCGCGCAAGGATGCGCTCACCGATCTCGGGTTGACCCCCGAGCAGTTCGCGGCGGAGTTCACCGTGCTGCGCGGCAACAACCACCTGCATCGCGGTCAGCTCATGACGGCGCAGCAGCGGATCATCACCGTCGTAGACCAGGCTCATGGCGATCCCGTGATCGCCGGCGAGTCCGCGCTGATCATGTATGGCAGCCGCTGGCACGACGACGATTTCACAATTGAGCTCATCCGCGGGACATCCGCATCGGGTCGCCCCGCGCGGGGGACGGTCACGCGCCGACTCGACCTTCCGCCATCCGAGATCGTCGAGATCCAGGGAAGGAAGGTCACCTCACCGCTTCGTACGGCATTCGACCTCGGACGTCAGCGATCGCGCATGCAGGCGATCGGTGACCTCGACGCGCTGGCCGCGGTCGTTCCCCTTGACCTGGACGAACTGATGGCCTTCGCCGTGAAACACAAGAGATCCCGATACGTCAGGGTGCTGCGGGAGCTGATTCCGCTGATCGATGGGCGTGCGGAGTCGCCTCGGGAAAGTGCGTTGCGACTCTTCATGCATGACGTCGGACTACCCAAACCCGATCTGCAGGTGGAGGTGCGCGACGAATCCGGAAAGGTGATCGCCAGATGTGACCTCGCGTACGAGGCCGCGAAGATCGCCATCGAGTATGACGGCGAGGCCTATCACTCGACGCCGGAGCAGCTCGCGCACGATGGTGTGCGGACCGTGGCACTGGATCGGTTGGAATGGAAGGTCATCCGGGTCACCGCGAAACGACTTCGTTCCGAGCCCTTTGCGGTGGTGGAAGAAGTCTGGGATGCACTCCGTGCGCGGGGCTTCTACTTCTGCTGATACGTCCGGCGAACGTATGGCGGTGCACATTCGATCGAAAACAGCGCCCACTCAACGGGAAACAGCGCCCACTCAACGGGGAACAGCGCCCAGTCAACGGAGAACGGGGGAAGGGGGCGGGGATCAGGCGTAGGCTGGTCGGAACTCCAGGCGTGCATGCTGTTTGCGCGCCGCGGTGCGGAAGTCGTTGAGGGCGCGTCCCATGTGGAAGCCGTTGGTCACGATCAGCGCACCGGTGGCGCCCATGTGTTTGAGCATCGCCACTGTGTTCGTCGCGTTGGCGACGGTGCTGGTGGAGGCCGCCTCGTTGATCATCTGCCATACCGGCACCCCGCGCCGCAGCAGACCGACATTCACGAACTGGGCCTCCGACACCGGCAGCCACCAGGTGTTGCCGCCGGACACGATCATCCGGTTGAACGGATGCGACAACGCCAGGTTCGCTGCCACGTTCATCCGCTGCTCCAGGATGGGCGGCGTCTGGCCGAATGTGCCCATCTTGGCGCCGAGCACCACGATGTAGCGCGTCGGCGGACTCTGCCACAGGAAGATGCTGCTCGGCGAGAACAGGTCGGCACTCCCGGCGCCCAGACTTCCGGTGTCTGCGCGCGCGGGAGCCGCGACGGACACGCTCAGCGTGGTGAGAATTGCGATGATTAGTGCGGCCACCCGAACACGCATGGCACGAGTGTACCCATTTGTCAGGTCAATGCGATGTACTTCACCGACAGGTACTCCTCGATACCCTCGCTGCCGCCCTCACGGCCGATACCCGATTGCTTGACCCCGCCGAACGGTGCCGACGAATCGGAGATGACGCCGCGGTTCACGCCGACCATCCCCGATTCGAGCCCTTCGGCCACCCGCATGCAGCGTTCCAGGTCGCGGCTGTAGAAGTACGACGCCAGTCCGTACTCGGTCGAGTTGGCGGCCTTGATGGCGTCGGCCTCGGACTCGAAGGTGCTGATCACCGCTACCGGACCGAAGATCTCGTCGCGCGTGACCGGTGCGTACGCATCGACCCGGTCGAGCACCGTCGCCGGGTAGAAGTAGCCCTTGCCCTCGGGGACTTTGCCGCCCAACCGGACCCGCGCACCATCGGCGATCGCGCCGTCCACCATCTCGGCGACCTTGTCGCGCTGCTTGGCGCTCACCAACGGTCCCAGGGTGACGCCCTCGTCGTATCCGGCGCCGAGCCGTACGGCCGCCATCTTCTCGGTGAGCTTCGCCGTGAACTCCTCCGCGACACCGGATTGCACCAGGAACCGATTGGCCGCGGTGCACGCCTCCCCGCCGTTGCGCATCTTCGCCAGATACGCGCCCTCGACCGCGGCGTCGATGTCGGCGTCGTCGAACACCAGGAACGGCGCGTTGCCACCGAGTTCCATCGACGTGCGCTGTACCCGTTCGGCGGCCTGTGCCATCAGGTTGCGGCCGACCGGCGTCGAGCCGGTGAAGCTGATCTTGCGGATGCGGTCATCGGTGATGATCGCCGACGACACGTCGCCGGCATTGCTGGTCGGCAACACCGACAGCACCCCGGCGGGCAGGCCGGCCTCGGCGAACACCGCGGCCAGGGCCAGCATGGTCAGCGGGGTTTCGTGCGCGGGCTTGACCAGCATGACGTTCCCGGCGGCCAACGCCGGACCGATCTTGCGGGTGCCCATCGCGAGGGGGAAGTTCCACGGCGTGATCGCCAACGACGGCCCGACCGGCGCATGCGACACCAGGATTCGGCCGTTGCCCGCGGGCGCGGTGGCGAACCGGCCGCCGATGCGGACGGCCTCCTCGGCGAACCAACGCAGGAACTCGGTGCCGTACTTGGTCTCGGCCTGACTGTCGGGTAGTGCGCGCCCGAGTTCCAGCGTCATCAGCATGGCGATGTCGTCGGCCCGGTCGGTGAGCAGTTCGAATGCGCGGCGCAGGATCTCGCCGCGCTCGCGGGCCGGGGTGGCGGCCCAGTCGTCGGCGACTGCCGCAGCCTTGTCGAGGGCGCGGCGCGCATCGTCCACGCCGGCGTCGGCCACTGAGGTCAGCGGTTCTTCGGTGGCCGGGTCGTACACGGTGAATGTCTCGCCCGACGACGCCGGCACCGATTCGCCATCGATCCACAGCCCGGTCGGTACGTTGTCCAGCACGGTGCGCGGGTTGTCAACGATGGTGTCAGTCATCAGATCTCACTTCCTTCGATATGTTCTGTGCAGAATGTGACTCACGCGGGGGTGAGGGCCTCGTCGAGGATCTGCAGGCCCTCGCACAGCAGATCGTCGTCGATGACCATCGGAGGCAGCAGCCTTAGCACGTTGCCATAGGTGCCGCAGGTGAGGACCACCACTCCGCGGGAGAGTGCGTGCGCCGCAGCCGCCTTGGCCAGTTCCGGATTGGGCTCGGTGGTACCGGGTTTCACCAATTCGACGGCGATCATCGCTCCGCGACCGCGGATCTCGCCGATGACATCCTGGCCGGTGGCGGCGAGACGTTCTGTGGTTGCCGACAACGACGCGAATGCGATCTCCCCGATGTGGCGCGCACGTGCGTTCAGATCGAGGGTCGACATCTGTTCGATCGTGGCCAACGCGGCGGCGCACGCGACCGGATTGCCGCTGTAGGTGCCGCCGAGCCCACCGGGGTGCACCGCATCCATCAGGTCGGCGCGGCCGGTGACCGCCGACAACGGCATCCCGCCGGCGATCCCCTTGGCGGTGGTGATCAGATCCGGGACCACGCCTTCGTCTTCGCTGGCGAACCACGCACCGGTGCGGCAGAACCCGCTCTGGACCTCGTCGGCGATGAACACCACGCCGTGCATTCGGCACCAGGCGGCCAGCGTCGGCAGGAAACCCGGTGCGGGCACGATGAAACCGCCCTCACCCTGGATGGGTTCGACGATGACCGCAGCCACACTGTCGGCGGTGAGCTGGGTGTCGATCATGCTGATGGCGCGGTTGGCGGCGGCAACTCCGTCGGTCCCCGCCGGATCCCGTAGTGGGTAGCTCATCGGCATCCGGTACACCTCAGGCGCGAACGGGCCGAAATCATGCTTATAAGGAATGGATTTCGCGGTGAGCGCCATGGTCAGGTTGGTGCGGCCGTGATAGGCGTGGTCGAAGGCGACCACCGCGTTGCGCCCGGTCGCCAAGCGCGCGACCTTGACTGCATTCTCCACCGCCTCGGCGCCGGAGTTGAACAGCACCGTTCGCTT
Organism: Gordonia sp. Z-3; assembly: GCF_036233855.1. Taxonomy (NCBI): domain Bacteria; kingdom Bacillati; phylum Actinomycetota; class Actinomycetes; order Mycobacteriales; family Gordoniaceae; genus Gordonia; species Gordonia sp. Z-3. The sequence goes on from NZ_JAZARS010000010.1 coordinate 126,574, forward strand.
CTCGTGATCGCCGGGGGTCAGTTCGTTGAGCTTTTCGGCGACGGCCACATATCCCTCGTAGGGGGTGACCATGAAGCAGGTGTGGGTGAGCCGGTGCGCCTGTGCGGCGACGGCGTCGGCAACCGCCGGGTTGCTGGCTCCGACTCCGGTGACAGCGATTCCTGATCCCAGGTCGATCAGTGAGTTGCCGTCGGCGTCGACGATGATGCCGCCATCGGCGTCGACCGCGAACACCGGCGTGGCCGACCCGAGTCCGGCCGCGACCGCGCGGCGCCGACGCTCCGTCAGCGCGACCGACCGCGGGCCGGGGAGCTCGGTGACAAGATGCCGCTTCTGCGGTAACCGGTAGGGGATGGCGGTCATCACGTCCTCATTCCGTCGATGGTGTCAGGCGCTGCTTACGGCCCCAGTCTTCGCCGACAACCCGATCGGGGTGACCTGCCAATGTGTACAAGTCGGTGAACATTGCACTCCATGGTGTCCAGGTAGGGTGGTGGGCATGACGACGGTGCGCTGGCTGCTGGCCCAGCGACGTCTCCGTCTCACGCTGCGCGGCGGGGTGGCCGGCCTCGATCGGCACGTCGACTGCGTGATGACCAGCGAACTGACCCAGCCCGGCGAATGGTTGTCCGGCGACGAGGTGCTGTTGACCACGGGGCTGCGGCTCGGTGACCCGACGATCTGGCGCGACTACCTCGAGCGTCTCGATGCCGTCGGCGTGGCGGCGGTCGGAATGGGTGTCGGTTTCGAGTTCGACGCGGTGCCCGCCGGCATGGCGTCGGTCGCCGACGAGCTGGGGCTACCGCTGTTCGAGGTTCCGCTGCCGGTGCCGTTCTCCGCGATCACCCGCGCCGTGCTGGATCAGATTGCCGCCCAGCGATCGTCGCGGCTGTTGGCGGCCACCAAGGCGCAACCGAAGATGACCCGCGCGGCCGCCTCGGGTGGGTCGACGGCGGTGATCCGGGAACTCGCCGACGCGGTGGGGCAGAAGGTGGTGCTGCTCGACACCGGCCTGGCCGTGGTCGCCAACGCACCCGGCTCCGTGTCGTCGGCAGACCTGAACCGGTTGCGTGATTTGGTGATTCGTGACCCGGCGTCGGCGGCGGCGGTCACGGTGACCGATGATGCCACGATCACGGTGTCCCGGGTCGGCTCCGGCGGACGAACCTTTGGACACCTCGGCACGGTGGGACGCACCGCCCTCGACGACGTCGCGCGGATGCTGGTGGGCCACGCCATCTCGCTGCTGGCCATCGAGCACGCGAAACCACGCCAGCTACGCCGCGACCTTGTCGAGTTGCACACCGACACACTGGCATCAGCGCTCGCCGATCCCACCGAGCGAGTTGGCGTACAACGTATTCTGGCGCGGGCTGCCGACCCGTCGGGACGGGTGCGGGCGCTGGCGTTGCGCTTCGGAGACGACGACGCGGCCACCCGCGGGCAGCGCCTGCTGATCGACGAGCTCGACGACCGGTGGCGCGCGGTCTTCGTGCATCGCGACGGACCGGAACTGATGGTGCTGCTTCGCGGCGACGATTCCACCGAGCTCGCGACCACCCTGTTCGCCGTCGTCAACTCTGCCGGTCCGGTCGGCGGCGGGGTGGGCACGGTGACCGATGTGCGCGACGTCGCCGACGCCGTCCGGCAGGCGAGGCTGGCCTGCCGATCCGCGGCCGTCGGTCAGCTCGCCGATCTGCACGGCACCCGGTCGCTGCTGACCGTCGACCCCGTGCGTCGAGCGCTCGCTGACGCACACGCCCAGCGGCTGGCCCCCGTGCTGAACCACGACGCCGAACACGGAACCGAGCTACGAGCGACCCTGTTGGCCTACCTGGAAGCCAACGGCAACTGGGGTGTCGCCGCCGCGACGCAAGGTGTGCACCGGCACACGTTGCGCCACCGGGTCGAACGAATCGAGGATCTGTTGGATGTGGACCTGGCCGACGCGCGTGTCCGTGCCGAACTGTTGTTGATGTTGTTGTTGGGAGCGCACGAATGAGAAAGGCTGTGGCCGCAGGGATCGCGGCGGTGGCGGTGGCCGTCGCCGGCTGCGCCGACGACATCGACGACTCCGCGGCACCGAGTGCAACCCAGACGTCCCCGTCGGTGAGCGCCTCCACCGCAACGGGCACCGACCAACTACACCTGGTGAACCTGGGCGACAGCTTCTCCGCCGCGGCCGGCGTGCAACCCCTGGTCGCCGACTCCCCGGTGATGTGCCTGCGATCCTCGCGCAACTTCGCGCACGTGCTCGCCGCCGACGCGGGCTACCGACTGACCGACGTCAGCTGTAGCGGCGCCGACACGGCGGATTTCGAGTCGGCCCAATACGACGGTGTGCCACCGCAACTGGATGCGCTCACCGACGACGCCGACATCGTTACCGTGATGATCGGCGGCAACGACAGCGACCTCTACAGCACCGCGATCCGCGAGTGCGCCGACCTCGCCGCCCGCGATCTGTCCGGATCACCGTGCGCGGACACCCGAGGCTCCGAGTACGTCGACATCGTCGGGAACCAGACCGCGCCGGCCCTGCGCGAAGCGTTGCAAGCGGTACGCGACAGAGCGCCGAACGCCGAGATCCTGGCGGTCGGGTATCCGTGGATCCTGCCGCCCGTCGACGGCTGCTATCCCGCGATGCCGGTCGCGACCGGCGATCTCACGTATCTGCGTGAGCTGCAATCGGTTCTGAACGCCGCTCTACAGCGTGCAGCCGAGCAGACCGGAGCGCGGTTCGTCGACATGGCGCCGGCGTCGGAAGGCCACGACGCGTGCGCGCCGGTGGGGCAGCGGTGGATCGAACCGCGCAACGGTGCGTCGGGGGCGGCGCCGGTCCACCCGAATGCGGCCGGGCAGCAGGCCATCGCCGACGCAGTGGCTACGGCGCTGGAGTAGTCGTATGCAGCCGCGGTCTCAGGGGGTGGGGCCGACAATAATTGTCGGCGGCCACCCCTGCTGCCGCAGCTGTATTCGGCGTCGGTAGTCCACAGGTCGGGTGCGGGTCCACAGAACCACACACCGCTATGCGCGGAACCCGATTACGGCCGGTTTCGTCGGCATGCTCGACCTCATGATGGAGATCGATGATCACTACGGCGTAGTGTCCTGGTCCGAATTGCATTCGCGTGCTGTGACTCTCGCACACCTGCGGCGTGCGATGAGGGAGGAGAAGCTGCGCAGGCTGCGACGTGGCTGGTATGCGACGCCGACTGCGGATGCGATGGTGGTCGAGGCGGTGGCTGCCGGGGGAGTGTTGAGTTGTCTGTCGGCGCTGAAGCTCCATGGTGTCTGGGTGCCCACGCACACCAAGAAGGTCCACGTCCGGGCTCGGGAGTCAGCGCACCGACAAGGGCGCAGTGGCCGGTTCTGCCTGGGCTACGGGTCGCCCGAACCGGAGGTGTCCGCCGTCGACGACATCCGAACCGCTTTTCGCCACGCACTCAAATGCCTCGACGACGAAGGCATCGTCGTGGTGTGCGACTCCATCCTCAACAAGGCCCTGCTCGAACGCTGCGACCTGGAATCGCTCATGGCGTCGGCCCCGCGGCGGATTCGCCGACTACTTGACCGGTGCGATGGCAAGGCGGAATCCGGCACGGAGACGATGGTGCGGCTGCGGTTGCAGCTCAAAGGCGTGACGGTGCGCTCACAAGTGCAGATCGCGGGGGTCGGTCGTGTCGATCTGCTGATCGGCACCCGACTCATCATCGAGATCGACAGCGAGGAATTCCACGACCGCAGCGCCGAACAGCGCGAGAGGGACCGCCGACGCGACGAGGAGGCGACCCGAAAGGGCTACATCACCGTGCGGTTGAGTTATAAGCGCGTGGTCGAGGAGTGGGCGGAAGCAGAAAAGACCATCCTCGATCTGGTTCGCCGACGCGAGCACCGCAAGAAGCTGCCGACCGGTCGGCGCCGACGTCGTCGGGCGTCTCCGCCTGCAGGCTGAGCAGGTTGCCGCGACAACTATCGTCGCCGACGTCCTATGTCGCCGCAGGCGGATACGGCCGCAGGAACCGTCACCGACATCACACTCTCCCTGAGAACCGGCTGAACGATTTTGGCCCTCACGAGGCCATTTGGAACACTGGTCCCCGTGACCCGATCCGCTGAAGTAGCCGCGAACTCTGCCGCGCTGTTCCGACGCGCCACCCAGGTCATCCCCGGCGGGGTCAACTCCCCGGTCCGGGCGTTCTCCGCCGTCGGTGGCGATCCGCGCTTCATCGCCTCGGCGCAGGGTTGCCGACTCACCGACGTCGACGGCAACGAGTACATCGACCTCGTGTGCTCCTGGGGTCCGATGATCCTCGGCCACGCGCACCCCGCCGTCGTGTCCGCGGTGCAGCAGGCTGCGGCCGGCGGGCTCTCCTTCGGTGCGCCCACCTCGTCGGAGATCGAACTCGCCGAGGAGATCATCGACCGGGTCGACCCCGTCGAGCAGGTCCGGCTCGTCAACTCCGGGACCGAGGCCACCATGTCGGCGATCAGGCTCGCCCGCGGCTACACCGGGCGCAGCAAGGTCATCAAGTTTGCCGGCTGCTACCACGGCCACGTTGACGCCCTGCTCGCCGACGCCGGGTCCGGCGTGGCCACCCTCGGCCTGCCCACCTCGCCGGGCGTGACGGGAGCCTCCGCCCACGACACACTCGTGCTGCCGTACAACGACCTCAAGGCCGTCGCGAAGGCGTTCGAGGAGTTCGGCGACGACATCGCCGCGGTCATCACCGAGGCCGCCGCCGGCAACATGGGCGCGGTCGCCCCGCACGACGGATTCAACGCCGGCCTGCGCGAACTCACCCGACGCCACGGCGCGCTGCTGATCATGGACGAGGTGATGACCGGCTTCCGCGTCAGCCCGTCCGGTTGGTACGGACTCGAAGGGGTAGGCGGCGACCTCTACACCTTCGGCAAGGTGATGAGCGGCGGGCTGCCCGCCGCCGCGTTCGGCGGACGTGCCGACGTGATGGAACGACTCGCACCGACCGGTCCGGTCTATCAGGCGGGCACACTGTCGGGGAATCCGGTGGCCGTCGCCGCCGGTCTGGCCACTCTGCGCACCGCCGACGCCGACACCTACCGCGCACTCGACGACAACGCCGACCGCCTCGCCACGCTGCTGACCGACGCCCTCCACGCCGCCGGTGTGGCCCACCGGGTGCAGCGCGCGGGCAGCATGCTCAGCGTCTTCTTCACCGACTCTGGCGACCCGATCGTCGACTACCCGGGCGTCAAGGCCACTGAGACCTGGCGTTTTGCTCCGTTCTTCCACGCGCTGCTCGAACGTGGTGTCTACCCGCCGCCGAGTGCGTTCGAGGCCTGGTTTGTGTCCGCGGCGTTGGACGACGATGCTTTCTCACGTATCGCCGATGCACTGCCGGCAGCCGCGCAGGCCGCTGCCGCAGCGGTCCAGAGCTGACCCGGGGGAGACACGATGACCAACACGATCGTCCACATGATGCGCCATGGGGAAGTGCACAATCCCGAAGGCATTCTCTACGGCCGGCTGCCCGGCTTCCGACTGTCCGACACCGGACGCGCCCAGGCCAACAAGGTGGCCGGCGCTCTCGCCGACCACGCCGTGACTGCCGTCTTTGCCTCGCCGTTGCAGCGGGCGCAGGAGACGGCCACCCCGATCGCCGGCGCGCACGGACTCGAGATCATCACCAACGACGAACTGATCGAGGCCGACAACGTCTTCGAAGGACTGAAGGTGTCCGTCGGCGACGGCGCGCTGAGCAAACCGCGGCACTGGCCCAAGATGCGTGATCCGTTCACCCCGTCGTGGGGCGAGCCCTACATCCAACTGGCCCATCGCATGCTGGCCGCAGCCAACAAGGCCCGCGACGCCGCTCGTGGCCACGAAGCCGTCTGCGTCAGCCACCAACTGCCCGTCTACACACTGCGCCGCTTTCTGGAAGGGCAGCGGCTGTGGCACGACCCTCGCCGGCGGCAGTGTTCGCTGGCGTCCCTGACCAGCCTGATCTACGAGGGCGATGCGCTCGTCGACATCATCTACTCCGAGCCCGTGGGGGCCTCGGACCCGTTGGCCACCGGGGCGTGACCGGCCCGGTGCGATAGGACGAACGTGCGAAAGTTTTCCCTGCTGCTGGCGGTGCTGGCAGTCGTGATCGGTGTGGTCAGCGGCTGCGGTACCGGCGACGATGCGGTCGCGCAGGGAGACACCTTCGAGTTCATCTCGCCCGGCGGCCAGGTGGTCATCACCTACCCGCCGGAGCAGCGCAAACCGGTCGCGGAGGTATCAGGACCTGACCTGATCACCGATGAACCGCTCGCGCTCGGGGACGAGCGCTTCGCCGACAAGGTCGTCGTGGTCAACGTGTGGGGCTCGTGGTGTGGGCCGTGTCGCGGCGAGGCCGACGACCTCGAGACCGTCTACGAGAACACCAAAGACCTCGGTGTCGAATTCCTCGGCATCGACCTGCGTGACGACCGGCAGAATGCCAAGGATTTCGTCGCCGACCGCAACGTCGGCTTCCCGTCCATCTACGACTTCGACGGCATCACCCTGGCCGCCCTGACCACCCCGACCTCGGTGGTCCCCACCACTGTCGTACTCGACCGGGAGCACCGGCCGGCCGCGGTGTTCCTCAAGGCCATCACCGCCGAAGAACTCGAGGCCACCGTGCGCCGGGTCGCCGCCGAAGCCCCCGCAGCGACCCCACCGGCCGACACGCCCGCGACGTCGTCGGCACCGGGCGCGCCATGATCGCGCTCGCCCCGCAGGCCGCCATCGGCGAGACCTTCGCCACCACCGTCTCGTCGGGCCCGCTGCTGCTGGCCCTGGCCGCCTGCGTCATCGCCGGGCTGGTCTCCTTTGCCTCCCCATGTGTGGTGCCGCTGGTGCCCGGCTACCTGTCGTATCTGGCCGGGCTCGTCGGCGCCGAGGCGCCCGCGGTGACCGTCGGCGAATCCGCCAAAAGCGGCCGGTCGCGGGTGGCGCTCGCCGCGGCGTTGTTCGTCCTCGGCTTCACCGTCATCTTCGTTGCCGCCACCGCCACCGTGCTCGGCATCACCAGTACCTTCATCGTCAATCGTGAACTGCTGCAACGCATCGGCGGGGTGGTGACCATCCTGATGGGCCTGGTGTTCATCGGCCTGGTGCCCGCGATGCAACACGAGTTCCGGTTCGCGCCGCGCCGCATGTCCAACATCGTGGGCGCACCACTGCTCGGCGCCGTCTTCGCGCTCGGCTGGACCCCGTGCCTGGGTCCGACGCTGGCTGCGGTGATCGCCACCGCCAGCGGCACCGAAGGGGCCACCGCCGCCAAAGGTGTGGCGCTGATCGTCGCCTACTGCGCCGGACTCGGCATCCCGTTCGTCATCCTCGCGTTCTCGTCGGCGTGGGCGCTGCGCAGCCTCGGCTGGCTGCGCAACCACGCCCGCGCCATCCAGGTCTTCGGCGGCATCATGCTGATCGCCGTCGGCATCGCCCTGGTGACCGGCGCGTGGGACCAGTTCATCGTCTGGGTGCGCGATGCCTTCATCACCGACACGGAGCTGCCCGTATGACCGAGGTGACCACCGACCGCCGCGACACCGCCGACGTCCCGCCGCCGCGCCGTCCGCACTGGTTCCGCCGCCGTGTGTTGTGGCCGGCACGCAACATGTGGCGCTCGCTGACCTCGATGCGCACTGCGCTGATCCTGTTGTTCCTGCTGGCCTTGGCGGCCATCCCCGGTGCGTTGCTGCCGCAACGGTCGCTCAACGAACAGAAGACGCTCACCTACATCGCCGACCACGGCTGGGTCGGCGAGACGATGGACCGGCTGCAGCTGTTCGACGTATTCTCCAGCGCTTGGTTCACCGCGATCTATGTACTGCTGTTCGTGTCGCTGGTGGGCTGCCTGACGCCGCGGATGATCGAACACTTCCACAATCTGCGGGCCAAGCCGGTGGCCGCGCCACGCAACCTCAAGCGACTGCCGCGGCACGTCACGATCGAGGTCGATGGGGAGCCCGAGGAAATCGCCGAGCGGGTGTCGCGGAATCTGCGCGGGTGGCGACGGGTGATCTCGATACGCCCCTCCGCAAGCTCCGGGGCTACTCGATCAGCGGGGGAGCGCTCGTCGGCAGGTTCCGGGGTCACTCGATCAGCGGGGGAGCGCTCGTCGGCAGGTTCCGGGGTCACTCGATCAGCGGGGGAGCGCTCGTCGGTAGGTTCCGGGGCTACTCGATCGGCGGGGGATACGGGGGGCGGGGCCGCGGGGAAACGCCCGGAGGTCGTCGAGGTCTCCGCCGAGAAGGGCTATCTGCGCGAGTTCGGCAACCTGGTGTTCCATTTCGCGCTGCTCGCGCTGCTGGTGTCCATCGCGCTGGGCAAACTGTACGGCTACGAGGGCACCCGCAGCCTGGTCGCCGACGGTGAGCAGGGCCTGTGCAACACGTCGACCGCCGTGTACGACTCGTTCCGGGCCGGCAACCTGGTCGACGGCACCGACCTGCAGCCGTTCTGTATCCGCGTCGACAGCTTCGATGCGACGTTCCTGCCGAACGGTCAACCCGACATGTACAGCTCCGAGGTCCGCTACACCGAGGGGACACCCAGCACCGACGCCTCGACCTGGCCGACCGCCCGCATCCGCGTCAACGAGCCGCTGCGTGTCGCCGGTGACCGTGTGTACGTACTCGGCAACGGCTTCGCCCCGACGTTCACCGTCACCTTCCCGAACGGCGAACAGCGCACCCAGACGGTGCCGTTCGTTCCCGACGAACTTCAGACGATGATGTCGTCGGGAGCCATCCGCTTCGACACCCCGGCCGGGCTGTACCCGAACCCCGACGAACGACGCAACCATCAGATCGCGGTCGAGGGTCTGTTCGCGCCGACCGCCAACTTCCACGGCACCCTACTGACCTCGGCATCGCCGGAGCCGAACGACCCGTACGTGGCCATCCGCATCTACGAGGGTGACACCGGCCTGGACACCGGCCTGCCGCAGAACGCGTACTCCCTGGACCAGTCGCTCATCGATCAGGGACGCCTGCAGCAGCGCGCCCAGGTCAACCTCGGTCAGGGCGATTCGCACACGCTGGCCGACGGCACCGTGGTGCGCTTCGACGGCTATCAACGATGGGTGTCGATGCAGGTGTCGCACGACCCGGCCCAGATCTGGGTGCTGGCGTCGTCGATCGTGATGCTCGGCGGACTGCTGGTGTCGTTGCTCATCCGGCGGCGCCGCATCTGGGTGCGTCTGGTGCCGGTGACCACGTCGGATTCCGGCGAGGAGACCAAACGACGTACGGTAGTAGAGATCGCCGGCCTGGCACGCACCGATCAGGCGGGCTGGGGCGAGGGATTCGATGAGCAGGCGCGCCGCCTGGTGATCGACCCCGACGACCCGGGAGCCGCACGCGCCGCCCGGCGTTTGTAGCGGTCGGCCACCAGCGCAGTCAGCAACGAAAGGACGGTGCCATGAACACGGGCTCCATTCAGGTCGACGAGACGCTCGCGCGTTACTCCGACCTTCTGTTCGGCACCGCCATCACGGTGTACGTGCTGGCCATGTTCCTGTTCCTGGCCGCGCTCGCCGGGGCGCGGGCACGCAAACTCGCCCCGGCCGCCGAGATGGTGACCGCCGGCGGCGCGACAGTCGCGGTCGACGACCGCGCCCCCGGCCGCATCGACGGTCCCGCACCGCGTCGCAGCAAGGGCTCGCGGCTGGCGGCGATGGCCTACCCGGTCGTCTTCGTGGGGCTGATCGCGCACATCGCCTCGATCGTGCTGCGCGGTGTCGCCACCGACCGGGCGCCGTGGGGCAACATGTACGAGTTCATCTCGCTGACGTGTGCCGCCTGCGTGGTCGCCGGGCTGGTGGTGCTGCGCAAGCCGGAGCATCGTCCCTTGCTGTCGTTCGTGCTGCTGCCGGTGTCGTTGCTGATGTTCATCGGCGGACGTTGGCTCTACACGCAGGCTGCGCCGGTGGTGCCGGCACTCAAGTCGTACTGGCTGGCCGTGCACGTCTCGATCATCTCGATCTCGTCGGGTGTGCTGTTGGTGTCGGGCGTCGCGAGCATCCTCTACCTGGTCAAGATGCGCTGGGGGGCCAACGCGTCCGACGCCGACGACTCCGCGGATCCGCTGACCGGCAAGGGATTCGTGGCCGGCATGCGCCGCATCGTGGCGCACATCCCCAACGCCGATGCGCTCGACCGGCTGGCCTACAAGTGCGTCGTCTTCGGGTTCCCGCTGTTCGGGCTCGGCGTGATCTGCGGCGCCATCTGGGCCGAGGCGGCCTGGGGCCGGTTCTGGGGCTGGGACCCCAAGGAGACGGTGTCGTTCATCGCATGGGTGATCTACGCGGCCTACCTGCACGCCCGGGCCACGGCCGGGTGGCGCAACAACGCGGCGGCCTGGATCAACATCGCCGGTTTCGTCGCGCTGCTGTTCAACCTGTTCATCATCAATCTGGTGGTGTCCGGGCTGCACTCGTATGCCGGACTCTGATCACGCCGGACTCAAACCGCGGCGGACTCTGATCACTGTGGATTCTGTCCGGTCGGACTCGGCGCTTCTCCGGGCGGCGGCAAGGTGTCGCCCTGCGCCTGCGCCTGGGCCTTGACCACCTTGAGCAGATCGATCAGCACGTCGATGGTGTCGGGGCAGATCCGCCCCACATCGATACCCGACAGATGAGTGCCGGTGGTCGCCAGCATCTCGACATAGTCGCGTTGCTGCCGCACCCGCTCGAGGTCTTCGTCGGGATTGGCCAGGAAATAGGTGACGCTGACCTCGAACGCACGGGCGATGGCCTCCACCGTCCGGAACGACGGCGTGCGCGCCTTACCGGTCCGCAACTGCGAGATGTAGGCGTCCGAGAGCGAGTAGCCGAGCTCATTGGCGCGCTCGGCGATCTTCTTCCCGGTGTAGGGCGCGCCGTTCTCGTCGCGCGAATGCTCGAACAGATAGCCCACCTTCTCGGCGAAACTGGCATCGTCCTCATGCGCCGGCGTTCGGCGCGCATCACCGGCAGTCACCCTCGTGTATCCCCCGCGTCAACGTCGATCGTTGTGCCTGCACCACCGGTACGGTCGACCGCTCCCGCTGTCGTCCGAACTACGTAGTGAAACGAGATTACCCTACCTCGGGGTAGGGTACGTGGCCGTAACTTCGGCGCCCGGTCAGGCGTCGTCGCCATCGGACCCGTTGGTGCCACGGGTCCGACGATCGAGGTCACGAAGGAAATCAGGGTCGTCGTCGGGGCCGACGGGACCCGACGGTTTGGCCGGTCGACGAGGTGCGTGTTCGTCGCGCTCGTCCGACTCTCCGAGTTGGGGGCCGAAGGCACGCCACAACAGGAAAGCAATAGCTGCAATGCCGATCAAGGCAAACAGAAACGTCATGGCAACCTCCCGTAAACCAGCGTACGTGAGGTTGCGACGGAGCGGGGCAGAGCCTGCTCAGTGGGTGCGGCGGTTGAGCAGTTCGACGACGTCGGACTCACGGAACCGACGGTGTCCGCCGGGCGTGCGGATGGACCCGAGCAGACCGGAACTGGCCCAGCGGGCGACGGTCTTCGGGTTCACGTTGAACATGGCTGCCACCTGACCGGGCGTCAGGGTGTGCTGACTCGCAAGGCCGGGGGTGATGAGGCCGGGGACTCCGGCTGCGTCGGTGATCGTCACGATGTTCCTCTCTCCGCCTGCAACGATGGCGATCTGGGATCACCTCATGGATACACGCCGGAGTGCCGGGTGTTCGAACAGTCAGGAAACGGTAAAGAGAGTGCAAAACCGGCATTCCCGGCCGCGTCTGTCGTCCGAGGGGGCGCCCGGATGGCCGGATAACCCCAGTACCCTGGTGTGCAGAGATCGGAAAGAAGGCGTATTCGTGACAGATCAGAACGCATCCGGGTCCGCCCCGGCGGCCGACACCCCGGCGGCCGACACCCAGGGGGCTGACACCCACGCATCGGCCGGCAGTGTCGCGCTGGCGGTGGCGATGTACACCGTGGCCCGCCTGGCGCTGGTCGTCGTGGTTGCGGCGCTCATCCTCGGGATCGGTGCCCTCGTCGGGGTCGAGGTGCCGTTGCTGGTGGCTGCCGTGTTCGGCGTGCTCATCGCACTGCCGTTGGGGCTGGTCCTGTTCAAGAAGCTGCGATTGCGGGTCAACAGTCAGATCGCCGCCGTCGACAATGCGCGCCGAGCCCGGCACGACGACCTGCAGTCGCGGCTGCGCGGCACGTCGGACTGACCCTGTGCAGCCGACCAGGATCGTCGACCACCGTCGCAACCGGACATGGTCGGAGAACGCGGTTCGCCTGATCGAGGCCGACGGCCGTCGCAGTGCCGACACCCATCTGCACCGGCTTGCGCTACCCGACTGGTCACGATGGACCGACGACGCCGGCCGTGACACCGGCATCGAGCTCTACTTGAAGGACGAGAGCACCCATCCCACCGGTTCGCTCAAGCACCGGCTGGCGCGATCGTTGTTTCTCTATGCGATCTGCAACGGGTGGGTCACCGAGGGCACCACGGTGATCGAGGCGTCGTCGGGTTCGACGGCGGTCAGTGAGGCCTACTTCGCCAAGCTCATCGGGGTTCCGTTCATCGCGGTGATGGCCTCGAGTACCTCGCCGGCCAAGACCGCGCTGATCGAGCGGGAAGGCGGACGCTGCCACTTCGTCGACCGGCCCGGCGACGTCTACGCCGAGGCGTTGCGGCTCGAGGCGGAACTCGGCGGTCACTTCATCGACCAGTTCACGATGGCCGAGCGCGCCACCGACTGGCGCGGCAACAACAACATCGCCGAGTCGATCTTCGCCCAGATGGCCGAAGAGGATCATCCGATCCCGACCTGGATCGTGGTGGGTGCCGGCACCGGCGGGACGTCGGCGACGCTGGGCCGTTACGTACGGTATCGGCGCCACCCCACCTGGCTGGCGGTGGTGGACCCGCAGAACTCGGTGTTCCTACCGGCCTACGACACCGGCGACGGTGCCCTGCGCTCGGAGCTCGGCTCCCGGATCGAGGGGATCGGGCGGCCGCGGGTGGAGCCGTCGTTCGTCTCCCAGGTGATCGACCGGATGATCGGCGTTCCCGACAACGCATCCATCGCCACCGCCCGACTGTTCAGCGACCGACTCGGCCGTCGCGTCGGCGGCTCCACCGGCACCAACCTGTGGGGTGCGCTGCAGATCGTCGCCGAGATGGCCGCGCAGCGTCAGCCGGGCAGCGTGGTCACCCTGCTGTGTGATTCGGGCGATCGGTACGCCAACACCTACTTCGACGACGACTGGCTGAGCCGGCAGGGATTCGACCTGACCGAGCCGACGGCCGTCCTCGACGAATTCCTGGCCTCCGGCCACTGGACCGGCGCCACCGCCTGACCGGCGGGTGCACACTCAACGGAGAACAGCGCACACTCAACGGAAAACAGCGCCCACTCAACGGCAGCTTCGTCGAGTGGGTGCCGTTTCTCGTCGAGTGGGTGCCGTTTCCTGTTCACTGGGCGCCGTTTTCCGTCGAGCGGGCACTCGATCCGACTAAGGGCACCCTCACCGTCGTCCGATACCATGACCCGCGTGAGCTCTCTCGCGGATGAACCCCTGGTCAAGGCCGTCGATCTGGTGCGCGAGTACCAGATGGGCGATCAGCGGGTACGGGCCCTCGATGGGCTCGACCTGACCCTCGACGGCGGCCAGTTCGCGTCGATCGTCGGCCCGTCGGGTGCCGGGAAGAGCACGCTGTTGCATGTGCTCGGCGCACTCGACACCCCAACCTCGGGCACCATCACGGTCGACGGCACCGACCTCGGCTCGCTCGACGACGACGACGCGTCGGCCTTTCGCCGCCATCGCGTCGGCTTCGTGTTCCAGTTCTTCAACCTGGTGCCGACGATGTCGGCGTGGGAGAACGTTGCGTTGCCGCGCCTGCTCGACAGTCAGTCGCTACGCAAGGCCAAACCGCGTGCCGTCGAGTTGCTCGAACGCGTCGGCTTGGGGGCGCGCGTCAATCACCGTCCGTCGGAACTGTCCGGCGGGCAGATGCAGCGCGTCGCCATCGCCCGATCGTTGATCATGGACCCGACCATCCTGCTGGCCGACGAACCCACCGGCAACCTGGACTCCAAGACCGGTGACTCGGTGCTCGAACTGCTCTCCGAGGTGGCCCACGACACCCCGAACCGGCTGGTGGTGATGGTGACCCACGACGCGCACGCCGCCGACGTCGCCGACACCACCATAACGGTGCGGGACGGGAAGATCGCGTGAGTCGATCGTCGACCCGCACGCTGCGTCTGGTGCGGTCGGTGGCGTCCGGGCTGTCGCGGATCCGGGTGCTCAACCTGCGCGAGATCCGCACCCATCGACTGCGGATGGTGACCTCCCTGCTCGTGGTGGTCGTCGCGTCGGCGCTGCTGATCTCGGTACTCGGGCTGTACGGCTCGCTGACCGAATCGGTGCGCCAGGTCAACGCGGCCATCAGCGGTTCCGCTCAGGTGGAGGTCGCGGCCATCGCCGACTCCGGCATCGACGACGAACTCCCTGCCGAGATCCGCCGCGACGTCCCGGACGCGAAATCGGTGGTACCGCTGATCCGCGACTCGGTGGTGATCGACGACCGCAACATCGCCTTGCTCGGGTCGGATTTCCGCGTCACCGCGCTGTCCGGTGATCTGCAACAAGCCGTCTCTCAACAACAATCGCAGGGCATCGACAAGGGCGATCTCGACAACGGGATCGTCGCCGGGTCGGCCACCGGACTCACCGAAGGCCAGCGCCTGTCCATCAATGGTGTTGATGTACAGGTCATCTCGGTGATCGGCGGCGATCAGGCCGACGTCCTCAACCGCGGCAACTTCATCTTCGCCTACCTCGGGCTCGCGCAGCGGCTGGCGGCCCAGGAGGGCAAGGTCGACTCCATCCTGATCGTGGCGCAACCGGGCGCCGACATCGCCACCGTGAAGTCGTCGGTGGCCGACGTCGTGGACGGTCGGGCCGTGGTGGTGGACCCCGACTTCCGCGCCGCGCAGGCCGAGACGGCGAGTTCGGTGACACGTGATGCGACGCTGCTGGTCTCGCTGATCTCGTTGGTGATCGCCGGCTTCCTGGTGTTCAACACGATGAACATGGCGGTCGCCTCGCGTCGGCAGTCGTTGGCGATGATGCGTGCGCTGGGTGCGCGCCGCGGTCACCTCGTCGGTGACCTGCTGGGTGAGTCGGCGTTGTTCGGTCTGGTCGGTGGTGCGCTGGGCGTGCCGGTTGGCGTTCTCGCCGGACGTTGGGCAATCGGTCGGATCCCGGAGGCCAACACCGATCAGATGGCGACGGCGGTGAGCTATCACCTGCCGTGGTACGCGCCGGTGATCGCCATCCTCGCGTGCATATTCGCCTGTGTCGCAGCGACGACGCTGGCGGCCCGATCGGTGTTCGCGGTGTCCCCGGTGGAAGCGATGGTCGCCGGCGAGGTCGCCGACGGCACCGGCAAGAACGGTCGCGGCGTGTGGATCTCCGGGATCGCCGGTGTGGTGCTGCTGGTGGCGTCGTGGTTCGTGGCCGTCGGCGTTCCCGGTCGCCCGGCCATCCTGGCCGGTGCGGTGTTCGCCGTCGGCGGGCTCTTGCTGTGCTACGCGCTCACCGTGCCGTTGGTGGCGCTGGTGGTGGGACTGTCGCGCCGCTTCGGTGGTCCCGGTCAGCTTGCCGCCGTCAACGCCGAACGTGCGCCGCGTCGGGCCTGGGCGACGCTGATGACGGTGGCGGTCGCCGTGGCGGTCGGGATGGGCACCTCGGGTGCACTCGACAACCTGGTCAGCTCGATCTCCGGCTCGCTCGACGGCTTGGCCGACCCGGACTTCTACGTGTCCTCGGCCGACAGTGGTGGCCTGCCGGTGGGTCCCGCATTGCCGGCCGAGATCGCCCCGGCGGTGGCGCAAGTCCCCGGGGTGACGCAGGTGGTCGGCGCGCAGTGGGCGTCGATCAACGTCGACGAGGCCAAGATCTACGTGCAGGGACTGGAACCGAACTCGTTGGCGCCCTTCGTGAAGAAGGCCGATCCCGAAGCCCTGCAGCAGGTACTCGCCGGGAACGGCATGCTGATGTCCACCGTACTGGCCCGCACCCTCGACGTGGCCGAGGGCGACACGCTGCGGATGGCCACCCCGACCGGCTATCGCGATGTGGTGGTGCGTGATCTGGTCAACTACATCTCCATGGGTTCGGGTACGGCCGCGATGAGCAACGAACAGCTGTCGGAGTGGTTCGACCGTCCGGGCGACACCTACCTCCAGGTGTCCACCGACCCGGCGGTCGACCAGGACCGGATTCGCGCCGACCTCGAGGCGGTCGCCGCCGAGTACCCGTTGCCGGGCACCCGGATCGCCGATGTGCATTCCGGGACCGAGGCGCTCGAATCCGCGCAGGCCGAGGCCGAGCAGGCCGGCGCCTTCACCGTCGCCATCCAATGGATCGTCGCGCTCGCCGCCGCCGTGGCGCTGCTGAACACCCTGCTGCTGTCGGTGATCGAACGTCGCCGTGAACTCGGCGTGCTGCGCGCGATGGGTGCCTCGCGGAAGTTCGTGTCCCGGATGGTGGTTGCCGAGGCCGCCGGGGTCGCGCTCATCGGATCGCTGACCGGCGTCATACTCGGTGGGGCTCTGCACTTCTTGTCCGACAAGATCCTGTCGGCCACCACCTCGATCGACATCGCGTACTCACCGCGCCCGTCGACGTTGATCTTCGTCGCGGTCGCCTGTGGCCTGTGCATCGTGGGCGCACTGGTCCCGGCAATGCGGGCCTCCCGGATGAACATCAGCGAATCCATCCTCGACGAATAGCCCCGCCCACCTCGCGGGTGGCGGCGTTCTGTCGGTGGTCGTCGGACAGGTCCGAGCCGCCCCAGTGTTGGCGCCGTTTTGTCGGTGGTCGGACAGGTCCGAGCCGCCCCGGTGTTGGTGCCGTTTTGTCGGTGGTCGAGTAGGTCCGAGCCGCTAGGCGAGGGCCGTATCGAGACCACTCCCGCCCAACCACTCAGCCCCGCACCACATCCAGTCCGGCATGCGCCAGGAAACGCTCGAACAGCACGTCGCAATCGTCGGCAGCGGCGTCGGTTCGCGCCGCGATCGACGCGGCCAGCGCCTCGAGATCCACCCCGTCCTCCGACATATCCGATCGCGTCCCGGAGAAGCCGTCGCGCCAAGCGACAAAGCACTCCGGGTCGATCTCGGGGTGGAACTGCACGCCCAGATGCGGTCCGCTCACGAACGCCTGCACGCCCGCCTCGTTGCGGGCGATGACCTCCACGTCGTCGGGCACGGTGATCGTGTCGTAGTGGTATTGCATCCACGGCCCTTCGGCCACCAACTCGGGCCGCGTCGAGGTCACGGGAACGAAACCGTGTTCGGGTCGGCTGCTCACGGCGACCGTGCCACCCAACGCGCTGGCCAGGATCTGCCCGCCGAAACAGATGCCGTAGATCGGTACGCCAGCGCCGATGGCCGTACGCAGGTACTCGCGCTCTCGGCCGATCCACGACAGCGATTCGTCGTGCACCGAATCGGTGGAGCCCGTCACCACCACCAGATCCACCTCGCCCGGCGCGGGCAACGGCTCGTCCTCGTCGGCGGCCACGATGTCCACGGCGATGCCGCGACGCTCCATCGCCGGCAACAGCGACCCGACGATGGCCCGCCGGTACTCCGGCAGCACATTGTGTACCAGCGTCAATGCTCGCAATCCCATCTCGCGGAGCCTACCGGCCCACGGTCGCCGCGGCCCGACAACCATGCCGGCGCCGAAACCGGAGGAACCGTTGCCCCCGCTGGTGCGTCCAAATGACCGACGACACGTTTCGTCGCTCATGTTCTCGCCGGCTTGGTAAGGAGCCCCCGATGCCACTTCCGTCCCCCGATGTACTCCGCGTGATGCCCGCCGAGATCGCCGCGGGCGTCGGCACCTGGCGGGCCGAGGCGAGGCGTATCTCGACGCTCGAACTGATTGCCCGACAGGATGATGCGGTGCCACCCGTTGCGCAGGGGCGGACCATGCGGGCGCTGCTCGACGCCGACGATGCCCTCCGGAGCACGGCCGAGTCGCTTTGCGGGCGACTCCAGGAGATGAGCGTCGTGCTCGCCGGGTTGGCGGCCGCGGTGACCGACACTGACGATACGTCGGCCAGCCGTCTGCGGATCGAGCGTTGATGCGGCCGACGATCCCAGAGCTCCGTCAGTGGCGACCCGCGGCGATTTCCGCAGCCGGCGCCGCAGCCCAGGCTGCGTCCGACCTCGTCGACGCCGCGACGCGCAGGATCGTTCGAGCAGTCGATGCAACCACCTGGTCGGGTGTGACCGCCGTCGCCGCAGAGCGATTCGTCGACGACACCGACGTGCGGGCCCGACAGATACGTCGCATGTTGGTCGAGATCGCCGAGGAGGCCGCCCGAGCCGGCGCCGATCTCGCCCGGGCGCGTGCGGTGGTGCTCGGTGAGGTCGACGGCGTGATCGCCGACGGCTATGCCGTGACCGATGACGGCCACGTCACCGGTCGGGACGGACCCGACGAACGCTCGAGAACGGCCGAAGTGCGAATCCGCAATGGAATGAACGTCATTGATGCCGTCGACGAGCACTGTGGCGCGCGGATCGACGAACTGGTGGCGGCCATTCCGGGCGCGGCGATCCCGGCGGGCGGTGCCGCCGAGGTCACGCTGCCCGACGGCAGCACTGCCGACGCCGACCGCGTGGTGACCGCGCTGACTCGGATGACGCCGTCGACGCGCCGCGAGTTCCTGTCCCGGCTGGCCGAGGAGGATCGGCTCCGGATCGCCGCAGCCGATCCGGGTGTGGTCGGCAACCTCGATGGCATCGATTTCGAGTTGCGCTCTGCTGCAAACGATCTCGCTATCCGTGCCGCGCTGGAGACCGAACGGCTCGCGGGTCGGGCCGACGGCGTGCGGGCACGCCGACTCGAGGATCTGCTCCGACCGCTCGCCGACGGCCGTCGACGCCGGTTCATCGCCTTCGACAACGCCCGGGGCCACGTCATCGAGATGGTCGGGGAGGTGTGTGCGGACACCCGCAATGCGGCGGTGCTGGTGCCCGGCACCGGCTCGGGTCTCGATACCATCGATCAGAGCGTCGTCGCGGCAACAGAACTCGCGCACGCCACCGGTGGTCCCGTATTCGTCTATCTCGACGGTGATCTGCCGCAGACGATGGGCTACGAGGGTCTCGACGATGCGCTCGGTGCGGGCGCGCTGGCGGGATCGCTGGCCGGTCCGCTGGGGCACGCGCTGGGTGCCGCCGCCGCGGTGGCGGAATCCCTCGACGGCTCGGCGGCCGATCCGCGGTTCGCGCGTGAGATGGCGCCCGGCCTCGTCGGGTTCGCCGCGGAGCTCGACGCCGAGATCGCCGAACGCGCGCCCGGGGCGGCGGTGACCGTGATCGGGCATTCCTACGGCGGATCGGTGGTCGGTTCGGCCGAGCAGCTCGGGCTGCGCGCCGACCGGGTGATGTATGCGTCGTCGGCGGGCACCGGCGTGTTCGACGGCCCGTGGCGCAACGCGAACCCCGCCGTCGAGCGCTACTCGCTGACCGCGCCGGGCGATCCGATCCAATGGGTGCAGGCGTTGCCGGGAAATCCGCACGGCGAAGACCCGGACTCCGCGCCCGGGGTGTTCCGGATGGACACCGGCTTTCACGCACCCGGCGCCGACGGCTCGTGCTCACCGGTCGCGGGTGTCGACGGACACGGCGACTACTGGCGTGACCCGGACTCCGACGCCTTCCGCAACATCGTGCGGGTCGTCGTCGGGGAGCGTCCGACCGGCTACATCGAGCGACAACCCGATATCGGGCTGCGCCTGCCCTGGTGAAGCGGCGGCCGCCACCCGTATCCGTCGTCGTTCGACAGGTCTCACGCGGGTCGGGTCGGCGACCGCGGGCCGACCGGGAGGACGCGGCCCGTCGACGAGTTGCGCGAGCCGAACCGATTTGCGCGAGCCGATCGGACCCGCGCGAGCAGCCCGTGTCAATAATTCTTGACAACCGGGGCTTGTCAACTTAACCTGACACCATGCACGACGAGCAGAACCCGGCCAATACGGCCGATCGCGACACCTCCGGACTCGCCGGTGCTGCCGCGAGCGACGACCCGGCACGGGGGCTGGCCGCCGTCCGCGCGTTGCGCACACTGGCCGACCGACTCGAGGACGTACAGGTGGCCAACGCCCGCGCCCACGGCTGGAGCTGGCAGTCGATCGCAGAGGTTCTGCAGATCAGCCGCCAGGCCGTGCATCAGAAACATGCACACCGCGAGGTCCGCGACAGCGGGCCGAAAGGAGACACGAACAATGTTTGAGCGATTCACACGCGACGACAGAATGCTCATGGCCTTCGCCATGCAAGAAGCCGGCGACCTCGGTCATCGGCACCTCGGTAACGACCACCTCATCCTGGGCATGCTCTGCAATGCCCGCAGCCCGCTGTTCACGCTGCTCGCCGAGCGGGGGCTAACCCTGCCGACGGCACGTGACGCGGCGCGGAGGTATCACGCCGAGCACGACGACGAGTCCGAGGCGACAGCGTTGGACTCCGAGGAGGAATCGACGCAGCAGCGCTACGACGAAGATCGAGAGGCCCTGCGCAGCATCGGCATCGACCTCGACAAGGTTCGCGAGGCGGTCCGAGGCCGGTTCGGCGAGGACCTGTCCGACGGCTGGGCTCGACGCCCCGATCGTGGCCCCGGCGGTCGGCGCGGTCGCGGGCGTGGACGTGGGCCCGGTCACCGGCATGGCCACGGACCTCACCGCGGGTGCGGCCCCGACGGCGGACGTCCCGACGACTGGGGTCCCGAGATGCGCGGACCCGAGGGCTGGGGCCCGGGCGGCTTCGGCCCCGGTGGCCCCCGCGGCCCATTCGGCCCCGGCGGACCCTTCGCCGACGACGGACCGTGGGAGCCCGGTCGTGGACGGCGCGGGCCCCGGGGCCGGGGCAGCCGCCCACGCTTTGCCGGTCCCACGCGCTCGGCGCTGGCGCGCGCGCTGGAGATCGCCCGCGAGCGTAGCGATCGTCGGCTGCGCCCGGAGTACCTGCTGCTGGCGATCATCGACACCGCCGACGACGCGTCGCGCGCGGTGATCGAGTCGGCCACCACACCCGAAGGCCTGAAGGCGGCCGTCTGGGCGAGTCTGCCTGACGTCGAGGTGGAGATCTGACCGGAGCGCCACCGCGCCCTGCGAGTGAGGCCAACGTGTCGCCCAACGGCACGTTGGCCTCACTACGCTGCGCGGTTGAGCCCATACCCACACTCGAACTAATGTTCGAGTGTGGGTATGCAGTGGATCGGCGGCGACAGCGGCCAGCCACGACGGCCGGTGTTCTTCCCCGTCGGTCACAAGGCGGTGCTCATCGACCTCAACGCGCTGTATCCACAGACGCCACACCACACCGGTGAGTACTTCCCCGACGGTCTGCAGATCCGGTCGGTCCACCTCGGCGTGCTCACCGCCTGGGCACGCTCGGAGTGGGGTGAGTGGTACGGCAAGGTCACCTACACCATCACCGCACGCGATCGTCAGGAGAAGGTGACGCACTGGGTACCGGGCTGGGCGCTGCGGCCGGCCGACCCCGGACGCCGGCCCGCGTCGTGAGTGGTCACGATTTTGTTTTCGAATGCAAACAAATCGCATTCCCCGTAATTTGTGAAAACGGTCGTCGAATGCGCATGTCGTGCGAAGGAATGAAACAAAACGGGGACTTCTCTGCGCTTGTGTCGGAGCCATAAGCGATGATGGTGGACATGACCGAACCGCCGCCCAGGGTATGGCGAATCGGCGTCGTGGACGACCATGAGCAGATTGTCCGCGGTTTGCGGGCCACCCTCGACGAACAGTCGGATATGGAGCTCGTTGCCGGCGCGGGAACCGTGAATACGTTGCTCGCCATGGCCACCGAGCTCGACCTGGTGCTGCTGGACCTTCGTCTCGGCGACGGGACGTCGCCGATCGCCAACATCGAGGCGTTGCGTGCGGCGGGTATCCCCGTCCTCGTCTACACCTCGGGTGACGAGATGTTCATGGTGCGCCAGGCCGCGAGCGCCGGAGTGATGGGCGTGGTCCGCAAGAATGCCCGCGAAGCGGAATTGCTCGATGCCATGCGGCGCGCGTTGTCCGGTGACACCGTCCCCAGTATCGATTGGGCGGCGGCCATCGATTCCGATCCCGGATTCGTGGATCTGTCGCCGCAATTGCGTCGAGTTCTCGAGTTGTACGCGGCCGGGGAATCGTCGGCGCGGGTGGCCAGAGAATTGAACATCTCCACCGAGACCGTCACCGACTACGTCAACCGCATCCGCGGGCGCTACAACGCCGCCGGCCGGCCCGCGCCCACCAAGACAGATCTCTACAAGCGCGCGATCGAGGACGGATGGCTGCCGATACCCCGGCGCTTCCGTCGGTGACCGACGCGCGCGACGAACGCGACGAGCAGGCCGGCCGCCGCATCCTGCGGCTGATGTCGGGCTTCGTCGCCGTCGGCTACCTCGCCTACGCGTTGATGACCTCGTCGTTGGTGATCGACTCGACCGCGGTGATGCAACCCTGGTGGACCGTGCTCGCGGTGATCCTCACCTTCGGCACGGGGTTGGCATTGGGGCCGGCGGGCCGCTGGGCCGATGTCCGTGGCATCCGACTCGTCGCCGCGGTGGCGGCGTGCGGGTACGCGCTGTCGCTGGCCCTGTGGTGGTTCGCGTGGTCGGGAGCCGAACTCAACGTGGTCGGTGGGATCTGGATGTCGCAGTTCCCGGGGCTCGCGGCGATCGCCGCCGCCCTCGCGTTCCGACCGATGATCGCCTTCGGCTACCTGGTCGTCGTCAACGCGGCGGTCATCGTCGTCAGTCACGTCCTGCGGCCGGCCGATCTGAACGGACCGTTGTTCGTCGACATCGCCTGGGGATGTTCCTATTCACTGATCTTCGTGTCCGCTGCGGTGATGGCCATCCGCACAGCGGGCATTCTCGACCGCACGCGGTCGGAGGCATACCGCGCCACCGCGGCCGCAGCTGCCGCGGATGCGCGGTCGACCGAGCGCAGCCGGTTCGATGCGCTGACCCACGACAATGTGATGTCAACGCTGCTGACGGCGTCGCGTCGCGGCGGATCGCCCGAACTCGCCCAGGACGCGCGGGCGGCACTGGCCGCCGTGGAGCGTGCCGCGGTCGGCGACAGCGCAGACGCTGTGGGCGGAAATGACGCGATCAGCCAGGTGCGGGCGGCGGTGGGGCTGGTGGATCCCACGCTGACCGTGGCCGTAGACGCCGACGATGCGCTGCCAAGCTACCCCGGCGAGGCGGTGTCGGCGATCGCGTCGGCCACCGCCGAGGCCGTGCGCAACAGTCGTCGGCATGCCGGTGCGGGCGCGACCACGACGGTGACAGTGACGGCATCAGCGTCGTCGCTGCGCGCAGAGATCCGCGACGACGGGCGGGGCTTCGACCCGACACACATCTCGGCCTCCCGGCTCGGGATCGCGGTCAGCATCCGCGGCCGGATCCGGCGGATCGAGGGTGGTGACGCCGCCGTCATGTCACGCCCCGGCGGCGGCACCCGGGTCGTCGTGGAGTGGTCGGCATGATCACCCACGACGTGCGCGACCTCATCGGCATGCGACAACCCGGCGCGTGGCTGGTGGCCGGCGCGTTCCTGTTGTCCACCTGGTCCACCATCGGCTACATCGTCGTCCGGCAGCCGGGGGAGTGGTCGCCGGTCCTGGCAGGTGTCATCCTGACCGCGGCGGTCATTGCGATCCTGCAGGTCCCCGGCGATCCGCTGCCGCTGCCGACGACCATCGCGCTGGCCGCGGCCGGGCCCACCGCCTGTGCGCTCGCGCTGTGGGGTTCTTCGGGCCTCGACGCCGGGTGGACGTCCTCGCTGATGGTGATGTGGGCGCACAGCGGGATCACCGCGGTCTACTGCTTCATGTGTGTCCGGGGGCGGTTGCTCGCGCCGTGGATCGGTCTCATCGCGGCCTCTGCCGTCTACGCGGTCTGGGCCGAGAGTCTCGGACGGTCGCCGGTGGGTGCGTTGACGATGGTCGCGGTCAATTTCGCGCCGCTCGTCATGGGCACGCTGTTCTCCCGCACCCTGCGGCCGACCGCGCGTGCGGTGTTCGCCCTGCGCGCCCAGACCATCACGCAGGTGGCACGGCTGTCGGCCGACGCTGCCGCCGACGAGGAACGGTCCGCTCAGGTCGCCGTGCTCGACAATCTGGCGCGGCCGATGCTCGAACGCATCGCTTCCGGTGCGGTACTGACCGCCGACGAGCGCATCGAGTGCGCGTTGCTCGAGGCGCACCTGCGGGACCGGCTGCGGGCTCCGCTGATGTCGGCGCTCGACCTCGACGAGCCGGCCTACGAGGCCCGCGCGAAAGGGGTGGAAGTGGTGTTCATCGACGATTCGGACGCACGCGTCGACGGCCAGGATTCCGATCCGATCGACTCGCGGGTCGCCTCAGCGGTCAGCGATCTGGCCGGCACGGTGCTCGCCGAGGCGCGAGAAGGGCAGGTGTTCGTGCGGGTGGCGCCCCCGCACGGTTCCATCGCGGCTTCGGTGCTGCATCGTCGACGCGACGGCAGCAGTGTGCGCTCCGAGATCGACAAGACCGGCGGCATTCGTTCGTTCAGCTGACCCCTGGCCTGGGGGCACGAAAACATGTGTCTGTTCCTGTATGTGACGGGCGCCTAGTTTGATCTGCAGGAGCTCTGCGCGTGTGAGGAATGTGATGATGACGAACGCAATTGTCCGGGAACACCGTTCATCCCCGGTGCTGAGCGACCGTGAGGTCGATGTGCTGGTCCGGTGGGTCGCCGACCGGCCCATGCGTGAGATCGCCCGGGAACTGTTCATCACCGACGCCACTGTGCGTACCCATCTGGTCCGTATCCGCGGCAAGTACCGCGCCGCCGGGCGTCCGGCCACCACCAAGATCGCATTGCTCGTGCGCGCGATCGAGGACGGCTACACCTCGATCAACGAGATCGCGGCAAGCGTCGGTCGGGCCAACGCGCCGACGGTCACACGCTGTGACGCCGCCGTGCGGCCAGGTCGCCTCGCCGGCTGATCCGGGGCCGGTGTCATCCGGCCGAACGAATCGCGGTGTCACGGTTCGCACATTTCGATAACAGAACCGCGCCGAGATCCGGGCGGTGGGCGATTGCGGGCGTCGTTCTTGTCACCATGAGACACCGATCCCGAACCCCCGAACGAGGGCCCGATGACGATGTCTCGTGCCGACACCGACGCGCTCGCCGACGGTGACCCCGCGCGGCGCCCGACGCTGCGCATCGCACTCGCCATGCGCGGCGGGGTGAGCATGGCGGTGTGGATCGGGGGTGCGGTCGCTGAACTCGATGTGCTGCGGCGCGCCCTGCTCGAACCCGACACCGATCCGGTGTGTCCAGACGACGCCTGCCCGGCCGACGCCCGAGCCGCCTGCCCACGCCGGATCGCTCGCGCTCACCGCGCCCAGATCTACCGGCAGATGGTCCGTGCGGCCGGCCACGACCATGTCGAGTTCGACATCCTCGCCGGCGCGAGCGCAGGCGGCCTGAATGCGATCCTGTTCGCGCTGGCCCAGTCCTACGGCGTGGCCACTGACGACATCGTGCTGCGCATGTGGAAGGACCGCGGCGGACTGTGGGATCTGTTGCGACGTCCGGGAGTGGGTCGGGTGCCGTCGATCCTGCGTGGCGACGATCAGTTCCTCACCATCGCTGCCGACACCCTTGCCGAGATCGCCACCGCCGGCGGCGCTGATGGCACGGCGCAGACCGCGGTGGACCGACTGACCGTGGAGCTCGCGGCCACCGTGTTGCCTGATCCGCAGGAACCGAACCTCAGCAACCAGGCCGGGTTCACCTTCATGCGGCGACCTGGGGGCCTGACGACCCGCTTCTCCACCATCCCGGGCCTATCCGACGGCCTACTGTCGGACGAGCGGCGTGCATCCGTTCTAGGCCGGATGGCGTTGGCCGCGCGCGCCACGTCGTCGTTCCCCGGCGCGTTCGAACCGGCGTCGGTGCATTCGATCACCGAGGACCCCCACAACGACGACGGCATGCCCGGCGATCACGTGTGGAACATGGCGCCGGTCTTCCCGTACGCGCGGTCGGCCACGCTCGCCGACGATGTGCGCCGACGACTCGGGCGCGACCGCGACCGCTTCGACGTCGTCGACGGCGGGGTGTTCGACAACATCCCGATCGACCGGGCGTTGCGAGCCATTCAGCGCGCCACCGCCACCGAGGAATCACGTCGGCACCTGATCTATCTGGACCCGCAGCCCCCGGCGGCGACATATCCGACCATGTTGCCCGACGACGTCCGCTTCGATCCGGTCGGCGTCGACTGGGTACAGGTCATCCGGGCATCGATGGCGTTGCGCACCCGCACCGAGACCGCCGACGACGAGATCATGGCGGTACAGCAGTACAACGAGCGCTGCGCGTCGGTGGCGCATCGGCTGACGTCGCTGGCCGAGGTGCTCGATCCGGCGGTCCCGACCGACCCCGACTCCTGGCTCCCCGCCTACCTCGACGCTCGGATCGGCCGGGACATCCCGGCCATCGCCGAACTGCTGCGCAATCCTCGAGAACACTTCTGCGTGCCGCCGTTCGGCGGCGCCGACCTCCCCGACGAGCTGCCGGATCCGGACGCGGTACCGGCGGCGGTCACCGAGGTCTACGACGGATTCCGCGGCGACACCGGCAGCGTCGCCCGCGACACCTTCATCTCCGGTGACGTCGACGGCCTTGCCGACACCGCGGTCCTGCTGATCGCCTGGATTCAGGCTCTCGGTCAGCAAGCATCGGCAGACCTGGTGCGCAGCAAGAACATTCTCTATCGGTGCCTGGCCATGCTGCTGTATGTGCGGCACGAGACCACCTACCGCAGCATACTGCTGCGCGACGACGCCACGGTGCTCTTGGCATGTCGGCTCGAGGCTGCCCTGGAAAGTCAGGGTGGTTGGCGGATCGACGACGAGCTCGCGGCGGCGATTACCACGGCCCCGTCCGGCGAAACGGCAAGTGACGGCGAGTTCTACGGACTGCTGGCGCAGATGGGTGCGCGCCGAACCGACGGCGGGACAACACTGTTGCCGACGATCCGCACGGTCCTCGACTCAGAACTGCGATGTATCCGCGCCGCGACGAGTAGCTTGCCTGACCGAGCCGGGCTCGGTATCTACGGGGTACTCGCCGACGTCGCCGATCCCAGCGCGTTTCACCTCGTGCGCCTGTGCCTGCCCGCCGGGATTCCAACGACGACGGCGTCGGGGGTGACGTTCTCCACGATCACTGGTGACACAGCGGGAACCGAGGTGCACGGGATCGACCTCACGCCGCTGCGGAAGGCCGCCGCGCGCAAGCAGGTTCAGCAGTGGGTGCGCAAGAAGGTCGATCCGGCAGAGATCAATGTGACGATCATTGACGACCTGGTGACGCAGACCAGGACACTGTCGCGCGCCGACATGAAACTCGCCGGAACCGAGCTGAACCGCTTCGGTGGTTTCCTGTCGAAACGGTGGCGCGAGAACGATTGGTACTGGGGTCGGTTGGATGCCGCCACCGGCATCGTGAAGCTGCTCGGCGACCTGGGCGTGCCCGCGCCACAGCCGAAAGACGATCCGCGGCGGCTCATCCTGGCCGAAGTCGACGAAACATGCCGCACCGGAACCGATCCTGGGGCCGAGTCGTTAAAGCGTCGACTGGCCACGGTGGGCGGGGAGACGTTGTCGGATCTACCCGCGCTGTACCGGTTCGCGCTGGTGTCGCGGATCCTGCCGCTGGTGGTCCGCGGCCTGCAGCCGTCGTCGCGGTCGGGTGGATTGGTGAGTCGGGCGCTGCGCCTGGTGGCGTTGATCCTGGTGCGCCCGTTGGTGGTGATCGCTTGTCTGTTCGCCGACCCGCTGCGCCTCATCGGTGCCCTGGCCGTCACCTGCGCCGCGGCGGCACTGTTGGGTGCGGCGGTGACCGGCATGGCGGGGCAGCGGGTTTTTCTGGCGGTGATCATCGTGATCGGTGGGTTGTCGATGGTGCTCGGGCGTGGTGTGCGGCGCCGATGGCGGGTCGTCGCACAGCATTTCGACGCCGCTCGGCCCCAGCGCCTCGACTCGGCAATCCGCGAGAAGCGTTTCGGTGTGTGGCCGCAGGTGATCGCCGACTCCCGACGACGCGCGGCCCGACGCTACTGGGCGAACATGGTGGTGGGTCTGGTGTTCGTGGTCGGCGGGGCCTGGATGTTCCTGCGGCCGCCGTGGTGGCTGGCTGTCGGCTCGGAACTGATGGTGCTGGTGGTGGCTGCGTGTGGTCTGTTGGCCTGGTGGTTGTATCGCCGGTCGGTGACTGCCGGGGCGTCGGCCCGCCCGTCCGCGGGACGGATCGCGGCGATCGTGGCCACCGGCGTCCTGTACGTGATCGCCGCGATGGCGGCGACGCTGCTCGCCTGGTATCCGTGCACGAGCACCCGCGCACTCGAACGCTGTGCCCAACCCCTCGAGGTCGTCGACGCACTCCCGCAGGGAGGATGGGTCCAGTCGTTCCTGGAGTGGGGTGGGGCGCAAAACGGTCACGCCGACCGGCTGGTGCTGGCGACGATCGTGACGGTGGTGGTGTCGGCGACGGTCCTCGCGCTGATCAGCGTGTGGGGCTGGACGCCCTGGTACTGGATGACCGGTGAGGCCATAATCGTCGCCACGTTCGCGCTGTTCGGACTGGTGATCGTCGCAGCTATTGATGGGCTGGCCAACCCGCTGACGGACTTGGCGCCGGTCGCGGTCTGGCTGATCGGCATGGGGGTGCTGCATCAGCTGACCAAACCCATCCACGCCCGGCTGCTGTCGGCGTCGGGACTCGACCTCGTCCGCGAACGGCGACGGCTGTTGGCGGAGATGATCGAGGACTGGCGCACATGACGGCAGCCAACGAGATGAGCACCGCGTGCGGCAGGGAGTTCAAGCCGGCGCACGCGGTGCTCGGTGTTCTCATCATCCGGCTCACCCGGTTGTGAAAGGGGGGGAATCCACACCCGAGTGAATTGCGGATAAAGCCCCGACAAGAACGTTCACTATGCTAACAAACCCCCGAGTATGGGGCCACTCGGCGCGGCTGGAAACGAGCTATGTCTTGCAGCCCAGCAGCGTGGCCTTCATCAACCCGCCATATTGATACGCGTACGTGTACGCCCAGCTCTCCGGTGACCGCGCGTAGCTGCGCGGTACACCGCGCATGATGACCTGGCGGTCGGAGCACTGGCCGAAGATGTAGCGCGCCCGTACCAGGTGATAGCGCCAGCTCACCACGATCACCGATCGCCACCCGCGGGCGGTGGCCATCTGCTGGGTGAACATCGCCTCGCCGCGCGTGGTGGACGGTTGCGGCGCAAAGCAGATCACCTCGATCGTGTCGGTGCTCGCATCGCAGACCCGGTCCATCAGTTCGCGTTCGGACGGTTTGTACGGCCGGTACGGATCGGAGATCAGCACGGTGTCGGCGTAGCCCTGCGCCGCCAACTCGAGCCCATAGTCCTCGCGACCGTCGTGCTCGCCGCCGAGCACCACGATGGCATCGGCCGGACGCAGCGGGTCGGAATGGTCGCGGGTGAACAGCTGATACCCCAGCACCCCGACGACCAGCGTGGCGACGAGCACCATGCACACGGCCGCGGCCAACAACGCCTGCCGGCGCCGTCTGCGCCGATTCGGTCCGCGCACCAGGACAGTGGTAGCGCGCATGGGCCAAGGATATTGGCGCCTCGGTCGACACGCCGAACTGAGATGACTAACCGATGACCAATCCCACAGCCGTCAGCACTGCCCACGCCAGCATCGCCTGCCCGGTGATACCCAGCGACGGGATGAGCCGCGGACCGGTGGCGCCGCGACGCACCGGCAGATACGCCGCCCAGATCAGGGGCGCGGCGAGCAAGCCGAGCAGCGCCCACGGGGTGGCCCCGATCAACGCCACGCTCACCACCGGCGGTACCGCCAGCAAGACCGCGAACAGCACGCGAGTCCGCTTGTCGCCGAGCCGAACCGCGAGAGTGACCTTGCCCGACTCGGTGTCGCTGGGGATGTCACGCAGATTGTTGACCACCAGCACCGCCGACGAGATCGAACCCACCGCGATCGCACACAGCAGGCCGACCCAGTCGATCGAGCCGCTCACCACGAACTGGGTACCAAGGACGGCGACGAGCCCGAAGAACACGAACACGGCGACCTCACCGAGGCCGATATAGCCGTAAGGTTTGCGGCCGCCGGTGTAGAACCAGGCGCCGGCGATGCAGATCGCGCCGATCACCACGAGCCACCACGCCGTGGTGACCGCCAGCACGAGCCCGCACAGTGCGCCGACGGCGAAGCAGGCGAATGCGGCTCGTTTGACCGCGCCGGCCGAGGCCGCCCGCGAGCCGACCAGGCGCATCGGGCCGACCCGGTCATCGTCGGTGCCACGTACCCCGTCTGAGTAGTCGTTGGCGAAGTTCACGCCGACGATGAACGCCACCGCGACGATCAGCGCGAGCGCCGCCTTCCACCACGCCACCTCGCCGAGGTCGCCGACCGCTCCGACGCCCACGATCACCGGTGCGATCGCGTTGGGCAGGGTGCGGGGTCGAGCGCCCTGGATCCACTCCTTTGGGGTAGCCATTCTGTGGATCTTTCCATGACAATGACGGCACACTGCATCGGCGTCGGTCCGCGAGGGTCAGGTGTCGCGGCTGGGGCGCGCGGGTAAGCGACACAGAGCCGTCTTCGGTCCCCGGGGGTCGAAAACGGTCAGACCTCTGGAGTCCAGACCTGCGTGCTCCGGAGGTCGTCCGACGCGGAAAGGAGTGAGTCGTGAGTGGCGCCCGGCAGGAAGAGCGCGGAGTACACGGACAGATCGCGAGGCTGGCCCGTCGTCTCCATGGCGCCGCCGGCGGATCCGGTGTGAAGGAACCCTCCACCGTCCTCGCCGAGATCACCCGCGCGGCCGTGGACGTTCTTCCCGACGTCGATCACGCCGGCGTGACGCTCGTGCGCAGGGCCGGAAGCGGAACCCGGCCCGCCGAACTGCAGTCCACTGCGGCGACCGGAGCAATTCCCGAGCTCGTCGATCGGCTACAGCACGAGACCGGGCGAAGGGCCGTGTCTGGACGCCGTGTGGCAACAGGACACGATGAGCATCTCCGACATGGGCACAGAGACGAGGTGGCCACGGTTCGTCGCCGCGGTGCTCGATAGGACTCCGGTACGGGCCAGCCTGTCAATCCAGCTGTTCGTGACCGACGTCGAGCTCGGAGCGCTCAACCTCTATTCGGAAAACGCAGATCCGTTCGATCCCGCTGAGGTCGATCTCGGCATCAACCTCGCCACACACGCCGCGATCGCCCTGTCCGGCGCCCGGCGTGGCACCCAGTTCCGCAGCGCGCTGGCCTCCCGCGACATCATCGGTCAGGCCAAGGGGATCATCATGGAGCGCTTCGATGTGGACGCCTTGCAGGCCTTCGACCTGTTGCGGCGGTTGTCGCAGGACAGCAATACCCCGGTGGCCGAGGTGGCCGCACAACTCGTCCAGAAGGACCACCCCGACCCACGGTGACGTCGCGGTTCAGGCCCGGACAGACTCGGCCGGACCGGTGGTTCGCGAGGACAGCTTCTCACCGAAGCTCGGCGGCACGATGATGTCGTCGCGCGTCAGATCGCGCACCGAGGCTCGGCGCAGTCCGAGCAGATTGGAGTCGATGTCGTTGCGCAGGATGTCGAGAACGTTCTCGACGCCGGCCTGTCCTTCCGCGGCCAGTCCCCACAGGTAGGCACGGCCGATCATCACTGCGCGCGCACCCAGACACAGCGCCTTGACCACGTCACTGCCGCGTCGGACGCCACCATCGAGCACCACCTCCACGTCGTCCCCAACCGCCTCGGCGATGCCGGGTAGGGCGCGCAGGGTGGCCGGGGTGCCGTCCATGTTGTTGCCACCGTGGTTGGACACAGAGATGGTGGTGGCGCCGGCGTCGACGGCCCGCTTGGCGTCATCGATACGCATCACACCTTTCACCATGAACGGCCCGTCCCACTGTTCGCGCATCCAGGCGATGTCCGCCCAGCGAGGCTGCTTGGTCTGCATCCATTCGCCGTAGGCGCCGAAGAAGGTCGGCGCAGCGGCCGGGTCGGGATCGGCGTCGACGTTGGGCGTCTTCAGATTTGGCAGATGTCCCGCTCGCAGATAGCGCAGCAGCCACCGCGGGTGAGTGATACCTTGCGGCGCGAACTGGGCCATCGTCTTGAGATCCAGTCTTTCCGGGATCGTTGGGCTGCCCCAGTCCCGGCCCTCGGAGAAGGTCCAGTCGAGAGTCACGATCATGCCTTTGGCGCCGGCCTGTTTCGCACGTGCCATGCGTCCGGCGATGGCGTCGCGGTCGCCCACCCAATACGTCTGGAAGAAGGTCTGCGGGTTCGCCGCCACCACGTCCTCGATCGGGCGACTCCCAAACGAGCTCAGCCCCATGGCGACACCCCGCGCCGCCGAGGCGCGCGCGACCGCCAGTTCGCCGTCCGGATGCACCGCCTGAACCCCTGTTGGCGAGATCAGTACCGGCATCGAGACGTCTTGCCCCATCACTGTGGTCGCGAGATCTCGCTCGTCGGGCAGATCGCCGATGTGCGGGGCGAAGCCGATCTCGTTGTAGGCGTCGATGTTGTCGCGCAACGTCATGCCCTGCTCGGAGCCGGCGACGAGAGCGCCGTACACGGACTTGGGGAGGCGTCGTTTCGCGCGACGGTGGGCCTCGGCGACCGATTCGAACCACGTGTTGGCCATTTGTTGCTCCTCTGTCAGTCGATGGTGCGGTACGCGGAGATGGTCAGCTGAAGCCCGGCTGAACCAGATGCCCCGAGTCCACCGGAATTGCTTGCCCGGTCACCGCATATGCCTGGTCGGAGACCAACCACAGCACCGCATCGCTGATCACCTGGGCAGGCAGCGCGCCCTGGCCATCGAGGATCCCGTAGCCTGTGGCGCCTTCCTCGAGGCTCGACCTATCGCCGCCGGGACCGCCGTTCATCATGTCGTAGACGTCCTGGTAGTTCGTCATCGGAGTGTCGATGACGCCCGGGCACACCGCGTTGACCCGAATGCGGTGTGGCCCGAGTTCGAGTGCTGCCGAACGCATCACGCCGAGCACGCCGTGCTTGGCGGCGCAGTAATGGATGTAGTTGGCGCCGCCTTCGAGGCCGTTGATCGACGAGGTCAGCACCACCGCGCCCGATTTCTGTTCGATCATCGTCGGCGCCACCGCGCGCAGTGTCTTGAATACGCCCGTGAGGTTGGTGTCGATCACGTCGTTCCATTGATCGTCGCCCATCTCGTGCAGTGGCGCCATGCTGTGAATGCCTGCGTTGGCCACCAGGATGTCGATGCGACCGAACTCGTCGAGCGCCTGGCGAACTGCGGCGCCGATGGCGTCGGTGTCGCGTACGTCTGCGGTGATGGCGAGGCACCGCCGGCCCGTCGACTCGACCTCCTTGACGGTGCCCTCGAGGTCTTCGCTGGTGGCGAGGTCGTAGTTCATGCTGTCGCGCGAACCCGTGGTGTCCACGGCGACGATGTCGGCACCGTGCCCCGCGAGGGTTGCGGCGTGTGCTCGTCCCTGGCCGCGTGCGGCGCCGGTGATGAAGGCGACTTTGCCGTCGAGCTGTCCCACTGTTCTCTCCTTAAAGCATCGGGTGAGAGATCGTTCACGAGTCGGGTACCCGTGTGTGGTGAGGTGAAACTCCGCGAAGCGGCTATGCCGGACATTGCTGACGCGGCGGCGGCATGGCTTGTGAGTCCCACCACCCGAACGGCATAGGCGTTCGGTAGCTGATAGGTTTCGATGCGGATAGCAAAGGCTTTCCAGCGCAACAGCGTTCACGCAATCTTCGGGGAGATTGAATGAGAAAGACAGTTGTCTCAGGTATCGCCGTACTCACGCTGGTGGGAACAGCGGGTGCGGCCGGGCTGGCTACGGCGCCCGCGTACGCGGCACCGGCCGCGTCGGTGACGGCCGGCTCCACACCGACGTTCATCGGACTGGCACCGACCGCCGCCGACAAGCAGGCCATCAAGGATGCGGTGCTCGCGGCGCTGCAGTCGTCGCCGGTCGCCGAGGAGACCGAGACCGAGAGCGACAGCGCCGTAGACAACAGTGCTACGACGGATGAGTCCGCCGACACCGGGACCGGTTCGGCGGGATCGTCGAGCGGCTCCTCGTCGGGTTCCGCCGACCTCGCTCCGCTGCTTGACGACTTCCTCGACAACTTCAACTGGGCGATCGTCACCGTGCCGTTGATCTCGGCGTTCCTGCAGGCGCAGGGCCTGCCGGCGGTGGTGGCCACACCGCTGGCCCAGCTCATCTGGGGAGCCATCGAGTCCATTCTCCCGGCGCGGGCCGCGTAGAAGGCGACTCTCACCGTCCGGATCGGCTCCGACGCATCGCACCGACCGCGATCGTCGGAGCCGATCTGTGTGTTGGTTGCAGTGTGCTCAACGTCGGCGGTGTCGTCCCCCGGAACGCGCCCGCCAGAGCGTGATCGCCGCGATGATCACGCCGATCACCGACAGCAGGTCCGATTCGGTGACGCCATGGGCGCGGCTGTAGCTCCACAGCACGCGCCCTTCGATGGGGCCGTTGCCCACCACCCACATGCCCGACACCACGACCAGGGCGATCGCCGCCCGCACCGATGGCCGCGCCAGACACCACGCGCCGGTCACGAACAGCAGGTTCAGGATGACCAGCGCGTGGAACGACGCGGACGCGCTCATCGGCCCGAGACCCCGGAGCGGGCTACTGCGCTTCGGGCAGCCCGTACGCCGCCAGCACCGTCTTGGTCCACAACTGCTGGCCGTCGGCGTTCGGGTTCACACCGTCGCGCAGCAGCGCCGACAACTGAGTGTTGTCGGTGGGGAACGCTGAGTTCACGTCGATCACCTGGATGCCCTCGGCGTCCATCGCGGCGGCGAAACCCTCGAGTTGCGCGTCGGCGTTCGCGCCCTGGGCGGGACTCTGTTTGATGGCCACCAGGTCGGCGTCGGGGTATTGCGTGCGCAGTTCGTCGATCAGCGGCTGCAGCTGGGGCGCCAGCGGCTGCGTGGTGTCTTGAGTGTGTCCGAAGTTGAGCATGATCAGGTCCGGCGTCACGTCCGGGGCGATCATGGTGTCCAGATTCTCGAGCGTGTAGTCGGCGTCCTTGCCGGATGCGCTGGCATTCCAGTAACCGACCGGGCCGTTCGGGCCGTCGCCGAGACCCACCATCTCGCCGTAGCTGTTGGTGGCGGTGTTCCAGTACTTGGTGGCCACCGGGCGTTCGAGTGTCTGGCTGATGGACTCGCCGAGCGCCGGAGCCCAACCGTTCTTGTCGGCGCCCGTCGAGTCACCCAGCAGCACGAGCGTTCTCGGGGTTTCCGGGTTGGCTCGCGCATCGTCGACGAACGCCACGGTGGCCGGGGTCTGCATGGCGGTGCTCGTGGTGGGCAGCGACTGCGCGGCCGGCGACGACGTCGGCGCGGTGCGATTCGACGACACGATCAGTCCGACGACCAGGATGATGACGCACACGCCCATGACGATCCACGCCCACAGGGGCGCCGAATCCCAGATCCGCTTCACAACTTTCGGCATCCCCGCACACTCCAGACTCCGGAATCGACCACAAACCCACAATTCGCCGGTCTGCAGCGCCGGTTTGCTTCAGCGCCGCCCCCGACCGTGTCACTGTAGCGGGCAATCGGCCCGATGTTCTCGGTGAGTCGGCGCCGGTGAGCTCAGCAGTCGCTCGGCACGACCTGCCCGGCGAGGCGGTCGCTCATCCATTTCGCCATCATCGAGCCTGGATCGAGCGAATGTCCCTGTCCTTCACGGCGTACGCGCAGCACCCGGTCGTCGACGTCGCAGGCACGCGCAAGTGTGAGTTGCATTACATCGGGCGGGATGATGTCGTCGCGGCTGCCGTAGAACGCGACGATCGGCACCTCGGTGTGCTCGCGTGGCAGCGCGTAGGACTGCACCGCATCCATCAACTCGTCGGCGGCCGCCGACGTGACGGCGGTGAAGGCCTCGGCATCCGGTGGGGCGGGTTGGGTGGCCAGGGCGGTGCCCGTCGACGAGCACGACAGTGCCGGTGTGACACCCGCTCCGAGATGGTCTGCCGGCGTCACCTGCTCGGCCCCCTGCGCCACTCCCTGAACCAGCACGGGATAGAGGTAGCGTTGCGCCACCGTCAGCGTCTCGTCCTGAGCGTTGCGCACCAGGTAGGTCGCATCCAGCAGCGGTGCCACCGCGACCACCCCGAGCAGTTCGCCGGTGTCGTCGCCGTAGTCCGCGTACTGTTCGGCCGTCGCCCACGCCGCCGAGCCGCCCTGGGATCGTCCCACCGCGAACCACTGCGACCCGATCGACGGCTCCACGGAACGCGCCGCGCGGACCGCGTCGATCACGTTGTAGGCGGCCGTGTGCGGTTCCAGATACGGGTGTGCGGCGCTCTCACCGGTGCGGATACCGAGCCCCTGATAGTCGGTGGTCACCACGGCATAGCCGCGACGCAGGAAGTCGTCGACGGCACCGAGGTCGCCGAACATGTCCGGGCGATCCGACGGCGCGCAGTCGCGGCTGATACCGGTGGTGCCGTGCGCGTAGGCGATCAGCGGCCACCCGTCGTCCGGGCGCCGTTCATCCGAAGGTATGAAAACGGCGCCGCTGACCGCGGTGGCCGCGCCGTCCACACCCGAAGTCGAGCGGTAGACGATCCGGGTGATGTCGGTACCGTCGGGCAGGGTGGCGGCCCACGTGTCCAGGCCGGGGTCGGTGCGCATCACCTCACCGCGTCCGGTGCGGGCATCGGCGCTGATCGCGACCCCCGACGACGTGCTCGCCGGTACCTCGGTGGTGTCGGTGGACGCGCAGGCAGCGGTCATCGGCAATGCGGCCACCATGCA
The DNA here is from genome assembly GCF_036233855.1 of Gordonia sp. Z-3. Lineage (NCBI taxonomy): Bacteria > Bacillati > Actinomycetota > Actinomycetes > Mycobacteriales > Gordoniaceae > Gordonia > Gordonia sp. Z-3. The sequence continues at coordinate 163,548 of NZ_JAZARS010000010.1, forward strand.
GGCCATCACCGCTGACTTCCACCGCTTTTGCACACGAGAAAGGTAGCCGCTCCGCCGCGATGGGCAACCTCGACCACCGGCAATGCACGCCCGAAGGTATTTCCGCGGTTTGCGTAGACGGGCGGGGTCACCGATTCTGATCGGGTGGAGTTGACGATCGGGGGGCGCGACTCGGCGATCGACGCAATCGCCGACGCCGATACCGAGCCGATCTCCGTCCTTCAACGGCCGTTGAGTCGCCGCAAGTCCGAAGCGCCTGCGCCGGAATATGATCCGCAGGCGGTGGCGCCGCCTGACGACGACGAGGTCTACGACTATCTGGGCCCGCAGATGCGCTGGATCCAGTTGTTCCTGATCGCGGCTTTCGTGCTGGTCGGGTGGTCGATGATTCTTTTCGCCACCGGTCGCCCCTATTTGTGGCCGGTATTGATTGTTCTGGCCGCAAATGTGATCGGAACCACATTGTCGACATTGACCGGTACATACCGGCGCCGGGTGACGTGGCAATCGCATCAGCGCACGATCACCGACTGGCAGACCCACGACGGCTGGCATCCGTCGGTCGACGTCTTCCTGCCGACGTGCGGTGAGAGCCTCGACATCCTGCGCACCACCTACCGGCACGTCCGGTCGTTGCAATGGGCGAGCCCGTTGACCGTCTACGTGCTCGACGACGCCGACCGCGACGAGGTGCGTGCGCTCGCCGCCGACCACGGCTTCCGCTACATCGTCCGATCCGACCGTGGGCATTTACGCAAGGCCGGCAACCTGCGGCACGCGTACTCGGTCAGCGCCGGCGAGCTGATCGTCATCTTCGACGCCGACTTCTGCCCGCGGCCCGACTTTCTGCAGCACCTGGTGCCCTACCTCGACGACCCGCAGGTGGCCATCGCGCAGAGTCCGCAGGCCTTCGCCACCACCGAGGCGATGAATTGGATTCAACGCACCGCCGGGGCGACCCAGGAGTTCTTCTACCGCTGGGTGTTGCCGTCGCGCGATCGGATCGACGCGGCCAACTGCGTCGGGACGTCGGCGGTCTACCGCCGCAGCGCGCTCGACGAGGTCGGCGGGTTCGCCGCCATCGAACACTCCGAGGATCTGCACACCGGGCGGCATCTGCAGCAGGCGGGTTACCAGATCCGATACGTGCCGGTGGTGCTGTCGCGCGGGCTGTGTCCGTCGGATCTGGCCGGCTTCCTCAACCAGCAGTACCGCTGGTGTCAGGGGTCGCTGTCGCGGCTGCGCAACGACCACATCGAGGCGCCGCGACGGATGCGGATACGGCAGTGGTTCGCCCACTGGGCGGGCATCTTCTACTACCTCACCACCGCGATGAACGTCTTTTTGCTGTTCCTGCCCGGCATCGTCATGGCCGCGGTGTATCCCGACGATGTGCGACCCGAACAGCTCGTCCCGTTCCTGCTGGGTCTGTGGGTGTACGTGGTGCTGTTCCCGCTGGTGTCGCGCTCGCGGTGGCGGCTGGAGGTGCTGCGCGTGCAGATCGCCTACAGCTTTGCCCACACCATCGCCATCTGGCACAAACTGATCGGCCGCGAGATCGACTGGGTGCCGACCGGGGCGATCGGCAAGAGCAACGCGCTGGCGCGGTCGATCTCCTGGCTGGGAACTGTCTCACTCGGCGGTTCGCTGCTCGCGTTCTGGGGGTTCATCCTGCGCGACATCGTGGTCTATGGGCTCGTCGACTTCTGGATGATGTTCGGCTTCGTTCTCGCCTACACCTACCTGACCGGCCCCCTGTTCCTCGAGTTCCTCCGAGTTCTCTTTCCCCGCCTGTCCCCGGCCTCCGAGCAACGGGGTGCCCCGTTGGCGGAGGCGCCTGTTTCGGAGCCTGCCGACGGCTCACGAACAGCGGTCCAACCGCACCCCACCCGCACCGACCACCGCCCCCGCTCCACCAACTGGAACCGCATCACCGCGTGGGAGGTGATCGGCTACACCAGCGCGATCGTGTTCATCGGTGCGCTGGCGTTGGGCTGGTTCGACATCATGCTGCCGTGGGCGGGCGCGTGACGACAGTCGACGACGAGGCGCCCACTCAACCGATCCGCTCGGTGAGCGACACCCGGACCCCGGCCGCGAAGACATTCTTCGACGACATCGCCGGCCTGCGTGGCATCGCCGTACTGCTGGTGGTGCTGTTCCACGCGCATGTCCCGTTCGTGACCGGCGGATTCGTCGGCGTCGACATCTTCTTCGTCATCTCCGGGTTCCTCATCACGCGGCTGCTGATCCGCGAATACGAACGCACCGGGTCGTTGTCGTTCAAGGGTTTCTACGCGCGGCGGGCGCGGCGGATCATTCCGGCGGCGGCGTTGGTGATCGTGGTGTCGATCATCGGTGCCGCGCTGACCATGCCGCTGCTGAAGGTCTTCAAACAGGCCATCGATCTGCTCGCTGCCGCAGCGCAAGTTGCCAATTGGCATTTCCTCTCGCAGAACGCCGACTACCTGGCCGGCGCCATCGACGGCAGTCTGGCAACCCATTTCTGGTCGTTGTCGATCGAGGAGCAGCTGTACTTCGTGTGGCCACTGGCGGTGTTCGGCGCCGCCGTCATCGCCTCACGTACCGCCCTGCGCCGCCACGTGTCGATGCGGGTCGCCGTGGGAGTGGTGGTGGGCGCGGTGACGCTCGCCTCGCTGATCGCCGCCATCCGGATCACCCCGACCGATCCAGCCACCGCCTACATGGCCACCTACACCCGCGCGTGGCAGTTCGGTGTGGGCGGGCTGATCGCGGTGGTGGCACCGTTGTTCGCGTTGCGGTGGAAGTCGCCCCGGATCACTGCGGCCGTCGCGATCCTGGTGGGATGGCTCGGCTTCGCCGGCATCATCGTGGCCGCGACGATGATCGACGCCCACACCCCCTACCCCGGCACGGCCGCCCTGTTGCCCACCATGGGTGCTGCCCTGGTCATCGTCTCCGGCCAGCTGTTCCCAGCCTTCGGCCGAGCACCTTCCGCGCCGCTGCGCCCTTCCTCTGGTCGAGTAGCTGCCGAGCCGCTGCGCCCTTCCGCTGGTCGAGTAGCTTCCGAGCCGCTAGGCGAGGAGGCGTATCGAGACCAGTCCCACCGCCCAACCCTCACCGTCGCCCGCCTCCTCGCCACCCCACCCCTGACATTCCTCGGCCGCGTCTCCTACGCCTGGTACCTCTGGCACTGGCCGGCGATCGTCCTCTTCGAAACCGTCACCGGCGCATCGTCGTGGCCAGTTCTGCTGCTGGTCTCGCTGGTCGCGCTGGGTATCGCGACCCTGTCGACGCTGTTCTTCGAAGAACCGATCATCAACAACCGCGAACTGCGACGCAACGCCTCGGCATCGATCTCGGTCGGCGTCACCGGGGTTGTCGTCGGGCTCACCGTCACGATGATCGCCGGCATCCTCACCGTGCAGATCGCCAGCCGCGACACCGTCGCCAATGCCGCGCTCAGCTACCAGTCGGTGTTCGGGAACGAGCGTGGTGAGATGGCGGGGCCAGTGGTGCCCAACCCATTCCAGGCCTACGACGACCGACCCGAGCCGCACGGCTGTCTGATCCCGGTCGGCGAGAGCGCCGCCGGCCACGACTGCACTTTCGGTCCCGACCATGGCACCCCGGTCGTGGTGTTCGGCGACAGTCACGCCGACCAGTGGTCCGAAGCGATCCGCAGCATCGGCGCCAGCCATGGCTGGCGGATTCATCAGTTCACCAAAGCGGCCTGTCCTGCACAGAATCTGGCGCCGCGTCGCGGAGTCGGCGACCCCTACACCCAGCCGGAGTGCCTCCGATGGCGCGACGGAGCGCTCGCCGACATCCAGGCGGTGGCGCCCCGCATCATCTTTGTGTCATCGTTGTCGACCTACGTGCCCGACCGCGACGACGTGGAGCAGGCCTGGGACGACACGCTGACGGCCCTGCGCGCGACCGGCGCGAAGATCGTCTACATCGCCGACACCCCGTACCCGGGTTTCCAGATCGCCGACTGCATGTCCGGGGCGATGGACAACTGGCACAAGTGCGATTTCGAGCTCGACGGCTTCACTCGCATCGAACCGATCCTCGACGAGCAGGCGCGCGGGCAGAGCACCGATATCCTCACCATCGGCGTCAATGACCTGTTGTGCGACGGCAACCTGTGCTTCCCGGCACGCAACAAGATCCTCTTCTACCGTGACGACTCGCACCTGACCGCGACCGCCGCCGAGGTGCTCGAGCCGGCGCTGGTACGCCAGCTCGACGCCGCGAGGTTCGACTACGGCGGGCGCTGAACAGCCGGTGGAGTTTCACGCGCGCCCAGCGATCAACCGCGCGCACAGTTTCAAGCGCGAGTGATCAACGCACGCTCGAGGACTCTGGTGTCGGCCGACGATCCGCCCGTGCGTCAATCGGCGATGAATTGCACCTGACCGAACAGACCACCGGTGCCGCGTTCGCGTTGGCGACGAATCACATAGCGGCCCGGTGCGATTCCGGTGGCGCCATGTTCGGGGTGGATGAGGTAGGCGACGACGTCGTTCTCCAAGATGCCCAGGGCGAGTAGGGCCTCGTCGCGGACCGGCGACGACCACCTGCACCTGCCCCCGTCGGCCACCAACGTGTGTGGATTGCCGCCCGCGGCGCTGCGCAGGAGTTCCACCCCGGACAGTGGTACGTCCACCCGCTGGGTGTGGTTCACCGATCGCACGTCGCCGGCGACGAAGTGATAGGGGATCACCAGCAGGTCGCCTTGCGCCTGCATGCCGTCGATCACCGGGATCGAGATCGATTGGTCGAGATAGTCGAAGACGCTCAGGCCGCTGCGGTGGGTGAGGTCGGACAGGGTCATGTTCATGTGATCACCGTGGAGGTTGTTGTGGGTGGGGGAATCGGGGGACTCGGATCAGGTACGTCGGAGGAGGCCCGCGTAGTGTGCCCCGCGGAGGCCGTAAGTCCATCCGGCCGCGTCGACCGCAGAGGATATCCAGCCGGGTATCTGCAGACCGTAGCGGCGACGGTGACCGTCTCGTTCGCTAGAACCGTTGACGGCGAGCAGGATCTTCTCGTTCGTGCGCCATTCCGGCGGTGTCGAGTAGAGCTGCAGAGCGCCTCCAGGGTTGCCGGGATCGGGGGACTGATCCACCAATCTCAGGCCGGCAGCATCAATGTAGTTGTCCCAACCGATCCGCTCGATCGCCGTTCGACGGACCTCGACATTGCGTTCCCGCGCAATCTTTTCCGGTGAAGGATCGTCGATGACCCAGTCCGGAACCACGGTCCCGTGCACGACGTGTACCCCCGTACCGTCGACGAATTCCACTGCGCGGCGGTCCGGGTGATGCAGGCGCCGCTCGCCGTGTAGACCGGCCGGCGTCGGTTCGGTGTGGATCGCGATCGGTCGTTCGGCGAGAACGCACACGTCGTCGAACGGCCACCACCAGCCGGTGGATGTGGCGAGAGTCGCCTGTATGTCAACTGTCGCGTGGTCGGACGCGGACGCTCGGGCAACGCCGCAGCGCCACAGTGCGTCGCAGATCGCGACCCGGTGTGCCTCGTGTTGCCCATACCAGGCGACCACACCGTTCAGTGGCCTCATCTTGGTCCGGATCGTCGCCGCGATACCGTCGAACAGGCTGGTGCGCAACGAGTTCTGCACGGCGGTGCGAATCATCGCGCGTGGACCGATCCCGGCGTCGAGCGATTCTTGGATGGTCATCTCGGCAGCCGCGTACGGCGCCACCCGAAGCTCCCGTGCGGCGCGCAGGCCAAGGAACGGGAACCGCTGCCCAGGTCGCTCTCCGGTCACACGCTCACGAGCTCGACTGATTCGGTCGGCGATACGGCGCGAGGCGCTATCGCGTGACAGCGACACGGAGGCTGCCAGGCCCTCGGACGCGATAAAGTCGGTCGCTGCGGGCGGTGAAGTGGTCCAGACGAATTCGGGTTCCGGGTAGCCGCACCATCGATACAGTTGTGCGACAGCGGATTCGGCGGTATCTCGGTCGGCCGGCAGGGTGCACAGACCGTGTTCGAGCCATGTCGCACGTGCCTCGGTGATCTCTGCTGCCAGATCTGTGGATGAATGACGCTGAATGACTCGGTGACGAGTCGGCGGGGTGATCACGGCGCTCACGCGATGGTGGCGGTGTCCGCCTTTCCGGTAGTCATAGCAATCAAGAGTGGCACGGGATCGGCTCTCGCGCAACACCCGGTTGCCCAACCTGACGACCGGCCAAGGTTTTCGCGCGCGCGCAGCGATCACCCGCGCGTGCAGTTTCACGCGCGGGTGATCGACGGGCGCGCGAGGACCACGCGACCTACCGCACCCGGGCCAGCAATCGTCGTCGGGCCTGGTGACTTGTTCGACGCAGCTTGCGCTTTCGTCGTCGAGTACGTGCGGCGAGTCGTGCCGGCGAGATCGGCTTGCGCCGAACCGCCGCGTCCGCAGCCGGTGGTTTGGTTTCGGCGGGTTGTGGGTCCTCGCTGATCGTGCCGCCGCGGAGGTAGTGTTCGAAGAGTTCGCCGACCTCGTGTATCCGGTTGACCTGGGGTGGTCCTGGTGGGCTGCCGTCGAGCGGGTTCAGTGACCATCCGGCTCGCCCGGCGTCACGGCCGTGGCGGATGATGCGGGTGGTCCATTGTCCGGGTTTGGGGCCGACCATCCGATTGTGCGGTGGGCAGGCCGGTGCGTTCGTGTCGATGTCGGTGGTTCCGCCGTCGGCCCAATCCTTGTCTGCGTGATGGATTTCGACGATCGCACTCGGATGTGAGCAGCCTGGTTTGGAACATCCGCCGCCGCCGTCCTGGGCGAAGTGCATCAACCGTTGCGCCCGGCTGGCCAACCGTTTGGCGGTGCCCAGATACAGCGGCTGTGCTGTGTGGTCTTTGAATACGGCGAGGTGGAACTGGGCCTCGGCGGCCATTTCGATGATGTCGGCGATGGGTAGTTGGGTGCCGGTCGCGGTGTGCCCGAACCCGGCACGATCCCGCAGATCGGTTTCGTTGACCTTGACGATGATGTGTGGCGGCAGACCGCGGTGGCTCTTGCCGAGTACCCCACCGTCGAGGACCAGCTTGAACAGGGCTTGCAGTGCGTCGTGGTTGCGTTGGCCGGTGGATCGATTGTCGCGCCCGGCTGCCTCTTTCAGTTTCTCGATGTCGACGTCGAGAGTCGCGCCGCGTGGGGAGTCCTTGTTGTCGGGATTGTTCATCCCGGGGGCGGCCATTTTCGCCAGGATCACGTCGAGCATGGCGCGGGTGGTGGGTGTGAGGGCACCGTCGATCTCGCTCATCGATTGGTCGTCTTGATCACCGATGAGTACCGAACGACGCCGGGCGCGGTCGCGTTCATCGGCCAGGGTGCCGTCGGGGTCGATGCGGCTCAACAGTTCGGCGCCGGCCTTCAGGATCTGTTTCGGTGTGAGGGTGCGGGCGAACTCGGCCAACATCGCCTCGGCCTTCTCGGCGACGTCGAGTGGCACCGAGCGGGGAATCTTCTTGAGGACTTTCAGGACGGCATCGACATGGGCGGGTGTGGCTGCCCCGTCGGCGACTGCTGCTGCCAGGCCCGCATAGCGTGGTGGGGTGAGTTCGCCCTGCAGGGACCGGAATTGCGCCAGGGCCCGCATGTGTCGCATGCGGCGGCGGTGATCGGGGATGCGTAGATGGTGGGCCATCATTTCGCCGATGTGGCGGTAGCCGAGTTGGCCGGGCACGCCGCGGTCGTTGCAGTCCATCATGCGGCGATGCCCGATCAGACTCATCCGACGATGGGCACGCTCGTGTTGTTCGGCCACATCCAACACCGCGTCATCCATGGCGGAGGTGGTATCGACGGCATCGATACGGTCCAACAGGTCATGCAACTGCGCATACAGCTGCTGCACCTCACTGACTTGATCTGTGCCCGACACTGTGAATCCCCGACCGACGTTTCGAACGTACATTCGAGAGTAACCCCGATCTTCGATGTTCGCAACCTCTTGATCAGAATCACACAAGACCGGGGACGAAATGCCCTGACCTGGAACGTCGCAGCGGTGTGAACTAGAAGTGCTAGAACGAAACGGACACCCCGGGAGAAGGAGATGACTGATGACTGTGGGCGACGGCTCGATGGTCGTGGCGGTTGACGGCTCGGACAATGGCCTGGTCGCCACGCGGTGGGCGGCAGCCGCGGCCGAACGCGAGAAGCTCCCTTTGGACGTGGTCACTGCCTTCGAGATCCCGCCGATCGTGCCGACGCAGGCGTTTCTCGACGGGCTGCGCGCCGAGGCTCACCAGGGTGTCGACGAGGCGGCCGCGCTCGCCGGGAAGGTGGCGCCTGGGCTGCAGGTGACGGCATCTGTCGTCGAAGGGCGCCCGGCTCTGTTGTTGCAGGAGTTGTCGTCGCGGGCGAAGTGCCTGGTGGTGGGTAGTCGCGGACGCGGGGGAGTCGCGGGATTGTTGCTCGGATCGGTGAGCACCTATGTGGTGGCACACGGCGATTGCCCGGTCGTGGTGGTGCCGTCCGTAGAGGCGTCGAGGCCGTCGACGGGACCTGTCGTTGTTGGCCTGGACGGTTCGCAGGTCGCGCATGAGGCGGCGGTGGAGGCGTTTCGGCAGGCGCAGGCCCTGAACACCTCGGTGGTTGCCGTGCACACCTACAGCGCGTTGTCGGGTGAGGTCATCGGCGGTCGGCACCTGCCGCCGCGGGAACAACTCCACGACGAGGCGGTGGAACTGGTGGCAACCCAGCTCCGTGACGTACGCGAGCAGTACCCCGACGTCGACGTGAAAACCGTGCTGAGCGTGGACAAGCCGGCGCAGAGCATCCTCGATCATGCGAAGGACGCCCCGCTCGTGGTGCTCGGCAATCGTGGACGAGGTGGCTTCCGCGGACTGCTGCTGGGTTCGACATGCCAGTCGGTCTTGCACGTCGCGCAGTGCCCTGTGATGGTGGTGCACACGCAATAGGCTTCTGCGCCAGGGTTTAGCGATCGACGATGGTCGCCAATCCCTGCCGGAACGCTGCCGTGCTCGCCGGGGTCGTGTTGAATCGCCAGTCGCGTTCCTTATCGGTCTGAAACCACAGGAACGCCTCGAGGCGAGTCTCGGCGTCGACGATCGTGAAGAAGTCAGCAATCCAGTCCGCCTTCGCTTCGGGTGACGAACCCTCGGCGCATCCGACCTCGGTGATCAGTAGCGGCTGGTTGCCGCCCACTTCTTGTAGTCGACTGAGGCTGGGCGGGAACAGGTCTCGCGCCGACTGCCAATGATGCCCAGGCGCGTCGCCCCAGTTGTAGCCGTCGGCGGCCAGATAGTCGACGACGCCATGTCCCGGATACGCATCGGCGAAATCCGTGGTCGCGGCCGTCAGCGCATTGGGTGCCCAGACGAAGCGCACGTTGTCGGCACCGACGTCGTCGAAGATGCGCCACATGCGGTTCCACGCCGCCCGATACCCAGCGGCTGTGTTTCCGCCGATGCCGATCGCCCACGGATACCAGGTTCCGTTCATCTCCTGTGCGAACCGCAGCAGGATCGGCTTGCCCCAATCCACGAGCTGCGTCGCCCAGCGTCGGAAGTCATCGTCGAAGTCGCCGGATGCGATGCGTGACAACGCATACCGCGGTTGCTCGATCCCGCCGTCGGGTTGCCACGGCTCGAGACTGAGCAAAGGTCCGGCCCCGGCTTCGACGATCGCGTCGAGGTCGGCGATCGGTGCGTTGTCGCCGATCGCGGCGAACCGGTGCAGATACCCGGGGGCCGCGCCGGCCAGCGCGGCGAGCTGATCGATAGGCGACGGCGACGACGCACTCGCCGGTAGGACGCTCGGGATGTAGGCACCCCAGCGACGGTCGGGGACGGGTTCACCGTCAGTCGCCGGCGACGAGCATGCCGCCAACGGCAACGTCGCCGACCCGGCGAGCAACAGCGTGCGCAAGACCTCGCGGCGCGACCAGCCACGCGTCAGCGTGCGATCGGTCGGTGCGGTGGTCATGAGTCCATCTTGGCGGGTCGGTGCCGGCAGCGCCGTGGAGGGGATGCCGCCGCCGCAGTTGCTGAGGCGAGAACGTCGTGCATCGCAGCCGAGAACCTGCACGCCGACACGCGACGGCTTTCCCGCGTCTGTAGCCTTCGGAGCGCGGTGGTATTCACGTCAGCCGCCGGTAGCGGGGTGCGCGGACACCAAGGACTTGGCCGAGACAAGGAGCCTGCACATGACCACCTCGACCGCGGAGCCTGCCGCGACCGGCCGCTCCTCTTGGTTGCCGATGATCGGGTTGTTCCTCGCCCAGGTCATGATGTCCTTCAACGTCGCGGCCCTGCCGGTGTCCTTGGGCGGCATGGTCGAGGACTTCGACGTCGCGCCGACCGTCGCGAGTACCACCATCGTCGTCTATGGTCTCGTCGTCGCAGCCCTGGTGATGTTGGGGGCCAAACTCGGTCAACGTATCGGTTGGCTGCTGATCTTCCGGATCGTCGTCGGTGTGTTCGCCTGCTCGGCGATCCTGATGATCGTTTCGCCCGCCGTTGGCTGGGCCATCGCGGGTCAGGCGTTGGCCGGTGCGGCAGCCGCCATCATCGTGCCATCGTTGGTCGCCTTGATCGCCGCGAACTATCACGGGGACCAGCAGGCGACGGCGATCGGCTCTCTCGGGTCGGCTCGTGCGGTGTCGGGGGTGAGCGCCTTCTTCCTCGGTGGTGCGCTGGGCACGCTGGTCGGATGGCGCCCCGTCTTCGGAATCGTGCTGGCACTTGCGGTTCTCATCCTGATCTTCAGCTTCACGCTCACCTCGGTGCCCGGTGACCCGGACATCACGATCGACGTCTTCGCCGCAATCCTGATCGGCATCGGCATCATGTCGCTCACGCTGGGTTTCAACAACCTCAACAACTGGGGGGCGTTCTACGCCGATCCCGCAGCACCTTTCGACATCGCCGGGGTCTCCCCGGCGCCCATGCTGATCGTCGCGGGCGTGGTCTTGGTGCAGGCGTTCTTCATGTGGACGCGACGGCGGATGGCGGCCGGCAAGGTTCCGCTGGTCGACCTGTCGGTGCTGCGCAGTTCGCGCGAGCGCTCGGCGGTCTACGCCATGTTCATCGTCGTGGCGATGGAAGCAGCACTGAATTTCACGGTGCCGCTCTACGTGCAGATCGTGCAGGGACGTACACCCTTCGACACCGCGCTCGCGATGATGCCCTTCAATCTCACGGTGTTCATCACCGCCACGCTTGTTGTGCGCGTGTACAAGCGATACACGCCGCGGGCGATCGGAGTGTTCTCGTTCGTTCTCACGACTGCTGCGCTGATCTGGCTGGCGTACGTTGTGTCGAATAATTGGGAGACGCTGCCGACCATTTTCGGTCTCATCGTCTTCGGTGTCGGTCAAGGTGCGCTCGTGACGCTGGTGTTCAACGTGCTGGTCACGTCGGCGCCCAAAAAGCTGGCCGGTGACGTGGGCTCGATCCGCGGTACCACGCAGAATCTCGCGTCTGCCGTCGGCACCGCGGTCATGGGCGCGCTGTTGGTCACTCTGCTGAGCATCGGTGTCGGACAAGCAGTCGTCGACAACCCGCGCCTGCCCGATTCGCTGGTGTCGCAGGTGAACCTGGACAACGTGAACTTCGTCAGCAATGACGAGTTGCGTGAGGTGCTCGACACCACCACAGCCACCCCCGAGCAGATCGATGAAGCGGTCCGGGTGAACGAAGACACTCGACTCACGACATTGAAGTACGGGCTGTTGCTCCTCGCCGCCTTGAGCGCAACCGCAATCGTGCCCGCCGGCCGCCTGCCGAATTATCGGCCGGGTGAGATTCCCGAAGATACCTACGGGGAAGACCGCTGAGGATCGCTGCTGCCTGTTCAAGCCCGAGGCGGTCCGGGTGGTCAGAGCTACGGCAAGTCGCAACTGCCTCCGGTGGTGGGGGTGACGTGGTCGCCGTGACGGGCCGTGGTCGACGCCGTTCCCGCGGGCCGATTCGGATCCCGCAGGTGAGGTCGGGGAACGCGGCCCGTCGACGACCCGCGCGACCCGAGCCGACCCGAGCGACGGCGACTCGACCCGGCCGCCGCCTCGTGGACCCGCATCGGAGATACTGCATCAGTTCCGCGACGACAACATTCCGCCGCCCAGCGCATGGGATCTGGAGGAGCCCTGATGACCGATGAGACCGCACCGCGCAAGCTGGTGATCTGCCTGGACGGCACCACCAACGAACCCGAGACCGGCTTCACCAACGTGGCACGGATGTTCGACGCCTGCGTCAAGGACTCCGGCCAGCTGGTCTACTACGACCCGGGTGTGGGCACGATGGGATCGCGTGCCGCGGTCACCCAGACCGGCCGAGCCGTCACCCGATTCGCGGGCATGGTGGCCGGATTCGGTATCCGTGACAACATCGAAGAGGCTTATACCTGGCTGTGTCAACGGTATCGGCCCGGCGACCAGATCTATGTGTTCGGTTTCTCCCGCGGTGCTTACACGGCGCGCGCGTTGACCGGGATGCTGCGCACCGTCGGGCTGTTGCACGCCGACGCCGTCAACCTGGTGCCCTACGCACTTAAGCTGTACACGCGGTCGGGGCCGAACGGGGAGTCTGCCGACGGGTCTGCGGATCGTGGTGCGGAGAAGGAATTCTGGAAGTTGCGCAACGACTTCCGGACCAAGTTCGGCAACCCCGACTTTCCGGGCCCGTTCCGCAACACCAAACAGGTCCGTTTTCTCGGCGTCTGGGACACGGTCAAATCAGTTGGCTGGCTCAATCTTCGCGCCCGCTTCGAGGTGGCGCGCTGGCCGTTCACCGCCAACATCGACAACGTGCAGACCGCACGGCACGCCCTGGCCATCGACGAACGGCGACGCCCCTTCGCCGAATACCGATTCGCCGCAGAGGCCACCGCCGATCGAGATGTGCAGGAGGTGTGGTTCGCGGGCGTGCACGGCGACGTCGGCGGCCAGTGCCGCGACGACAGCCGTCTACCCGATATCGCGCTCGCATGGATGATCGACGAAGCGCACGCTGCGGGTATACGCGTCGACGAGAAAGCGTACCGGCGGATACTCGGTGTGAAATTCGGTCAGCCCCTCGACGGCGACCTGGCGTTGGGTGAGATCGTCCCCAACGCGAGTCCGTGGCGCTTCGCGGGTGGCTGGCGGACGCGGCGGCCGCGAGCCGACGATGTGGTACACCCCAGCGTCACGCATCGCGTTGCCGCGACGCGTCGTGATCGGCAGCCTTATCGGTCACCGCTCGACGGGTGACGGTCAGCTGCGTTGGCTTGCCGCGGGCCGCTTCCGATCCCGCAGGTGCTGTTGGAGAACGCGGCCCGTCGACGACCCGCGCGACCCAAGCCGACCCGCGGCACGCTCACTCCCGCATCCGCTCGCGCGCCAGCGCAACTCGCAACTGAGCGACCCATTCAGGGCTCAACCGGTCGATCCCGTACTCCAACACCAGCAGGGCACCGGTGAGCGTGGCTCCCAGCAGCCGCATGAGCGCAGCGACCTGATCGCGATCGGGCACGGTTTCGATGACCCGGCAGTGGCGACGCTCTGCTCGACCAGTTGCTGCCACGATCGTGCGTTCATGTGATCAGGCTACGAACGCACTCCGACACAATCGGGTCGGCGGGAATGCAGCCTAGGCGGCAGCAGCAGCCGCCACCGCCTGCTTGCGCCGATACAGCACACCCGCCGCACCCACAGCGGCGCCGGCCAGCGCGAGCACGCCCACACGTTCACCTTCGAGTCGATGCCCGAGCAGCCCGTCCACCGAGTACCGGCCGGGACCGGTCAATGCGAGTGCCGCGGACGCGACACCCAGCACCGCGGGGAACTCGAGGCCGCCGTTCTGCGAGAAGAATCCATTGGGCCGGTGCACGTCGGCGGCGGCCAGCATCGCCGCCGCGCCCGCTGCCGACGCAACCCGTGTACCCGCACCCAGTGCGACCAGTCCGCCCGCGGCCTCACTCACGCCGGCGGTGACCGCCGACAACTTGGCAGGCTTGAATCCCATCGCGTCCATGCCGGCGGCCGTGCCGTCGATGCCCGGGCCGTTGAACCAACCCGCCAGCTTCTGCGTGCCGTGCGCGAACAACGTGGCGCCCACAGCTGTGCGCAGCGTCAGAAGTCCCAGGTCGAGTGCCTTCGTGCGTGACTTGTCAGCAGACATGACAAAGCTCCTTGGTCGTTAGCGGTGCAAACCTAAAACGGAACTGTAGTCCGCTTAGCTGAGAGACTCCTGGCCGCCCCTCTGCCCCGGCGCCTCAGGTTTCACGCTCGTGTCCCGTGGTAACCCGACAGCCATGACCGATCAGAACGATGCACCGGACCTCGACGACGTGATGACTCCCACCGAGGACGTCACTCCCGATCATCGCGAGCACGCCAAGGAGCCCAAGCACCTCGACGACGACGCGCTCGCGCAGCGCGCCGAGCACGAGCAGCAGCTGGTCGACGACGCACGTGACGACTGATTGTGGCCACTGAGCAGCGAGGAGGCGACACCGTGACCGACCAACCGCCCGAAGAACTCTCGACCGTCCAACTCGTCGAGCGACTGCAGCATCAGACCACGACGCTGGTCAAAACCGAGATCCGCGACGCCCTTGACGAGGTGAAGGCCAAGAGCAGCCGTTTCGGCGTCGGCGTCGGAGTGTCCGGCGCCGGTGCGCTGCTGCTGTTCTTCGGCCTCGCCACGATGGTGGCGGCGGCCGTCATCGGGTTGGCCAATGCCGTCGACCCGTGGCTGTCGGCGGTGATCGTCGGTGCCGTGCTGCTGGTGATCGGAGCCGTGGTCGCGGGGATCGGGGCCCAACGCGCCAAGGCTGCCGTACCGCCGGCACCGCAACACACCGCCGCCAGCGTTCAGCGCGACGTCGACACCGTGAAGGAGCACCTACGATGACCACCCCCGACGACCCGCCCGTCGAGCAGCAGCGCGAAGAGCTCGCCCAGACCGTCGACGCGCTCACCGACAAACTGGATGTGCGTGCGCGCGCCCACGACGCCGCCGAGCACACGGTGCAAGCGGCGTCCGCGACCGCCCGCGACAACCGGCAGCTCCTGATCGGTGTCGCTGCAGCGGTCCTCGCGGTCGGCGCGGTTGTGGTGATCCGCCGCAGGATTCGATAGGAATGGTCACATGAGCAACGTCTCCAAGACTCTGTACAAACCACTCGCGCTCGGCATCAGCATCCTCGGCGGTATGGCCGCCGGTGCGGTGTTCAACAAGGTGTGGGCGCAGTTCTCCGACGAACCCGACGCGCCGAACCCGAAAGACCTGCAGCGCAGCACCAGGGAGGTCCTGGCGGCGGCTGCGCTGCAGGGATTGATCTACGGAGTGGTGAAGGCGGCGATCGACCGCGCGGGCGCCCAGGGCTACAAGGCCGTCACCCACGAAACACCGGAGTAGCTCTTACCGAGAGCTTGGCTTCGCACTCTGGCGTGCGCGGACCGTGCCGCCCACGCCAGAGTGCGAAACCTTGTCGCACAACCGGTTACCGAGTCACCGCGTCATCACTGGGCGTGAGCCTCGATTTGCTCGGGTCTGCCCTTCGCCTCCACCTCGATCTTTCGCGGTTTGGCCCGCTCGGCCAGCGGGATCGTCAGTGTCAGAACGCCATTGTCGTAGTCGGCGGTGATACGCGAGATGTCGATGCCCTCGCCCAACGACAGCTGCCGCCGATACGTACCCGCGAAGCGTTCGCTGCTCAGCCACTGCACCCCCTCGTCCGACGGCGCGCTGCGCTGCGCGGACAGGGTCAGCGTGCCGTTGTCGACACTGATGTCGATGGAGCCGGGATCGGCGCCGGGCAGGTCGGCCACCAACATGTAGTGATCGTCGACCTTGTACAGATCCAGCGGCATGAACCGCGGGGTCCGCTGGGTGCCGGTCATCGAACCGGTCATCAGCCCCCGAGTAAGCGCATCAACATCGCTGAACGGATCAAAACGAAGCACAGCCACTCACCTCCTGAACCAAGGCTGCCCGCCACCCGTTGACGAGCAGCTCATTCGCTGTACGACTCCATAAATAGCACTGGATCGCCGATTGCGCTAGCACTCGGAAGCAAAGAGTGCTAAAAAATTCTTGTTCGTTTCGCGCCAGCGCTTCACCGCCGGAATGACAAGGAGGACACCATGACTGCGCGTGAATCAAGCTTGCAGCCACCGGTCGTCGAGTGGCCCGACCCCTCTCCCTTGGAGCGATGGTGGGCGTCGGTGATGACTTCGGGCCCCACATGGCGACAGTCGGCCCACGACGCACGACGAGCATCGGGGGCTACCTCCGCTCGGGACGTTCGATGAGCCTCGCGTTTGGATCGCGGAGTCCGAGGCGGCACCCTCCCGGCCCGTCCAATGGCGACAGGGGTCCAGTGGATGGGCTGTGCTCCGCAGTGCTCGCCACTCTGGGATTCGTCGCGACCTTCGCCCTCGTCTTTGTCGGCGCCTCGGTGGAGACGGTATTTCTGGCGGCGTTGATCGCAATCGCATCGTTGGGCGTCGAAATCCACTCGTTGAACCGGCTGCCCTGAGCGGCAAGACCCCTGGACTGGTGACGCCCGGAGGTCTCGGGCGCCGAACGGGGAGAAGCGCACTCGACGGTCAGCGAGGGATCCTTCCTCGACACATAGCTTCATATTGAAAACGACTGTCATTATGGTTAAGGTAGCGCCTGCTCCTTTTCCATCGGTCGACGTCGTTAGGGGAACTCGCGGTGCCACATCTGCTCCTGGTGGAAAGCTGGGTGGGGTCCATGGGGACGCTCCTGCCGCGTGCGATCGAGCAGCTGGGCGTGGAGTTCACCTTCCTCACCCGCGCGCCCGAGCACTACGCGCGCCAACAGCCGCCCGAGGAGATGCACCCGCTACTCGCGGGACGCGCCGTGGTCACGGCAGACACCAATGATCTTGCCGACGGGTTGCGGGCGGCACGCGAGATCGACGCCGACCTGCGGATCGACGGTGTGCTCACCGCATGCGACTACTACCTGCCCCTCGCCGCACATATCTCGTCCGCACTGGGGCTGGCCGGCCCCAGCCCGGACTCGATCGCCGACGCCTGCGACAAGGCGCGCACCCGCGTAACTCTCGATCACGCGGGTCTCGTCGGGCCCCGTCACCGGACCGTGGGTCTGGACGACGAAGTTCTTCTGCGTGCGGCAGCCGACGAGATCGGTTACCCCCTGGTGGTCAAGCCGACTGACCTGTGCGCCGGAATGTTCGTGCGGCGAGCCGACTCCTGGACCGACGTCGCAGCAGCGGTGGCGCAGTTGCGCAGCTTCGACATCAATGCACGCGGCCAGAAACGAGAACCCGTCGTCCTGCTGGAGCAGTTCCTGGACGGACCGGAGTTCAGCGTGGAGAGCTGGGTACATCGAGGCCGGGTTCATTCGCTCGGAGTCACCGACAAGAGCCTCGGCGGAGACTCGGGGTTCGTGGAGACCGGGCACATGTTCCCGGCGCACCTGAGTCCCGAGGACCGCTCGGCTCTCATCGTGACAGCCGAGCAGGCCATCGCCGCGCTGGGCCTCGACGACGTGGTGGTGCACACCGAACTGCGGCTCACCGGCGACGGGCCCAGGATCATCGAGATCAATCCACGACCGGCCGGTAACCAGATCACCGAGCTGATTCGCTACGTCGACCGAATCGACTTACCCTCCGTAGCAGTCGAACTCGCACTCGGCCGCGACCCGTCGTCGACGGGCGGTTCGGTGTGTTCAGCACACCGTTCGAGTTCACGCAGCGCGGCGGTGAGCATGCTCGTGCCACACCAGGCGGGCACGCTGACGTCGTTGCACGGGGCCGACGCCATCACCGACCATCCGGCTGTGGTGTCGGCGACCTTCAAAGAGCCCGGACATGTCACCGCATCGGGGGCGAACAACAACTCCTACCTCGGCAACATCATCGCCCTCGCCGACGAGTCGGGTGCGGCGCGTCGGGTGGCCGATGATCTCCTGGCCGGACTCGAAGTGACCATCGTGGACACACGCTCGTGATGCCGGCAGAGCTCGACTGCGTTGATGCGTTGATGGAGAAGTATTGCACCGAACCGGCTTCGGCTCCGCCGGCAGACCTGTCGGTAGCGGTCGCGTTCATCACCGATCAGGCCGCACAGCATGCCGGCCGGAACCAGCAGTACCGGAATCAGGTCCTCAGCGTCCGGGTGGGCACGGCGGTCGGCTCGTGCTCGATCGAACCCGGCAGCCTCGACCCCGGGACGGTCCTCGACTGCGCAGGAGCTTCGGTCCAGCGGCTCCTCCGTCACGAATCGCGCGCCGTCCGAATCGCAGTCCTCGACGCCTACCTCGCACACACGTGTCCGCACCGCGACGATTCTCGATGCGTAGCGTTACCTCTGCCGTCGGGCGATTCGCTGTTCCGATCGATGCGGCGCGCCCGCCACGTGACCGGACTCGTCCCGGTGGTTCCGGGCGAGCGGGTCCTGGTTGTCGGCGTGGTCAACTCGTTGCTCGCGTGCCTCCGAGAACGTGGTGTGCATTATGTCGCGTGCGATCTCAGAGGGGGACGGACGGAGTGGGATGAACCGATCGTCACCGACTTCACCTCGGCGTTGCCGACCTGCGATGCGGTGCTGGCCACGGGAATGATGTTGGGCAACGGCACCTTCGGCACGCTGTGCGATGCTGCGACGTCTGCGGGAACACCGATCACTGTTTTCGCGCAGAGCGGCAGCGCCGTGGCCAGGGAGTTGCTCGGGGGAGCGGTCCATTCGTTGTCGGCCGAACCCTACCCCTTCTTCTGGCTGACCGGCGACGGCGGCGAGATGTACCTGTATCCCGGGGAGAATCCGCGATGAGCACCGACGGCCTTCTGACGATCGGCTGCAGCCCACTCGCGCATATCGCCACACCGGTACCCCGCGACCATCCGGGCTACTACGCGAAGATCGAGGCCCTCGCGGTCGGGGGCCTCAAGGCCAGATCGGCAGTGTCCATGGTCATGGGCGCGCGCAGCCGCGGCGACCTCGCAGACGGTGCCGCCATCGTGGAGTCCACCAGCGGAACGTTGGGAATCGGGCTCGCCTATGTTGCCCAGCGACTGGGCCATCCGCTGACCCTGGTGGTGGACCGTGAACTGGAACCGGCGATGCGGAACCTGCTCACCGCGCTGGGGACCACCCTGGTGGTGGTCGACCGTCCCCACCCCACGGGTGGGTGGCAGCAGGCGCGTCTGGACATCGTGCACGAGATCCGGAATGGTCCGCAGAAGCCATACTGGCCCAACCAGTACGACAACCCCGACAACGCCCGCGGCTACCTGGGCCTGGCCGACGAGATCATGACAGACCTCGGCGCCCGGGGGATCGAGCGCGCCGAGGTGCTCGTCTGCAGCGTCGGCACCGGCGGGCACAGCAACGGTGTCGGCCGCCGACTGCGCGAAATGTGGCCACACCTGCGACTCATCGGCGTCGACGCGGTGGGATCGACGATCTTCGGCCAACCCGGCACCGCGCGGATGATGCGCGGCCTGGGCAGCAGCCTGCATCCCGGCAACGTCGGCTACGAACTGTTCGACGAGGTGCACTGGGTGGGCCCATGCGAGGCTGTGCACGCCTGTCGGGCGCTGGCGCGCGACGGATTCCACACCGGAGGCTGGTCGACCGGTGCCGTCGCACTCGTCAGCGGCTGGGCCGCGGCACGCTGGCCGGGCACAGTGGTGACCATCTTCCCGGATGGACCGGAACGCTACCTGCACAACATCTTCGACGACGAGTGGTGCAACCGGCGCGGCCTGCTGGGGCCACCGCGCCGCTCACCCCACGAGATCGACGACTGCCACGACCCGACCGACTGTTGGACCCGATGCTGCTCGGTACGTGTGCCGGAATCAGCACCCGCCCACGGATCGGCGAGCGCTCCCGCAGGCGTGACACAACCAGGAAAGGCGGCGGTGACATGACTCTCGAATGGACGTCGACCACGCTCCGGTTGCGCGAGCCGTTCCGGATCAGCCGCGGGGCGATGGCCGAGCGAGACGCCGTGACTGTCGTCGCCTGCGACCCCGACTCCGAGCTCACTGGATACGGCGAGGTCGTCACCTCCCGCTATGCCGACCTGGATCTGCGACGCATCGACACCGAGCTGCATTATGTTCGTGATCACCTCGACGACGATCCGATGACGTGGCGGTCCGTCGGTGAGGTGTCGCCCGCCGTATGTACCGCCGTCACCACAGCGCGCACCGACCTACACGCGCGTCAGCACAATCACACGGTTGCAGCGTCATTCGGGCTCACCGCGCCGAGAGCGATACCCATCCTCCGAACTCTCGGAATCGACTCGCCGACGGCGATGGCGAATGCCGCCCGCGAAGCGCGTCACCGGGGATTCCGGACTCTGAAGGTGAAGCTCGACGACGATGCACGCCTGAGCATCGAGCGCCTCACCACCATCGCCGACACCGTCGGCGACGTCGACCTCATCGCGGACCCCAACGAGGCGTGGACGGTGTCGACGGCACTCACCGTGCTGTCCGACTGCGCAGAGGTCGGGCTGGTGGCCCTGGAACAGCCGCTCGCCGCCACCGACCACCGAGGACAGCGGGAACTGCTGAGCACCATCGACATCCCGGTGATCGCCGACGAATCCATCCATGGTCCCGAGGGTCTTGACGACCTGGTGGGACTGTTCTCCGCGGTGAACATCAAGCTGTCCAAATGCGGCGGGTTGACCAGCGCCGTCGAGTTGGCCACCGGCGCCTGCGAGCGCGGTCTCGACGTGATGCTCGGTTGTCTCGCGAGCAGCTCGTTGAGCATTGCTCCGGCCGCCCAGTTGGGAGGGCTCGCGCGATGGTGCGACCTCGACGGCCATCTTCTGCTGGACCACGACCCGTGGACAGGCTTGGGCGGAGCCGACGGATGGCTTCGGCCTGACGGCACGGCCGGTCTCGGGGTGTATCCGACCGCGACGGGGCGATGCCCATGAGTCCGACCCGAAGCGCCGGCACGCTGAGCCTGTTGCGGAGTTTCCCGCGGTCGGTCCAACTGCTCGTGATCAACCAGTACGGCGTGAACACCGGGTTCTACATGCTGGTGCCCTATCTGGCGATGCACCTGACCGACGATCTTGGTCTGTCCCTGGCGGTCACCGGCCTCATTCTCGGTGTGCGGACGTTCAGTCAACAGGGAATGTTTCTGATCGGCGGTACCGCCGCCGACCGGCTCGGGCCGCATCGAGTCATCATCGCGGGCTGCGCGTTGCGTTCGGTGGGCTTCGCGGTGTTCGCCTTCGGGACATCGGTGCCGCTGCTCGCGCTCGCCTCGATTCTCTCCGGTCTCGCCGGCGCCCTGTTCAACCCGGCGGTTCGGTCCTACATCGCTGTCGCCGAACCGGATCGACGGGCCGAGGCCTTCGCCGTGTTCAATGTCTTCGCCCAGGCCGGCGCACTGTCCGGCCCGCTGATCGGCAGCGCCTTGCTGCTCGTGGATTTCCGCGTTGCCGCCGTGGCTGCCGCCGTCGTCTTCGCCGCGCTGACCATCGCGCAGGCCCGGTTCCTGCCGCCGCACCCGGTGGCGCCGTCGGAGACCACCGTCCTGGGCGGTTGGGGAGAGGTGCTGTCGAACCGACGATTCATGTTGTTCACCTTCGCGATGCTCGGCATGTTCGCACTGCAGACGCAGATGTATCTGGTCTATCCCGTCTTCGCGCAACGCATCACCGACTGGGGTGGCGCCGTGGCCGTGGTGTTCCTGAGTACGACGGTCTTCAGTCTGGTGTGTCAGGTGCGGCTGACTCGCTGGTTCGCGGACAGAACCCCTCGCGGATCCGCCATCACCGCCGGATTGGCGTTGATGGGTGCCGCTTTCCTGGTCCTACTGCCGGTGCTGTGGTCGTCGGCCGGCAGCGTCGCTGCTCGCATCGCGGCGATGGTCGTGGTGATCGCCTCGGCACTGGTGCTGGAGGCCGGGATCATGGTGGCGCAACCGTTCGTTCTCGAGTTGATACCGGCCTACGCGTCATCCACCGTGTCGGGGACGCTCTTCGGGATGTTTTACCTCGTCTCCGGGATTGCTGCGACTGTCGGCAATATCGCGATCGGTCGCGGTATCGACACGGGGACCGGCTGGCCGGGTCTCGTCATCTGTGCAGCAATCGGTTTCGGATCGGCGGTCGCCGTGTGGACACTGCACCGACGGGGATTGTTGGCCCGGCCCGCGGGGGTGGTGTCATGACGTCGCAGTCGACGCGCAACTTCTTGACGGACAACCCGGAACTGTACGAGCTCAGGTTTCCCGACCACGATCACTCGGCCGGGAGGTTCTTACACGACGTGATGCGGACCCACCTGACGACCTCGACACCGCCGGATGCGGAATATCCGCCCGCGGTGTTGGACATCGGGTGCGGAACCGGACGCGACATGGGCTATCTCAGCGGCCTCGGGTACCGCTGCACCGGACTCGACTGCTCTGCCGAGATGCTGCGATACGCCCGCTCGCGGCACCGCGACGTGCGTTTCGTCGAGGCAGACATGCGCGAATTCGACGTGACACCGGGAGGTTTCGATGCGATCACCTGTCTGGACAGCTCCCTGCTGTATTGCCATACCGATGATGACCTGCGTGCCTGCCTCGACCGTTGCCGCTCCCATACGCGGCCCGGCGGACTTTTGATCCTCGAAATGCGTAACGGCGCCTACTTCCTGGGAAACTCCGAACTCCTGGACCATCCGACGCAGTTCAGTGTGCAAGCCGCCGGGCAGACCTGGCGGGCCGACACCATATTGTGGATCGACCACGGTTCGCAGCTGTTGCGCCGGCGTCGGGTGTGGCGCGGCGCCGATGACGAACCCGTCGTTCAGTCCTCGGCGTGGCGGCTGCTGTTTCCGCTGGAGATCGCCGGTCACCTGTCGCGCGCCGGCTACACCATCCGCACCATGTTCGACGCTCCGGGACCCCGCGTCGAAGGCGGGTGGCCGGCACATCCGCCACGATTGCCCGCCCGAGGTGACACCTCGTTGGCCGGGGACCGCCTGCACATCGTGGCGGAGGCGATCACATGAGCGCGGCGATGCACCGTCCGCGTCTTACCCACCAGGAAAGGCATTCATGAAGCATTCGGATTCTGCACGGCGCGCGATCTCGGCTCCGTTCACCCGCCGATCGTTCCTCGGCCTCGGCGCCGCCGCCGCGGGGGCAGTGCTGCTGGGCGCGTGCGGCACCGACAGCAGCTCGTCACCGACGTCCGGCCAGGCTCCTCGGACCGGCGGCAGACTCCAGGCTGTCTTCAACGGCGGTGGCGCCGACGAGGTTCTCGACCCCCACAAGTCCAACCTGTACGTCGACGTCGCGCGGTCGAATGCGATGTACGACAAACTTGTCGAACTCGGCGACGACCTGTCGCCGGTCCCGCGCCTGGCGGCCGAGTGGCAACCCAACGCCGACGCCACCGTCTGGACGATTCGCCTGCGCGACGCCCGTTTCCATGACGGTCGACCGGTCCGCGCAGCCGATGTCCTCTACTCCTACAGCCGCATCGTCGACCCGAAGAACGCGCTGCGACCCGCCGCAGCACTCGCGGTCCTCGACGTTCCCAGGTCTCGTGCGATCGACGACCGAACAGTCGAACTGGTCTGTACGCAACCCTGCGGCGAGATCACCACGGTGCTGTCGGCATTCGGTGCGTACATCATCCCCGAGGGCACCACCGACTTCGCTACACCGGTCGGCACCGGTGCATTCTCCTTCGTCTCCTTCGCTCCCGGACGGTCGCTGGTCACCACCCGATTCGACGACCACTGGGACGGCGCAGCATACGTGGACGAGTTGGAGATCCTCACCGCTTCCGACGAAACCGCACGCATCAATGCGCTGCTCGGCGGGCAGGTGCACTACGCCGATGACCTCAGCGTCACCTCGGCTCGCACGTACGCCGGTGACGATCGCGTCGAGATCCTCACCTCGCCGCAGAGTTCGATGTCGGCATTCGCGATGAAAGTCGACCGCCCTCCGTTCGACAGCCTCGAACTACGGCAGGCGATGTTCGCGCTCGTCGACCGCAACCAACTCGTATCCACGATCCTCGGCGAGACCGGAACAGTAGGAAACGACCTGTTCGGCAAAGGGTTCGAATACTACGCCGACGATCTGCCGCAGCGCGAACAGGACCTCGATCTGGCCCGGGACCTCATCCGACGGGCCGGTGCGCGCAACACCACCATCGACCTGCAGACGACGTCATCGACCAACGGCTTCGTCGAGGCGGCCAACATCCTCGCCGAGCAGGCCGCACAGGTGGACCTGAACATCAACGTGGTCGTCGGTGAGGGATCGACGTTCTGGTCGAAGACTCTCGATGAGGGTGTGCTGTCGAGCTTCCGGTCCGGTGCGATGCCCATCGGCAGCCACATCGAACAGCGCATGCTCACCGAGTCGACAAAGAACTACACGCAGTGGCGGCGCCCGGAGTTCGACTCCTTGTATGCCACGGCCAGTCAGACCACCGATGGCGCTGCGCGTGATCGCGCCTATCAGGACATGCAGAGCCAGCTCTACACCGAAGGCGGGTTGCTGGTGTGGGGCTTCTCCGACGCCCAGCACGGCATGGCGCCCAACCTGCGCGGGATGCCACAGAATGCGCCGACCAACACACTCGGGTACGCGCGATTCGACAAGGCCTGGCTCGCATGAACATCGCCCGCTACGCGGGCATCCGTCTGACGGTGGGTGTGGTGCAGACGGCGGCGGTGGTGGGCTGTGTGTTCGTGGTCGCCTCCGCGTTGCCCGGCGACGCGGCCGTGGCCATTGCTGCCGACGATCCGGATCCCGACCGTATCGCCGCGCTGCGACAGAACCTCGGTCTCGACCGGCCCCTGCTCACCCAGTTCGGTGATTGGGCCGGTGGTCTTCTGCAGGGGGATCTCGGAACCTCGGCGGGCTCTGGGCGCCCGGTGACCGCGATTCTCGCCGACGCCCTGGGGCCCACGGTGACGCTCGCGGTTCTCGCGATGGCGCTGACCGTCCCTGCGGCCATCGCGATCGGCGTGGTGGCCGCCACGCATCGCGGCCGGCGGCTGGATCGCACCATCACGGGTACCACGGTGGCGTTGTACGCGGCTCCGGAGTTCGCCGTGGCGATCGTGCTCATCTCGGTGTTCGCGGTGGGCCTGGGATGGTTTCCCCCTACCGCGGTCGGCGCCGGAGACTCCCTGCTCGACCAACCGGAACTGCTCGTACTGCCGGTCGTCGTCCTGATGGTGCGTCCGGTGTGCTCGTTGTCGCGGTTGGTGCGCGCATCGATGGCCACCACATTGGACTCGGAGTACGTCGAACATTCGCTGCGTCTGGGTATCTCGATGCGTCGCGTCATCTGGCGCCACGCACTGCCCGGGTCGCTGACACCGGCGACCCAGCATGTCGCGCGGATCGCCGATTGGATGCTGGGCGGTGTGGTGATCGTCGAGGCCGTCTTCGCCATCGGCGGCCTCGGCGAGGTCCTGGTGGACGCCGTCAGCAGCCGCGATTTGCCGTTGCTCATGGGGGTGGTGTGTCTGTTCGCGGTGATCACGGTGGTGGTGAACACTGTCGCCGACATCGTTGCCTATCAGCTGAATCCGGCGGCCGGAGATGCACTGTGAGTTCTTTGCGACGACATCCTCGACTTGCACTGATCCTCGGCGCCACCCTCGCGGGTATACCGCTGATGGTGGCGCTCGCCGGTCCGCTGGTGGCCGAGCCTGGCGAGCGTGGCCCGGCCTTCACTCAGGGCGAGAACTGGCTGCTGGGCACCGACGTGGAAGGTCGCGATGTGCTGTCGCAGGTTCTGTTGGGTGGGCGCTCGCTGGTGGTGATTGCGGTGATCGCGGTGGTGCTGACCTACGCCGTCGCGGTGCCGTGGGCGATCACCGCGGCCACCAGCCGGCATCGGCTCATCGATGAGATGATGATGCGTCCGCTCGACGTGCTGCTGTCGTTGCCGTCGATCATGCTGCTGCTGATCGTGGTCGCCATGTCGGGAGCCAGCACTGTGGTGCTGACGGTCACCGTTGCCCTGTTGTTGTTTCCGGATGCGGCCCGACTGATCCGCGCATCTGCCCTGCGTGCAGTGCACACCCCTGCCATGCAGGCGCTGATTCTGCAACGGGAGTCGTGGTGGCGCAGGATGATCGGCTATCTGGGTCGCACCCTGGTCCCGATCATCGCCGCCGATGCCGGACTCAGATTCGTGGGAGCCATCTATCTGGTCGCATCGGCCAGTTTTCTCGGTCTCACCGCTGATGCCGCGGGCACCGACTGGGCGGTCATGGTGGATCGCAATCGAGGCGGGATTGCGCTGGTGCCGTGGGGGGTTCTGGTTCCCGCTGCACTTATCATCGCGATGGCGGTGGGCGTGAACCTGCTGTGCGATTCGTTGACCCGACAGCATACGCGGAGCGAAACCACTGCCGGGGTAACGGAATGACCCGTGGAACCGGAACGACTCCCATGGTGGCGCCAACTCTCGTCTCGATTCGCGGGCTCACCGCCCGCGTCGGGCAACGGGTGATCGTCGACGACATCGATCTCGACATCCCCGCCAACGGGGTCACCGCTCTGGTCGGTTCGTCGGGAAGCGGCAAGACCACCACCGCGATGGCGCTGATGGGTGAGCATCGGCCGGGTGTACAGCTCAGTTGGTGTCGGAAGAGTACCGCGCAGCTGCACTTCGGCTATGTGCCGCAACATCCCTCGGCAGTACTCAATCCGGCACTGCGGATCGGAACCGTACTGCGCGACGTCGAGCAGGCGGCACGGCGTCGAGGCGCGGACGTATCGGTGGATGACGCACTGCGGCGAGCCGGCTTCTCCGACGATCCGGCGATGCTACGTCGGCATCCGCATCAGCTCTCCGGTGGCCAGCAGCAACGTCTGGTGATCGCGCTGGCCCTGCTCACCGCGCCGGACTGCCTTGTGATGGACGAACCGACCACCGGTCAGGATCCGGCGCGTCGCGACGCAGTGCTCACCGAGATCGAACGCCTCACCGGTCTCGGACTGCCCGTGCTGCTGCTCACCCACGATCATGACGCGGTGCGGCGGGTGGCGTCACACGTCATCACCATGGAGAGCGGGCGGATCGTCGCCCGTGCGGACCGGCAGCCAACGGGTCGCGACGAGAGCAGCGGTCGCCACCGTCACCAGATCGCCGATCGCGACGTCGTTGAAGCAGGCGTTGCGCGGTTGGCGCTGGAGGGCATCAGCGCCGGGTATCGGCGCCACCCGGTCCTGCAGGATTTCTCCCTGCGCGTCGAACCCGGCGAGTGTGTCGCGCTGGTGGGCGCAAGCGGGTCGGGGAAATCAACGGCCGCACGAGTGTTGGCGGGGCTGCATGCGCCGTCGGCAGGGCGGGTGCTGCTCGACGGACGGCCCTTGCCGGATGTGGTGAGCCGCCGATCCCAAGCCGATGCTGCCGCGATCGCCTACGTCTTCCAGGACGCGAAGGCTGCGTTCGACCCGTATCGCTCGGTGTGGGATCAGATCGTGCGGTCGCCTGTGCGGCTGCGCTCGGCCGGCCGTGCGCAGGCGCAGGCCGCGGCGTTGCGTGCCATCGAGCAGGTTGGGCTCCGTCGGGCACTGGCCGACAGCCGTCCGCGCACGCTGTCGGGTGGTGAGGTGCAGCGGGCGGCGATCGCGCGTGCCCTGGCCGCCGACCCCTCGGTGTTGATCTGCGATGAGGTGACGACCGGATTGGACCCCGAATCTCAGCGCCAAGTACTGCATGTGATGTCCCGACTCACCCGCGACGAGGACCGGTCACTGCTGATGATCACCCACGACCAGGAGGCTGTCGCGCAGGTCGCCGACCGCGTCGTTGACCTCGACCTTGACCTCGACGTCGCAGAGCAGCGCATGTGATGGCATGCCTTTCGCCGTCGAGTGGGCGGCGCTACTTCCCGTTGACTGGGCGCTAGATTCCGTTGACTGGGCGTCGTTTCCCGTTGACTGGGCGTCGTTTTCGGTCGAGTGGGCTCTCAGGCTCGGGTGCGACCGCCCGGCGCCGCACGTGCGTACAACCGCGTCCACCTGCCGTGAGCGTGTCCCGCAGCGGGGGCCCAGCGACATCATGAGTGCACCGCCGACACGTCGCCGCGCAGCGAGCGTGTGCACACAGCAGATCAACCCGCCCTCGTCGACGCCCACTAAAGCCACTAAAGCTCACATCAGCCCGCCGTCTAGCGGGTACACCGGGGGGGCGGCGGAGCTCGCGAGCCGCGCACGCCGTAGCCACCTCAGGCCCCGTCTAATGCATAAGTGGGCGGGGGTGCGTGCGGTCCCGGACTTCCCGTTCCAGGCACACCCCCGCCACTCGAACAGGCTACATGCGCATCGAACACCTATTCGAGCACTGGGGTTAGACTCTGTGCATGTTTTGTGATGTATCGGGACATCGGTGACGGTTCTGCATCAGGACTTCGGTGACAGTTGGTGTGTCAGGACTTCGGTGACGGTCTGGTCTTGGTGGAGCGTGGACCGCGTGGTTGTCGGTTGCCGACGTAGGTGATGCCGGGAGCGGGCCGGGAGTGCTCGGTTAGCACTACTCCGTCGGCGCTGGCGATGATGACGGCGGTGTCGTCGATGGCTACGAGGACGTGGTCGAAGGCGTGGTTCACGTCGACCATGTAGGTGACTGAGTCCACGCTGATGGTTCCCGAGGTGCTGACAGTTCGGACCAGGACGCCATCGGGCAGATCGGCGGGTGGGCGCGGCGCCGGCCGCGGGCGCGGTGTAGGCCGATCGAACAGTGACCCACCGGCTATCGGGTGTGGCGCATCGGCTTTCGGTGTGGCTTGCCACGCGGCCAGTGGTGTGACCCGCCCTGGCAGGCCCTGGTGAGGCCGTTGGGTGTTGTAGATGTGATCAAACGCGTCGACCTGGGCCTGCAACTCGGCCAGGGTGTCAGCCAATGGCTGCTTGTCCAGATACCGGAACAGCGTCTGATGGAATCGCTCGTTCTTTCCCTGGGTGGTCGGCTTGTAGGGCTTGCCGGTGATCGTTTCTACCCCGAGCACGCGGACGTGTGCGACGAGCTGGCCGAGTCGGCCGCGCCGGGAGGGGTTGAGCGCGGGCCCATTGTCGGTGAGGAGTCGTTGAGGTACTCCGTGGGCGGTCACTGCTTTGTCGAACACGGCGATCGCAGCCTCAGCGGTTTCACCGTCGGCCACATGTGAGCCCACGGCGTAGCGCGAGTGATCGTCGATGAGCTGCAGGATGACGCACCTGCGGCCACCAGTCAGGACGTACTCGGTGCCATCGAGTTGCCAGCACGCATTCGGCGCCGGGTAGACGAACCGCCGCCACGCCGAGCGGGGCTTCTTCTTCGGCTCACGGCGAGCGACCCCGGCTTCGCGGAAGATCCGGGCCAGCGAGGCGGTCGAGGGCACCTGCGTCAACCCCATCGACTGCATCTTGTCGTGCACGCTGATCGGCCCGTGATCCAGACCGGATGCTTCCAGTGCAGCGCGCACGGCCACCGCCTGCGCTTTGACCTCCTCATTGAGTGCCGACGGGCTCGACTTCGGGCGGCGGGTCCGGGGTTCGAGGACCGCCGAGGGGCCCTCTTCTCTTGCTCGTTTCCGTAGCTTGTAGAACGACTTTCGGGAAATCCCGTATTCGGCGCAGAATGTCGAGACCGCTCCGCGGGGTGCATCATCAGGCCACTGCGAGATCGCCAGCCGCACGACAGGATCGATAGGTTCGTTAACTGCCACCGCCTGAGCGTCGAGTGCTCGCAGTGTGAACCGGAGGCCAGGGTGCCGGCTTGGCTGGAGCCCATCGGGCGTGTCGTACCCGCTGAACGGAATCGACTCCTTGTCGCTTGCATTGACGTATGTCAATATTGACGAGATCCGGCTCGGTTGCGGTTGTTGTCGGAGGTTGCCGCGCATCCGGGAGGCGAAGCCTGCGTGTGTGACATTTCCGGGCCGTTCGAGTTGTCGCAGCCGACGATCTCACATCACCTGAAGGTGCTGCGCGAAGCGGGCTTGGTGACCAGTGAGCGCCGCGCGACGTGGGTGTACTACCGGGTGAACGCTCAAGCGCTGCAGCAACTGTCGGACCTGCTGGGCGATCTTGCCACGGTCGTGGGGGAAACACGCTCGTGTGAGGCCGACCAGTGACCGCCCCTGACACCGCGGTCGCGGGCAAGCTGTCGACGCTGGACCGATTTCTGCCGGTGTGGATCGGCGCAGCGATGGTCGCCGGACTGCTGCTCGGGCGAGTTGTTCCAGGCCTGGGTGACACTCTCGCGGCCGTCGAGCTCGACGGCATCTCGCTGCCGATCGCTCTCGGGTTGCTGATCATGATGTATCCGGTGCTGGCCAAGGTGCGCTACGACCGACTCGACTCTGTCACCGGCGACCGCCGCCTGCTCCTCGGGTCGCTGGCGTTGAACTGGATCAGTGCCCCAATCTGCTGCGCACCGGTATCGGCGGCCCCGCTCGATGACGACACCGCGCTTCGAGATCGCTTGCGGCTCAAGGCGCTTGCCGACCCCGTGCGCATTAAACTCGTGTCGATCCTGCTCGCCGACGCCGGTGACGGAATATGCACCTGCGACCTCGCGACCGCGGTCGGTCTCACCGAGGCGACGACCAGTCATCACCTGGGCCAGCTCCGCAAGGCCGGCATGGTCACCGCTGACCGTCGAGGAATGAACGTCTACTACCGCGCACAACCCGACTCGCTGGACGCACTGCGCAACGTCCTCGGCGCCACCACCGGGTGCTGCTGAACCGGCACACCTGGCGTGATCGTTCAGCAGCCACCGGGCGCTGAGTGCGGTGATCTGTGTCAGTGTCACTCTCGGACGTCGCACAGTACCGGCCCAGACCACGGCGATGAGGCGCCCAACGAGTGACCGCGCGGACCTGTGAGCGTGGAGCGGCGCTGGTCACCATCGACAGGTGACATCAGGAGCGCTGGGTGGCGCTAACGTGATCGGCGAGTTGATCGACTAGTTCGCGGGCATACTCGACCTGACGTTCAAGCGTGCGGCAGGCCGTTTCGGCGCGGCCGCGGAACTCGGAGATGGTGGCCAGCGCCGCACGACGCTCGTGGTCGTCCGCGTCTGAGAGCGCGAGTGTGTCTTGTGCGGCCAGTAGCGCGCCCATGTCGTCGAGGGTGAAACCGAGGGGCTTCATCCGGCGGATGACCAGAAGCCGGTCGATGTCTGTGTGGGTGTAGAGGCGGAAGCCCCCGGTCGAGCGTGCCGAGGGGGTTACCAGGCCGACATCGCCGTAGTGGCGGATGGTCTTGACCGATAGCCCGGTGGCAGCGGCGACTTCGCCGATCTGGAAGTGCTCGGTCTCCTCGGCGGTCACTGGCGGCCCTTTCGTGGTCAGTGGGTGCCGGCGAGGTGTCCGCTAAGACGTTGATGACGCTCGGCGCTGCTGTCGTTGAGTCCGATAATGGTGGCGGTCTTGCCTTTTGCCTGGTACTTAGTCGTGATGGCGTCAAGGGTAGCGACAGTGGACGCATCCCAGATGTGCGAGCCGCTCATATCGATGATCACGTTCTGCGGGTCGCCGACGTAGTCGAACTGGTAGATCAGATCGTTGCTTGAGGCGAAGAACAGTTCACCCTGCACGGCGTACACCCGGGTATCGGGGGTCGGCGACGTCGACGACTTCGGTGAAGTGGGCGACCCGTCGGGCGAAGAGCACCATCGCCGTGAGAACACCGACGATGACACCGTAGGCGAGGTTATGGGTGGCCACGGTGACCACGACGGTGGCAACCATGACCGCAGTCTCGCTTTTCGGCATGCGCCGCAACGTCTTCGGGTTGAGACTGTGCCAGTCCATGGTGCCGACTGACACCATGATCATGACCGCGACGAGCGCGGCCATGGGAATGAGGGCGACGATATCGCCGAGGCCGACGACCAGAACGAGGAGGAACACCCCGGCAAGGAAGGTCGAGATCCGAGTGCGCGCACCCGCGTCTTTGACGTTGATCATGGTCTGCCCGATCATCGCGCAGCCGCCCATCCCGCCGAAGAGTCCACTGACAACGTTCGCGATTCCCTGTCCGGCGGCTTCGCGGGTTTTGTTGGAGTGGGTGTCGGTAAGATCGTCGACGAATTTGGCGGTCATCAGCGATTCGAGCAGTCCGACCAGTGCCATGGTGAACGCGTATGGGGCGATGACTGTCAGGGTGTCCCAGGTCAGCGGAACGTCGGGGACGAACAGGCTGGGCAGGCTGTCGGGCAGCTTTCCCTCATCCCCGACATTGGGCACCGAGAAACCGACGGCCAGCGTGATCGCGGTGAGCAGCACGATAGCCACCAGTGGCGCGGGGATCACCTTGGTGATCTTCGGCAGAAGCACGATGATCGCGATACCGACAGCGACCAGCGGATGTTTGTCGTAGCCAAGATGTTCGGTCATCTCCTCATCGAGGCGGCTTCGAGCACGCTCTCGGTCAATGCTTGAGCAGCCCGTCAGGACCGGTCAGAGCCACTCCCTGAGCGCGTGAGCTACGTACCAGATCGCTCACCAAGGCTTGCTCGGCCTTCGAGAGCTCACGCACCGCATCCGCGGTGGTGACATCGTGTTCCTGACCGGTCTGAACCGGTCCTGCCACCGGGGCATCCACGCCCCCGATTGTGTCGGTCATCGTCGTGATTCCTCCTGCCCCACCCCGGGGGCGATCAAAACCACTTACACCGAATCAGCGACAGTCCCCCGGAGATCAGCGACAGTCCCCCCTGCGGCGTCAGTCTGTACGCGTGAAGTTGGCGAAGAAGTCATCGATTGTTGATACGTCGGCATAACGTCGAAAGTGAGCAACGTCGACCTTGACGAAAACACCGCTAGAGGTGAAGTACGTTTGCTCATCGAACGATCCGGCGGCCGCGATGTGCAGTAGGCGATCCGACTCGTGGTCAATCCAGGCAGTGAGACGTATGGGAGTGTGCAGCGGGACCGGCCGGCGGTATTCGACGGTCAGGGTGCGGGTCACCGCGGGGGTCCGCGCGATCCACAGGGTGAAACCCATGATGTCGTCGCAGGCGGCCGAGATCGCGCCACCGTGCGCCAACCCGGGCGCGCCGAGGTGTTTCTCGTCGAAGGTGTGATCGGCGTACACCCGCTCGCCGCTCCGGTAGACCTCAAGTTGAAGTCCGTGGGGGTTGCTGCTTCCGCAGCCCATGCACTGGGACGAGTGTGCCGGCAGTCTTGCTTCGGGGGTCATCTCTGATCGTTGTCCTTAACTCAGCCCGCCACCTACGCAACAGGGTGCGGGGGGATCGATGAGGTGTGGGAACCGGTCCCGAACACGGTCTGTGCTCACCACTATAGGTAATACTGCCAGTACCTGATACTGTCCATTACGCACACGCGAATGGAGTGGCGCACACCACGCGCACTAGGGGGGGAGATGGCCATCACCACCGGCACAGGCGTCAACCGTCTGCTAGACGGCGCTGCCACTTTTGGTAACACCGTCGGCTTGGCTGGTCAGGCCCTGCGGTGGGTAGCAGTAGACATTGCTACAGGACGATTTCCGTTTCGCGAAGCCGTATCGCAGACCTGGTTCGTCATCGTCGTGACAACTCTGCCGGCGATTCTCGTAGCTGTGCCATTCGGTGTCATCGTGTCAGTACAGGTGGGTAGCCTCACTCAGCAAGTTGGGGCCACGTCAATAGCTGGCGCCGCTGGTGGCCTCGGGATTATTCAACAGGGAGCGCCCATCGTTACCGCCCTCCTACTCGGGGGCGCGGCCGGATCAGCGATTGCCTCTGATTTGGGTGCTCGAACGATTCGCGAAGAAATTGCTGCCATGGAGACACTCGGACTCAATCCGATCAGGCGAGTCGTAGCGCCCCGGTTCGTATCTGTGTTGATCACCGCGCCGCTGCTCTGCATGCTAATCGTCTTCACCGGGCTGCTGGCGGGCTACGCCATCAGCGTCGACGTCCAAGGCATCACACCAGGCAGCTACGTCGCCTCGTTCGCTTCGTTCGCATCGATAACAGACATCGTTGTCGCTCTATGCAAATCGCTTGTGTTCGGACTTGTAGTGGTGACGATTGCTTGTCACCGCGGCCTGTCGACGAAAGGCGGCCCTAAAGGCGTCGCAACCTCAGTAAATGCCACCGTAGTACTGGGCGTCGTCGCATGCTTCGTGATCAATGTCTTTATCACGCAATTAACAACCATGTTCGTCCCCCAAACTATTGGATGAGAAACGCCTCGTGACCACCGTTCCCTCCCGGAGGTTCTCCGCCGCCACCCGCCCTGTCGAAGCCGTGATCGCGCCAGTTGTACACGTACCTGAACGCTTGGGGCACGTCGCGACCTTTGTGATCGCCGCGGTCCTCGGCATCCGCCATGTGATCACCACCTACCGACGCCAAACCCTGCTCTACATACAAGAATTCGCCTGGGGTAGAGGTGCAGTCTTGGTCGGTGGTGGAACGGCCATCGTCCTCGCCATCCTCGGCATCGCCGTCGGCGCCTCAATCGGTATCCAGGGTTACGCCTCTCTGGACCTCGTAGGGATGGGTTCACTGACGGGGTTCATCTCTTCCTATGCCAACACCCGAGAGCTTGCGCCAATGATCGCGGCGATCGGGTTCGCAGCACAAGCCGGCTGCCGGTTGACAGCTGAGATCGGCTCGATGCGCATTTCCGAGGAGATCGACGCTCTCGAGGCTATGGCGGTACGTCCTATTCCATTCGTCGTCAGCACTCGCGTAGTTGCGTCGATCACGACCGTGATTCCTTTGTACATCGTCGCGCTTATTCTCGGATTCGGGGCCGCCAAACTCGTCGTCACACAAGTTCACGGCCAATCCGGCGGCACTTACGATTTCTATTTCGACCAGTTCCTCAAACCTCAGGATCTTGCCTTCTCGCTTATCAAAGTTCTTGTATTTGTCATTTCTGTAGTGATTATCCATAGCTATCAGGGCTACTTCGCCACAGGCGGAGCTGAGGGGGTGGGTCGAGCGTCCGGTCGAGCGATCCGCACGAGCCTCATAGTCATCGTCGTGGAGGACATGATCTTGACCCTTCTGATGTGGGGATTCGATTCCGGCGTACGGATTTCAGGGTAGGGGGTTCAGTGGCTGTCTTTCATGATCCGTCCGGACGCGAGCCGTCGCACGGGAACCTGGCCCTTCGGGGGGTCGCCCTATTGATCCTCGGCGCGATAGCTGCCTACTTACTGATAAGTGACGCTAACGGCGACTTCAGCGATCACACGTCGTTGACCATCAACACCGACGCGATAGGCGACGGATTGAAGGGGGGATCGGATGTGAAGTACCTTGGGTTCACCGTGGGGGAGGTCTCGAGCATCGCGGTTCGAGACCGTGGCGCGGCGGTCAAAATCAACCTCACCGGTTCCGGTAACGACCTAGTTCTCCGGCAGGGCATGACGGTGAACTACACCTCGTCAAACGCATTGGGACCAACTGCACTGGAGATCGTAGATCCTGGACAAGGACCACCCATCGGTTCCGGCGGGAGTGTCTACGTGAGCAGGTTGCAATCTGAACAGACCTCGGTGTCAACGCTTGTTCGCAAGATCTCCACGCTGGTCGAGGCACTGGACCAGCCCTCATTTGAAGCGGTAGTGAGGTTCATCGTTGAGGACTCGCAGGCAATGGCTGATAGCGGAAGACTCGTTCTCCAGATTGCGCAACTCACGCGAGATGTCCAGAAACGGCCGGTCGGGGAGGACCTAGGAATTGCGGCTAACCTGTCCACCGGAGTCGCCGACTTCATGACGCCGTTTGTCCCTGGCGTCTTGAAGAACGTCGATATCGCTGACTTTTTCGCCACCCAACAAAACATCGACCGCACGAAGAGTAATCTCGGCGACACGGGAAAGGTTCTTTTCGGTGGGCTCGGCGGCCTGCTCGATAAGAATTACCCAGCCCTGAGTTCGCTGTTAGACGTCGGCCTTGACCTAGCGCGGCCCGTCGCCAGATC
Organism: Gordonia sp. Z-3; assembly: GCF_036233855.1. NCBI lineage: Bacteria > Bacillati > Actinomycetota > Actinomycetes > Mycobacteriales > Gordoniaceae > Gordonia > Gordonia sp. Z-3. Next base: position 199,456 of record NZ_JAZARS010000010.1, read on the forward strand.
CGCCTCGGGGCTAGTTCGCACGGTGTACACGATCCCGCAGATCCTCGATGGCATCGACAAAGCCTTGCCGAAATTCAACGAACGGGTCCAGCTCCAGCTAGCACTGGTGGTCCAGACGTCGCCTGCCCTACAAGGCGCATTGAGAATGGGGGGTGCCACGCGATGACTCTGAGGTCGCTAACACCCACAATCATTAAAATCGTCGCTTTCATCGCTCTCATCGGAGTCCTTTCATATGTCATCATCGCGATTCTGCAGCCGACCAACGAAGGGTCACCCAGTTCGCAGCGTTCCGCGGTGTTTGCCGACGCTTCCGGACTCAAGCCCCGCGACGGGGTACGACTCGCTGGAGTGAAAGTGGGATATGTAACGGCTGTCGATCTCGAGGGCTCAACAGCGATCGTCCGTTTCCAACTGGATGACGGTGTCGCGATTACCCCCGCGACGACTGCCGCTGTGCGTTACCAAAATCTGCTGGGGCAGCGGTATGTGGAACTCATCAATGCCGGACAAGGCGCCGACCAGGACTCGATCACACAGGTGGCACTCGAGAAGACCGTCCCGTCCTTCGACGTATCGACACTATTCAACAGTTTCAAACCAGTATTCGATACATTGAATACTGCGGAAATCAACGAGCTTCAGTCGAACCTTCTACGGGTTGCCCAGGGAGACGGTCGAGGTATCGCACCAGTCATGAAGCAAGTCGCGAACATCACTGATTACGGGAACCAGCGTTCAGAGATCATCACCAATATTGTGACGAGCCTGGGGCAGGTGTCCGACCAGTTGATGGGGCGCTCCGCTGAACTGGTTGAGTTGATAGACAAATTGGGGTCAATCGTCGATGCGTTCAGCCGCGTGAGCGATCGACTGCGGGCCTCGCTGCGAGAGGTCAACCGTTCGATGGCAAAGACTGTACTCGCCGGTGAGCAGATCGAGTCGACCTACGACACCAGCTTCGCGGCTATCTTTCAGAGATTAGTGCGGGAGCCAGGGGATACAGAAGGCCTACTGAATGGTGCCGTTCTCCTGAAGCCGCTCCTGGACGCCCTGGCCGCAACATCCAACGCGACTCCCCCGCCCTCGGCGGCAGGGTGTGCCCGAGGGGTGCTCGACCTACCGAGAACAGTGCAGATCGCCCTGATGGGTCAACGACTGGTGGTGTGCCAGTGACCCGTTTCTTCGGCAAGCGTCCGCATCACCGCCCGCAGCGTCGGCGGGACCTCATCCTGGCGGGGGTCGTAACGATGGTCACGGTGGCCGGTCTCGTCGCCGCCGGAGCTGTGTATATCTCGCCGCCCGGACAAACTATCTACAGCGCGGAGTTAGTCAATACCGGCGGATTGGAAGCTGGCGACCAGGTACGTATCGCCGGGATCAGGAAAGGCAAGGTAGCGTCGGTCGACCTGACCGGAACGTTCATCACCGTGCGGTTCCGGCTGGATGACTCGATTGCCGTTCGGTCGGACGCGACGGCGAACGTCCGTCTCCTCACCCCTATCGGTGGACGTGTATTGGACCTCGACCCAGGTTCAGGCCCGTCGGCCATTGACGGCGCGATCCCACTGGTGCAGACAGGCAGCACCTATGATATTTCCAGCACCCTGGAGACATCTACACCGGTGTTCCGTGACGTGCGTGGTGTTGATCTACGGCGCACGGCGGCGTTGCTACAGGATGCCTTTTCCGACGGAAACACCAATATCCCTGATGCCCTGCAAAACGCGAGCAGCCTGATGGACTTGCTGGAGCGTCAGTACGCACAACTCGACAAGACGGTGGCTTTGTCCGACGAGTATGTCGCTGCCCTCGCAAACCGCAAGCAGGTACTCGTGGACTTCCTACGCCAGCTCAGCTTCCTTGCCCGCACCCTTGGACCAGACATCGCCAACGTCCAGAGCGGGTTCGATTATCTACGTCGTCTTTTTAAGTTGCTGACCCGGCCGCTTGTCGCGTACCGCGACGGTATAGAACCATCGGTACAGCAGTTTAAGATCCTTCTAAACAAGGTGTCGGCCCAGATGCCCGCCTACCAAGACGCGCTGGCCCAGGTCGATCAGATCACCAGAAGACTGAGCATTCTCCTCAATGCTCCGCAGGTCGGACCTGCGAGTCCTGAACCGACCGTCCGCGTCTGTATCCCGATTGGTGATAACAAATGTTGACGGAGCGGATGCGTCGGCATCTGATCCCGATCGCCACCATTGTCACACTGGCAGTAGTGATCGGCGGCGTCGGAATCGACTATGCGACAGCCGACGACGACACGCGATCACTATGTGCGGAGTTTTCTGACGCATCAGGTCTGTACGAAGGCAATTCCGTCGCGATGCTCGGCAAGAAGGTGGGCAGGGTCGTAGGCATTCACGAGGAGGGACAGAAAGGTGTGCGTGTCGATATGCGGATCGACAAGACCGTGCCGCTTCCCGCAGATGTGGGTGCGACCCTGGTGTCCACCTCGATTGTCACCGAAAGACAAATCGAGTTCACCCATCCCTATCGTGGCGGAGAATATTACAAGTCGGCTGAGTGTATCCCACTGGAAAAGACCAGGACTCCACTGGGGATTAGTCAAACGCTCGACGCGATCAGCACTCTTTCAGACGAACTCGTCAAGGACGACGGACGTAACACGGATGCGATTCTTCAGGCACTTACACTCGTCTCGAAAAACATGGAAGGGACCCAGGGTGATATATCCGGCATTCTCCAGGACTCGGCCACGCTAATCAACGATCCGACCCGGCGTGATAGCCAGATACGCAGGATTGTAGCCAATCTCGCCACCTTAACCGGTGTTGCCACCGAAAACAGTACTGAGGTGACCCAGCTATTCGACAACTTCGTAGGCGCAATTGAGGTGATTGTTGCTTTCGGTCAAACATTCGGCGCCGCAACAGAGTACGCAGGCACCTTCGTCCCTATCCTGTCGCGCCTATCGTCTGACTTCGGGCCACCTATTTTCTCACTTGGAGATGCTGCGGTTCCCCTCCTCTCGCAAGCGGGCAAGCAAGAAAACATACTTGCGTCCGTCGCCGCTCGAACAGCTGACCTCATCGTTGAGCATCCAGATGCGAAGTCGATCCTGCGGGCATTCGCAATATCTGTACCACTGCAGGCCCTCAAGAACGCGTGCGCTCCTCCTTCCGTCAAGGACGTTTGCGCGACGGGTAACGAAGCGGCGACGATCGCCAACTTGATCGGAGGGCAACCTCGATGATGATCTACGGCTACCTTCGTCGTGTCACGGCCGCGATCGTGACGCTGTTCGTAGCGACTATCGCCCTCGCCGCCTGCAGCATCAGTGCTGACAACCCGCCGACCATCGGTGGATCATCCGCCCGAGACGGCTACGACATCGAGATCGAGTTCACGAGTGCTCTGAACTTGCCTGCCCGTGCCAAAGTCCTCTCTCGAGGGATTGACGTCGGTGCCGTCACCAGCGTCGCTTACGACGGAGGCCACGCGCTGGTTGCTGCCCGAATTGATAAAGACGCCCAGCTGCCGGAAGATTCGCGCGCGGAACTCCGCCAAGACACTCTCCTGGGCGAGATTTATGTGGCCATCCTTCCCCCTGCACAGCAGTCCACCCAAGGCTTGCTGCGCGCGGGATCGGTAATACCTCTCTCACGCACCGAACCGGCTGCCAACGTCGAGGACGTGATGCGGGGTATGGCTAACGTATTGGGCGGGGGTGAACTCGATAAAATCCATACCGCGATATCGACGCTGAACTCGACTTTTCCGAGTGACCCCGCCCAGTTCGATGCGCTCTACCGCACGACCTTGCGCACCGTGTCTGAGGTGTCTGCCAACACCGACAAACTCGACGTAATCCTGCAGTCAGCCGATCGCACACTCAAAGTGATCCTGGCCGACCCGTCAGGTACAGACCGAATGTTGACCAAGGGGGGAGTGAACTTTTATGGTCTGGGCTACTCGCTAATTGACGTAGCGCTACTCATCGCTAATCTGCGCGACTTCGCGGTATCCGCAGGCCGTATCGTCGACCCTGAGTATTCCCGCATCAAGGAAACGGTGGGCGCGATCGCGCCAGTGGTCGCGTCCATCGCGTACTCGGACATCTACTCCAAGGATGTTTCCGACAAGGCGGCTCGTGTAATACGCGAAAGGCTCATCCCATTCGTCAGCTCGCCAGATATCAACGTCTCCGATGTGTCTATCGATGGCCGAGAACTGGCGCGGCGTGATGCCGAGTCGTTCATAACCGTCTTGCGAGCGATCGGAATGATGCCATGATCCGCAGCACCCTCGTATCGCTGGTTGCCCTTGTCCTCGTTCTCCTCGTCGGAGCGACATACTTGATCATCGACGTGGCACGGGTAAACCCGTTCCGCACCGACTACGCGATCTCGGCCATACTCGAGAGCTCGGGCGGCCTTCTAGACACATCACCGGTAATGTTAGAGGGGGTGCCGGTGGGAAAAGTGACATCTATTCGCGTCACAGGTAATCAGCTCGCCGTCGACATGTCCATCGACTCCGACTATAAGATTCCTCGCGGCAGTGTCATGACGATTCAGAACCTCTCGGTCGCGGGAGAACAATACATCAATTTCATCCCACCGGGCACAACCACCAGTGAGTACTTGCGTAGTGGGGACCTAGTGCCCGCCGGCGCCATCCGCGTGTCGCAATCCGTTCCCCAGGTGCTCCCGAAAATGTCGGCAGTGGCGGACGCGCTCGATCCAGCATCGATTCAGTCCATCAACGAAACGATCTCGGCGGCAGTCGACGGCCGGCAAAAGGACCTCGACACGATCGGAGACATGATGCACCGCCTCGTGGACTTCGTCGGTGACGACGGTGCCGTCCGTACCACTGCGGACAATGCCGAGTTCCTCCTGGGCCTTATGTCGAACGTGGGCGGTGTGCTCAGCACCGCGTCGGTCCGGACCCCGGATGCCGTCGACGGTTTGGCGAGGATCCAACGTGCGTTCATCGTTTTCACTTCTACGTCCTACGACAAATGGCCACCGATCCTGAAGCTAGTGGAAAAGCTCAGCGGCTACATCCAGATACTCCAGCCCGATATTGTCGCCATTACCCGCGCGGTGAAGCCGGCGACGGCGAAAGTCGCAGACACATACATCGACTTCGGATCGATCGGTGATCTTCTGGCTCGAACATTCCCAGCGTCACATCGGGGGCAGGCGCAGATTCCGATCGCCGTCACGCCATCACCTCGCTGACGCCCGATGGATACCTCCTACACCAGCATTCACAGAAGGCAGCAAATGACGGCACAAGACAACGGACCAGAATCCAAGGACAGCAGCGCTGAGGATAAGCTGACTGCGGCTTCCGACAAAGCAGATCGCAGCGACGCCACTGGTGCTACAGAATCTGCGACGTCCCAAGACGGTCCCGCCCCGGACGAGGCAAGCCCCCCGACGTCCGATGCCAGGCACCGATGGAGATCAGCACGCGTCCAGGCGGTGGCCGCCGGCGCTTTCGTGGTGGCACTCGCGGTGCTGGCCGGCCTCTTTGCTTACCTCTACATTGACATGAGGGAAGCAAAGACGTCCGCGGAGAACGCTGCCACACAACGAGCGCAGGCAGCGCAGGCAGCATCGGACTACACCACAAAGTCGCTCACCTACAGCTACCAAAACACCGGCGCATTCTTTACCGAAGTGAAAGAGAATGCCAGCGATGCGTTGGTCAAGCGATACGACGATGTCGAACCCACCCTGACCCAAATCATGGAACAGGCCAAGGTCCAAGCGTCGGGACGCGTACTGGCGACCAGTGTCACCGGCAGCGCCAGCGAGAACCGGGGGGAATACACGGTGCTGGTCTTCGCCACCCAGAAGACCCAGAATGTTCAGAACCCTCAGCCGAGCGAACTCCCCACACTGTTGAAAGTAGTCGTGCTGAAGACCGAGAACGGCTGGCAGATCCAGGATTACGGACCTGCCGAATGATCCAGCGTCCGCCGCGAAAGGAGAATTTGATGAAAAGCACCATGCAGGAGGTGCCGATGACAGTGTCATCGATACTGCGTCACGTCGCAACCAATCATACTGATAGGCAGGTGATTACTTATTCCGCGAGCGACTCTGCCCGGTACGCAACCTACGGCGATCTCGAAGAGCGATGCGCACGTCTGGCGAATGCTCTGCGCCGGGTCGGCGTGGTCGGCGACGACCGCGTGGCAACCATGCTGTGGAACAACCAGGAGCACCTCGAAGCGTACGCTGCGGTACCCGCGATGGGCGCGGTGCTGCATACGCTGAACATCCGGTTGTCACCGGCTCAGCTGCAGTTCATCGCGAACCACGCCGAAGACAAGGTCATCATTGTGGACGGGTCGCTGGTGCCGTTGTTGGCGGCGGTCTTACCGGGCTTGGCGACGGTTCGGGTTGTGTTCGTTACCGGCGACGGCGACACCTCCCCGCTCGACGGCCACGGCGTGACCGTGATGCGATACCATGACGCGCTCGCAGCAGAATCACCAATGTTCTCTTGGGTCGATCCCGACGAGCGGTCGGCTGCGGGTATGTGTTACACGAGCGGCACTACAGGCGATCCCAAGGGGGTCGTCTACAGTCATCGCTCGGTGTTTCTGCACTCCATTGCAGCGTGTACTGGTAACGCTCTGGCGATCGCAGAAGCCGATCGTGTACTTCCCGTCGTGCCGATGTTTCATGCCAGCGCCTGGGGTCTGCCCTACGCGTCGCTGATGGCCGGCGCGGACTTGCTCATGCCTGATCGATACCTTCAAGCGGCGCCGCTCGCCGACTTGATCCAACAGCATCGCCCCACGAAGGCAGGAGCAGTACCGACAATCTGGAACGATCTTCTTCAGTACGGTATCGCGAATCCGGGTGTCGACTTGTCATCAATCGACCTTGTCGCCTGTGGTGGAGCTCCTGTCCCGCAGTCGTTGATCGAAGGGTTTGCGGACCGCTTCGGCGTACAGATTATCCAGGCGTGGGGCATGACTGAGACGTCCCCGCTTGCAGCGGTAAGTCGGCCTCCCGCCGGGATCAGCCCCACAAAGGAAATGTCGTACCGCAAGCGACAGGGACGGGCAATTTGCGGGGTGGAGATGCGCCTCATCGACGAGGGCGGCCTGCCGGTTCCCCGTGACGACAAGTCCGTCGGCGAACTCGAAGTGCGGGGTCCGTGGGTCACAGGCAGCTACTACCGGCTCGAGGACGCCGAGAGGTTTCGGGATGGCTGGTTGCGGACCGGAGACGTGGGACACATCAGCCCGGACGGGTACCTGACGCTGACCGACAGGTCCAAGGACGTCATCAAGTCAGGGGGCGAATGGATCTCGTCAGTGGAGCTCGAGAACTGGATCATGTCGCACCCAGATGTCGCCGAGGCCGCGGTTGTCGCGATGCCCGACCCCCGGTGGCAGGAAACAGCTCTCGCCGTGGTGGTTCCGGTACCGGGTCGCAAGGTGTCGGCTGACACGCTTCACGAGTGGTGCCTAAGAAATTGCCCGGAGGAGATCCCACACTGGTGGATCCCGAAGAACTGGACGTTCGTGGAGCAGGTACCGCGTACGAGCGTGGGCAAGTTCGATAAGAAGGTGTTACGCGCGAAGCATGAGCAGGGCGAGCTGCCGGTTGTATCGAATTAGCGCCGCTATAGGGCGCAAGTGTGCCCACCGAACGTCGTCAGCGTTCGGTGGGCACACTTCTATAGAAGCAATGCATTTGCCGATGGGGACTGCTGCACGGATAGGTGACAGTTTGGGTGTCATGCCGCGGCAGCGGCGGTGTTGATCATTGCTTCGAACTCGACAGGCGTCAACCGACCGAGGCGGGCTTGCCGGCGCCGGCGGCGGTAGGTCCGTTCGATCCAGGTGACGATCGCGATCCGAAGCTGCTCGCGGGTGTCCCAGCGTTGGCGGTCGAGCACGTTGCGTTGCAGGAGTGCGAAGAAACTCTCCATCGCTGCGTTGTCCCCGCATTGACTGGCTAATAGTGGTCGAGCCTGCGGCAACGATCGGCCGGATGGTTCATTGTCGATCCGGTTTGCGGCGT
>NZ_JAZARS010000011.1:0-178111 GCF_036233855.1 Gordonia sp. Z-3
CCGGGAATCGCCCCTGCTCACCCCACGCTGACCCGCTGACCACCACAAACGCCGGCCACGTGAAAGATCGAGGCTAGGGTCCCGCACCCACCGCGCGTCAACGAAGTGTTCGGGTGAACAGCTCGTCGAGTCGCTCGAAGTGTTCTTCAGCCGCCGCCGGATGGTACACGGCCGTGTCGGCCATGGTGAACCCGTGGTGGGCGCCCTCGTGGACCCAAGCCGAATGGCTGACCCCACATGAGGTCAACGCGTGCTCGAACTCGGCGACGGCCTCCGGCGGCAGCGAACGGTCCTGGTCTGCGTGAATCGCCAGAACATCGGCTCGGATTCTCGGCAGCAGGCGATGTGGGCTGTCCGGGTCGTCGGTCACGAGGCCGCCCGTGTGAAACATACCGATCGCACCGACCGCGTCGGGGCGGGTCGCCGCGGCCAGCAACGCCAGTCGGCCGCCCATGCAGTAGCCGGTGACACCGATGTCGCCCTGCCGGACGTCGTCGCGCCCGCGGAGGGTGTCAATGTAGACCGACAGGTCACGCTCGGCGAGGTCGTTGGTGAGTGCCTTCACCCGCGACATTGCCTCGGACATGAACGTCGCACGGTTCTCCGGCTCGGTCAGGTCGCCGACGGGTTCCAAAGTGGGAGCGGTCCCGTCGCGGTAGAACACGTTGGGCGCCAGTACGACATAGCCCCAGGACGCGATCCGATCGGCCATCGCCTTTGTCTGCGGACGTAAGCCGATTGCGTCGACGATGAACAGCACACCGGGCATGGGGCCGGGCACGTCGTCGGGAGTGGTCACATAGGCATCAGCCACGCCGTCGGGAGTGCTGATGGCGATGAGTTCGTTGGACGTGGGTCCTCCCTTCTCCTCACAGGTCGCCGGGCAGTTTGTCCCGGCGGATGCCGCGCCAACTGGGATGGCGCAGGTGGCCGGTGGTGGTCCAGTCCATGAACCGGACCTCGCCGACGATCTTGGGTAGCACCCAGACGGCGCTGGAGGCCACCGGTCGGTCGAGCTTGTCGACGAACGGGCAGCGGTTGATCCGCAGGGGCTCGAGTTCCTCGGCCAGGGACCGCAATTGGGCGTCGGTGAAGCCGGTGCCGACGCGGCCCACATACCGCAGCCCGGTGTCCTCGGGGAGCCCGAGCAACAATGAGCCGATAGTGTGCGCCCGATTGCCCCGGCCCGGGCGGTAGCCGCCGACCACCACCTCGATGTCGCTCCAGTTCTTGTGTTTGAGCCACTGGGTGGTGCGACGACCCTGCTGATATGTCGACGTCCGGCGCTTGGCGACGACACCCTCGTAGCCCTGTTCGCGGCTCTCCTCGACTGCCGCGCGGCCTGGCCCTGGTAGCAACGCCGGAACCTCCGCGTAGGCCGAACGGGCGAAGGCCGGCGCAAGTTCGGTGAGCAGCTCACGACGCTGCGACCACGGCCTGCGTAGCAGGGAAGTTCCGTTCAGGTAGAGGATGTCGAAGATGTAGAACTTCAGCGTCAGCTCCTCGTCGGTGTTGTTGCGCGCCGACAGCAGGGTGAAATTGGTGCGGCCGCTGGCGTCGAGGGCCACCACCTCGCCATCGAGGACCACGTCGATGAGGCCCAGATCGTCGGCAATGGACTGCAATTCGGCGAAGTCGGCGGTCATGTCGATGCCCGAGCGGGAGGTGAGTCGGAAGTTCCCGTCGATGTAGCGCAACAGGATTCGATAGCCATCCCATTTACCCTCGAACGCCCAGTCTCGCCCGTCCAGGTTCTCGATCGATTCGTCGGTGGCCAGCATCGGCCGCGGATCACGCAGGCTGTCGGGCAGGATCGGTCGCGGCTCGTCGCTCATCAGATGTGCGAGCCAGTTCTTGTCACCGGTCTTGATCAATGCGTAGCGGCCCTGGATTCGGTTGCCATGCAACCGCACGATGACCTCGTTGTCGCGCCACTTCTCCGTCTCGTAGGTGCCGCGATCCCAGATCTCCACGTGGCCGCCACCGTATTCGCCGGCCGGGATGTCACCTTCGAAGTCGGCGTAGTCCATCGGGTGGTCTTCGGTGTGTACGGCCAGCCGATTCTGACCCGGGTCGTCGGGCAGGTTCTTCGGCACCGCCCACGACACCAGCACACCGTCGCGTTCAAGCCGGAAGTCGTAGTGCAGGCGTCGGGCGTGGTGTTCCTGGATGACGAAAATGGGGTCGCTCCGGTTGTCTTCGGGCGGTGTCCGTTCGCGATGGGCCTCGTCGCCGAACGGTTCGGGGGTTTTGTCGGCGTCACGTTTGCGGCGGTACTCGCCGAGGCTGACGACGGGATTCGGTTCGGGGGCCCAACGTGGCGATCCTCCGCTGGCGCTCCGGGTCTCCTCAGGGGTCGGTGCGGCGTCATCGAGTTCGGGCAGCTCGTCGAGGTCGGCGAGGAGATCGCCGACGGAGTCGACCCGTTCGAGGACCTCGTTGAACAGCAACTGCGCGAGATCGGGCTCGCTGAGTTCGGTCCAGGTGCGCGGTGCGGCCACCCATGGTTGCTCGCGGCCACGCATCGAGTAGGGCGCGAGGGTGGTCTTCGATCCGCTGTTCTGGCTCCAGTCGATGAACACCTTGCTGGTACGGACGGATTTCGCCATTGTCGCGGTGATGTCGTCGGGATGTGCGGCCGCCAGGGAGGTGGCGATCTGCTTGGCGACCGTGCGGGCGGAATCGGGGGAGACGGGCCGATCGAACCGGGCGTACAGGTGCATACCCTTGCCACCGCTGGTCACCGGGAATGCCGTCAGCCCGGCCGCCTCCAGCATGTCGCGAATCATCAACGCGACCTGAGCGCACTGCGTCAGCGGCACCCCCGGCCCGGGGTCGAGGTCGAGGACCAGGCGATCAGCCTTGGGTGCTGCCTCGTCAGCCGGCACCCGCCACTGCGGGGTGTGCAGTTCCAGCGCAGCCATCTGCCCGAACCACACCAGGTCGGCCCGCGACGTCGCGAGCGGATAGGTGATGACGCGTTTGCTGTGCTGTTCGCCGAACCGTGCGAGCCAATCCGGCGCCGATGACGGTAGATCCTTCTCGAAGAACGGCATCGACTCGACCCCGTTCGGCCACCGCTTGCGGGTGATCGGACGGCCCGCCAGGTGCGGCAACATGACTGTCGCGATCCGCGAGTAATAGTCGATGACCTCGAATTTCCGGGTTCCCGTGGTCGGAAACAGCACCTTGTCGAGATTGGTGATGGGGATACGCCGGCCGTCGATGTCGAGGCTCTCACCACCACCCATGACGTCCATTGTCCACGCCCGACTTGTCGTGGGGGCCGAGGATCGCGCGAATGGGTGGCACAATGGGGCGCATGCGCTCGATCTGGAAGGGCGATCTGAGCTTTGGCCTGGTCAACGTGCCGGTCAAGGTGTACTCCGCCACGGAAAGTCACGACCGGAGGTCGTACCAGGTCGATTCCAAGGACGGCACGCGAATTCGGTACCGCCGGGTGCGGGAGGGCACCGACACCGAGGTGGACTACTCCGACATCGCCAACGCCTACGAGACCGACTCCGGCGAGACGGTGATCCTCACCAAGGAGGACCTCGCGACGCTGCCGGTGCAGAAGAGCCCGGAGATCTCGATCCTGGAGTTCGTGCCGACCGAACAGGTCGACCCGATCTACTTCGACAAGCCCTATTACCTCGAGCCATCGTCGAAATCGCCGAAGGCGTATGCGTTGCTCGCGCAGGCGCTGCAGAAGACCGAACGACTCGCCATCGCCCAGTTCACGTTGCGTAACCGCACCCGGTTGGCTGCGTTGCGGGTGGTGGACGGCGTGATGACGCTGCAGACGTTGTTGTGGCCCGACGAGGTGCGTGCCGCGGACTTCCCGTTCCTGGAGGAAGACACCGAGATCCGCCCGCAGGAGCTCGACATGGCGGCGTCGTTGATCGAGACCATGGCCAAGGATTTCGACCCGTCGGAGTTCGAGGACCGCTACCAGAACGAACTGTCGAAACTCGTGGAAGCCAAGGCCGATGGTGCCGAGGCGTTCCCGGAAAGTGACGAGGAGCCCGAGGCCGACGAGGACTCCGAGGTGGCCGATTTGCTCGCCGCGCTGCGAGCATCGGTGAAGGACAAGGACTCCGGCGGTGGATCCGACGACGAGGAGTCCACCGCGAAGAGGACACCGGCCAAGAAGGCGGCGGCGAAGAAAGCACCGGCAAAGAAGGCGCCGGCGAAGAAAACCGCGGCCAAGAAGACCACCGAGAAGTCGACGGCGAAGAAGACGGCCGCCAAGAAGACCACGGCAAAGAAGACCGCTGCCAAGAAGTCTGCGTAGCGGCCGCGCCATCGGCGTATCAGGTGCGGGCGGTTGTCGCGGTCAGCAGCAGGGCGGTCAGTACCCCGACGGCGACGACGACCGCCACCCCCAGCACCACGATGTTTGAACGTGTGGCGGCGACGATCGCGCCGGCCGCCAGTCCTGCCTGCTGCGCGGCCCCGAGCGCCGCGGCCCGCCCGACCGGACGTGCGCCTGCGGTGTCCAGGGTGCCGTGATTGGCGACGGGGAACACCACCCCGATACCGAGACCCACCGGGATCGTGATGAGGAGCAACGTGATCGGCGTGCTCGCAACGGTCGCCGACAAGATGCAGGAACCGGCGAGGACGAACATGCCGACAATCAACGGCAGGCGCACCGAGCTCGCCGCGCCGACTCGAGCCACCGTGAGGGCACCGAGCGCGGCGGCACCGTTGAGCACCAGGAACCCCCAGCCCATCTGGGTGGGCGACCACCCGTGATCCTGCTGGAGCTCAAAGCTCACACTGATCACGGTGAGTGCGAGCACGGCGTTTGCTCCGATGACGGCCGCGAATGTCCACGCGGTGAGATGGTCTGGCCGCGGTGGCACGTCCCCGGACAGTGCGGGGTCGGGCGCATCGGGCGACTCCGGCGACAATCGCCGGAGTCGCCGCGACACCGCCATCCATGCGCCGGCGCACCCCACGGCCCCTACGGCGACCGCGACGAAACACCAGCGCCACGACGCGCTCGCCAAGGGTGCGATCAGCACCAGCGCGGAGACGGCCCCGGCACCGGATACCAGCGAGAACACGGCGAATGCGCGGACCCGCAGCGGGTGCCCGGACGTGACCAGATGCACAGACGCGAGCAGGCACGTTGCGCTGACCGCCGCGGCCGCACCCTGCGCAGCCCGTGCCCCGACGAGTTGCGGGAGGTTCTGTGCCGCAGCGCCTGCGCCCGCGGTCAGCGCGAAGGCGATCGCTGCCGGGATCACGGCGGCCCGCGGGTCGGCTCGCCGAAGCAGTGCTCCGGTGAGTGGCAGCGCACAGACGAATGCCACCGCGAACGGGGTGATCAGGACATGTCGGGCTTCGGCTCCGAGATGCAGGTCCCGCGCCATCACCGGGCCGATGATCGAGACCGCGGTCTCATCGACGATGATCACGAACTGAGTGAGCGCGAGCACGGTGACGCCCAACATCACGGGCCGGGCGTTCTGCGCTGATCCGCGGCCGGTCATGTCACCTCCTGGACGTTTGACCCAATGCGCTCCGGGTAACACCGGCCCTGTGCCTACTATGGCATTGTCCGGCGGCCGATCCCGGGCACTCCGCGACCCGAAAGGGCCCCATGCCACAGTCGATTCGAGTAGTGACCCGCAGTGCCGCGGCCATGTTGCTGGCGCTGTCCGCTGTCATCGGAACCGCGGTCGTCGCAGGTCACACCCCGGCACGCGGGGACACCTTGGACGGTGTTCGGTACGCACACGCCACCTCGGCCGCGCCTTACCGAGAGACGCGGACGTCGCCACGCAACTTTGTGGCCTCGGTGTGGTCGCCGTCGATGCACACTCAGGTCCCGGTGCTGGTGCAGTCGCCGGCCAACAACAATCCGGGTGCGCCGGTGATGTATCTGCTGAGCGGATCGACCGGCGGTGAGAAGGATGACGACTGGACGCACGCCACCGATGCCAACGCCTTCTACGCCCGCAAGAACGTCTGGACCGTCACCCCGATCGGCGGCGCCGCGAGTTACTACGCGGACTGGCGGCGTGTCGATCCGGCTGCGAACTTCCGCTTCGGGGTCACCACGAATCGGCCGTTGCGGTGGGAGACCTTCCTGACCTCCGAGTTGCCCCGGGCGTTCGAACGCGCACACGGCGGCGTCACTGGGCCCGCTCGGTCGCGGGGGATTGCAGGGATCTCGATGTCGGGGACCGCGGTGATCCGGATCGCCGAGAACCATCCCGGGATGTACCGTGCGGTCGGTGCGTACTCCGGGTGTGCGGACACCGCTTCTCCCCAGGGGCAGCTCGCACTTCGGTCCGTCGCGTTCTTCCCGGGAGGTGCTGACGCGAGCAACATGTACGGTCCGCCGGGAGACCCGCAATGGACCGCACAGGACCCGGTGGTGAACGCCTACAAGCTGCGCAATCGCACACCCGCGCTGTGGATCAGCGCCGCGACCGGTCTGCCCGGCGCGCATGACACGCTGAGCGACCGCAGGATCGGTGGGAACGTCGGGGCACTGGCCGATCAGGTGGCCGTCGGCGGTGTTTCCGAGGCGGTGTCGCGATACTGCACGCAGACCCTGGCCGGTCGGCTGGCGGCACTACGCGTCCCGGCGACCGTGCGTTTCCCGGCCGCCGGTACGCACTCCTGGGGATACTGGCAGGACCAGATGCACCAGTCCTGGCCGATGTTCGCGCGGGCGCTCGGGGCCTGACCCGCGGGTTCAGCATCCTTTCAACTTCTGCACCATAGGTTGGCGGTATGAGTACTCACTGGGGCGGCGGGAATCGCGGTGACCGGACGGTCGCCGAAGTCCTGTCGGGTCGTAATCCGACGACAGGTGGTACACACAATCGGCAATGACCTCGCGGCCATCGGAACGTCTCATCGAGCGTGCATCTCGGCGACAGGGCCGGTGCACCGGTGACGGTCGCCCGACGAGCGCTCTGGTTGGCGCAACTGTTTCGGCCCCAGGTCTCGCATGTGGTCGCCTTCCGCGTCACCCTCGTCGGACCCCTCGACACCCGTCGCCTCATCCGGTCGACCCGGGACGTGCTCGACCACATCGGTTGGCACGACGTGCACATCCCGCCCGAACTGTCTCCCGCGGACCCCGACTGCGCGCAGCCGCTGCGGCCGGCAGGCTCCGGGCGGGCCGTGGTGGAACTCGTGGATCTCTCTGGCGAGCCCGACCCGGTGACCGCCGGCGCTCTGCGCGCCGACGAGTTCATCGATGCGCTCGACGGCGCCGATCTCACCACACCGTTGTGGCGCAGCGAATTGCACACCATGCACCCGCAACTGCATCACTGGGTGGTACGCGTCCACCATGTGCTGACCGACGGTGCCGGCGCCTGGCGGGTGATGGGACACATCGCCGATGTGTACGGCGGAACCGCGTGTGCCGGCGATCTACGCGTACCGAGCGACGCAGACATCGACCGCGCTGACGCGCGCTACCAACAGTCTGATCGGCACGATACCGACGCGTCGTACTGGGCAGACACTCTGGCCCGCCACGAATCATCGTTTCTCGCCGGCGCGCCGACCGTCCCGACCTCCGCCATCACCCGCGTCACGAGGCAGGTGACGGGCGAACGGTCGCCGACATCCACCGAGACAGTGGCCGCCTTCGCGACCTTCTGCGCGCGGATGCTCGACACTCCCGACGTCGGATTGTCGCTGCCGGTCGCGGCCCGCACATCAGGTGTGCGCAAGCGGACTGTCGCACCCCTGTCGAACGTGATTCCACTGTCCCTCAACGGGATCGGCGATAGGCCAGTGCGTAGTGCCGTCACGCAGGTCGCCACCACCGTGGTGGGAAGCCTGCGCCACCAGCTGTTCCGGCGTGAAGAGATGATGCGTGCGCGCGTGGACATCACCGACTTCGGTGCGGTGGTCAACCTCCTACCTGCGGTGAGCCGGCCCACCGTGGACGGGGTGCACTGGCAGATCGAGGTGCTGCGGACCGGACCGGTCGGCGATGTGGCGGTCACCCTGCACCCGGCCGATCACGACGGACTGCGGGCGATCACCTGGGAGGCGCCGTCCGAGCGGGTCGACTCGGATGGGTTGGCGACGTTGGCTGCCCGATTCGACGGACACCTGGCTGCGACGCTGGACGAGATCGACGGGCACGAGCCGGTGTCGGACAGGTCGATCTTCCTGCCCGGCGAGTGGGGCCGTTTCCGTTGCCGCAGTGGGCCGCCGGCGCCACCGTTCGTCCCGACCGCGGGAATGCTCGAGCACCTTCGCGCGCACCGTCCGGCGGAGCCGGCGATCCTTGACGGTGATGTCGTACTCACTCGAGGCGACCTCGTGGCCGCCGCCGATCGTGGTGCCCGGGCGCTCATCAGCGAGGGGGTGGGACCGGGGGACGCGGTGGCGGTGTGCGTCGACCGGTCGGCGACGTCGGTCGTGGCGTTCTGGTCGGTGGTCCGGGCCGGCGCAGTGTGGGTGCCCGTCAATGATCCATTCGCGCCCGCAAGCCGGACGCGGGAAATTCTGGCGCGCACCAATGTCCGAGTGGGTTTGTGCGCCCCGGGCCGACCGGGTCCGCCGCCGGTGCGTTGGGTGGAACTCGACATCACCGGCATCGACGAGTCCACATCGGACACCACCGACGAACCCGCATGGCAACCCCCCGGGATCGACCGCGGTGCCGACGACCGCGCATACCTACTGTTCACCTCCGGATCGACGGGTCAGCCGAAGGGTGTGGACATGCCACATCGCGGAATTCCTGCGCTGGTGGCAGAGATCCGGCGGTCATATGCGCTCACACCGGAATCCCGGATGCTGCACGCATCCGCGCCCACCTTCGACACCGGAATCGTCGAGATGCTGTCTTCGGTGGCCACCGGCGCTGCCCTGGTCGTCGCACCGACGACGGCGCACGGCGGTGACGCGCTCGCCGCTGTGATCGACGAGCGCGACGTCACCCACATCATCGTGACGCCGTCGGTACTCGACACCCTGCCCGTCGGTGTCGCCGACCGACTTCAGCACGTGGTGCTCGGTGGCGAAGCCATCCCGGCCCGGCTGGTGGCAACCTGGGGCGACCGCGTGAGGATGCGCAATGCGTACGGGCCCACCGAAACCCGGTGCAGCATCAACTTCTCCGGCGAGCTCGTTCCGGGCCGACCGGTGACGGTCGGACCACCGATGGTCGGGGTGACCGAAGCGATTCTCGACCGCCGAGGACGGCCCCAACCACCGGGCGCGCTCGGTACCCTGCACTGCTCGGGTCCCCAGGTGGCTGACGGGTACCTCGACGACCCAGAACAGACCGCCGCCGTCTTCGAGGCGTGCACGTTCGCCGACGACCCGGTGATGTACCGAACCGGTGATCTCGCCACGTGGACCGACGACGGGGAGGTACACATCCTGGGGCGCCGAGATCACCAGGTGAAGCTGCGCGGACTGCGCATCGAACTCGGCGAGATCGATGCCGCGCTGAGCATGGCCGACGCAGTGCGGCACAGCGCCACAGTCCTGCGTGAACTGCCCTCCGGCCGAAAGGCGCTGATCTCCTTCGTGGTACCCGAATCACCCGGTACGTCACCGGATGCCGGCGATCTGCGCAGCCATCTCGCGCGGAGTCTGCCGACCTACATGATCCCGTCGTGGATCGTCAGTCTCGACGAGCTGCCCCGAACCGGCAACGGCAAGCTCGACCGGCGGGCGCTCGATGCGCACCACCTGCCCGAACAGCCGGCGCTTCGTCGGCCCCGGGAGGTACGAGAAGAGCTGGTGCTCGAGGCCGTCGTTGACGCGGTCGGCGTGACGTCGATCGATCTCGATCGCAGCTTCCTCGACAACGGTGGCGACTCGCTGGCGGTGATACGGGCCGCCCGGGTACTCGCCGCCGCCGGATATCCCGAGGTCACCGCCAACGACCTGCTCACCGCACCCGCTCTGGCCGAGGTCGCCGCCCGGATGTCGGACACACCCCGGCAGCCCTCGCGACCGTCGCCCTCGCCGAGCGAGCGGCAGTGCGAGCGTTCTCTGTCTGCCGCCGAGCGCACCGTGTCCCGCGAACCCGGTGATCGGGCCGCGCAACTCATCCGCATCGCGTGGGTACCCGAGTCTGCAGCCGCGGCCGAGCCGGCCGACGTGCGTTCTGCGGTGCAGACACTGCTGGACCGACACCCGTTGTTGCGCTCCAGCTTTCCCGACACCGCCGACGGTCCGGTCGTGCACACCGAATCGCACATCTCGGTGGACGCGGTGCTGTCGGTGACCGAGTCGCCGGCGACGCCCGGACGCACCGATCTGGAGCTGATCGCTGCGGAACTCTCGGTAAAGCTCGACGTGCGAACCGCTCCTCCGGTCGCTGTCGCGATGGTCACCGGCCCCGCCGGCACCGTGACGGCGGTGGTCATCGTCGCGCACCACATCGCTGTCGACGGGCAGTCGCTGGCGATCGTGGCTGCTGAGGCGACCGCGCTGATGCAGGGTCGGCGCCTGCCGCCGGCGCCGACCGGGCCGTGGCACTGTCCGACCGAGTCGAGTGGAGACCCTCGCCACGCCGACATCGTCTCTGCCGCACCGGATGCGGCGTGGACGCTGGCCGGCATCACGCCCGCCCACCTGCCGATCGCCGCGGCAGTTCGCGCCAGGACCGTGATCGGTGTGCGATTCTACGAGCGTTTTCTTGAGGACGCCGCCGCCCGGGGCATGACACCGTTCGAGGCGTTCCGGGGCGTCGTCGCGGCGGCGCTGGCCGATGTCACCAGCGATCGACACATCATGTCGGCAACCCCGATCTCCCGACGGCCGGCCGGCTCCGAGGACGTCGTCGGCGATTTCGTCCTCAGCGCGCTGATCCCGCTCGACGCCGATGCCGATCATCGGTGTGCCACCGAGGTCGCCCGAGCATGTATCGACGCGACCACGCAGCCCATGGAGGACGTGCTGTGCGCTCTCGGGCGTCCGGCGGTGGACGGCCACCTGTTCGCGGTGCCGCTGCTCATCGGGTGGACACCGGCGATCGATACTGCCGCCTACCCCGGTCGACTCCACGTGTTCCCGCCTTCGCACACACGGTGGCTGCTGCAGGTGGAAGGCTCACCGACCCGTGATGGCGGTCTCGTCGTGCGGATGACAGGCAGCGCAGAAGCATTCGGCCACTGCGAGATCGACGCGGTGTCGACACGCATCGTGCAGCGCGTGGAGTCGATGTGACCCGGCAGCCTCGACGCCACTCACTCGCCGCGGATGGGGGAACGACCAACCGCGTGACTCCCGTCGCAGTACGGCTGGATCGCCGACCGGCCACACCGGCACAGGGCCACCGTGGCGCGGCGCCGCGGCACCGGATCGCCCAGGGTGTCGACGATCTCGACGTCGCCACGCACCACCAGGGGGCCACCGGGGGTGACCGTGATGCGCGCGGGGGCGCGACGCGCACTGCGCGGGTTCTCGAACTGAGCGGAATCCATATCACCATGGTGCGCCACGAGGCGGCCGGACGCGAGCGAGTTGACGAACGCAGCCGCCGACCGGTGGCCGAACGTGGGTGGATGGCGACGTGACCACGGAAACCGTTGGGGCCGGGCGCTGCCCGATGGTCGAGCCGTGCGGTGACCTCGGTCGGGCCCTGGCCGAACTGCTCGACGGCAACCCACACGACCCACGCCGCGGCCTGGCGGTCGGCGATCAGGCGCTGTTGACGCTCCCTCACGATGCAACGCTTCTCGACAACCTCGACGCACAGCGCACATGGTTCTTGCTGGCCGAGCTAGACGGTCGCGGACTGGCCGGTGTCGACGACCGTTGGAACGAACATCCCGCGGTGGCCGATCTGCGGTGGCGGTTGGGTGGTGCACTCGAGGCCGCGATCCGGGATCGGACAGGTCCGATCGTGGCGTGTACCGCCGCCGAGCTGCCTGATCGAGTGCGCGCCGAGCTCGCCGCCGTGGACTCACCACCGCTGTCGGTGCACCTTGCGACGAACGGGACCGTCGAACACTACCAGGACCTGCTCCGGCATCGGTCGCTCTACCACCTGCGTGAAGCCGATCCGCACACCACCGCCATCCCGCGGTTGACCGGCCGCGCCAAGGCCGCCCTGGTGGAGATCCAAAGCGACGAGTACGGCGGCGGACGTCACGAGTGGATGCACTCGACGCTGTTCGCTCGGACAATGCAGGCACTCGGGTTGACCACCGACTACGCCCTCTACGCCAGCGGGCTGCCGGCCATCACCCTGGCATGGTCGAATGCGTTGACATTGTTCGCTTCACGGCGTGAACTGCGGGCGGCGGTCGTCGGCCACCTGCTGGCACTCGAGTGCACCTCGTCGATCCCGAACAAACGCAACGCACAAGGTCTTCGACGACTGGGTTACGGCGATGCCGCGACTGCATTCTTCGACGAACACGTCGAGGCCGATGCCGTGCACGAGCAGATCGCGTTGTACGACATGGCCGTTCCGCTGCTGGAAGCCGAGCCGACGCTGTCGATGGATCTGCTCACCGGCTTTCGTGCCGCCCTTGCGCTGGATGCCGATGTCGCGCAGTACCTGTTGCGGCAATGGGGAATCTGAGAACGACGCCGCGAACCGCAACCGGTACGGTGAGCGCTGCTGCGCCGGCGAGCGCCACCGCCGCGGAGACGTCGGTGAGCCAGTGCGCTGCCATGTACAGCCGAGTCGCCGCAACCACCGCGGTGAGCGCGAGGGCCGAGATGATCGCGATCGATCGCGTGAGCGTGGTATGGGTGATGATCACGGCCAACACCAGGAGCAGGGCGGCTATGCCCGTCACATGTCCCGAGGGGTAGGAATTGACGGTCTCTACCGTGGTGATCTGATCGATTGCCGGTGGCCGCGCTCGGTGTACGACAACTTTGAGGATCTCGCAGATCCCGCCTGCTGCGCTGACGGTGGCGACGATGGTCAGCGCACGAACCACGGTGCGGTCGGCGACGAATGCGACTCCCGCTGCTGTCATCGTCATCACCGCGACCCACAGGGGTCCGAACAGGGCGGTGACCAGGACAACGATGCCGCTGCGCGTGGGGTCCCGGTGATCGAGCACGAATTGGAGAGTGGACTCGTCGAGCGCTTCCAACGGCTGGTGTCGGGTCATCACGCCCACTCCGTACGCCAACACGAGCAACAGTAGGACGGTCGCGATCATGAGGGCCGAGAACCGCTTCATGAGGCCAGCATGTGGCTAGGCACCTGTGGGACTGCTGTACGCCGCTGAATGCCGGCTGAAATTGACAGGTGCCCGCGCGGGTGCGCACCGGCGCGGACGTTGCCGGTCTCTGCGGGCCGTTCGGGAAGGCGTCGCGACGACGTACATTCGGGGGATGCCCAAGCGGTCGCGCCGACGTCACCCGTCGGGTCGTGGTGTGCGGCAGCGGCGCACCAGTGTGCGCACGCGGCTGACCGTGTTCGGCGCAGGCATGCTGACGTTGGCTCTGGCCATCGCCGGCGGTGTGGTGCTGTTCGTGCTGTATCACTCGCTCACCTCCTCCGCGGATGCGGCGACGTCCTCGCGTGCCACCGAGATCGCCGACTCGGCCGCCACGGACGGTGTGGGTGGGATCGATCCGGCGCTGCTCGTCCACACCGACACGATCGACCTGGTCCAGATTCTGGATCCGGCTGGCAGGGTCGTTGCCGCCAGTTCGGGTGACCAGCAAAGCCGCGGCATCGTGGGGCCGGTGGCGGCCGATCAGCGTCAGACCGTCGTCGACGCCGCGTACGGCGATGATGAGCCCGAATATCGCGTGACGGTGCAGGGCGTCGCGACCCCGGACGACGAAACGGTGACCGTTGTGGTCGGCGCCGCGGAAGGTCCGATCCATGCCACGGTATGGACGGTGTTCGCGGTGCTGTGCGTGGTTTTCCCGATCATCGTCGCCGCATCCGTCGTCGCCACCCATTATCTGGTGGGCAGGGCTTTGCGGCCCGTGGAGTCCATCCGCGCAGAGGTGGCGGCGATCTCGCGCTCGGGCCGCGCGCAGCACATTCCCGTGCCGGCCACCGAGGACGAGATCGCAACCCTGGCCACCACCATGAACGAGATGTTGGACCGGCTGGCCTTCGCCCGGGAACAACAGGTGCGCTTCGTGGGCGACTCGTCACACGAGTTGCGCAGCCCCCTGGTTACGATTCTGGGACTGCTCGAACTCGCACGCCGAACCGGCGAGCCGATCGACTACGCGACGGTGTCGACTCTGCTTCTGCCGGAGGCACATCGATTGCGTGATCTGATCGACGACATGCTGCTGCTCGCCCGTGCCGATGAGTTCGGGATGACTCCCGAGTTGGCCGATATCGACCTCGACGACCTCGTCAACGACGAGATCACCCGGCTTGACCTCACCACCGACCTGACGGTCACCGCCACCGTCCTCCCGGTACGTCTGCGCGGGGATCGGGGCCAGATCTCTCGGGTTCTGCGCAATCTGAGCGACAACGCTGCCCGTCACGCCCGAACGTCCGTCGATGTCTCGATGGCGATCTGCGGTGCCACGGCCGAAGTGTCGGTGGCCGATGACGGTCCAGGAATTCCGGAGCCGGATCGCGCACGCATCTTCGAGCGATTCGTGCGGCTCGACCCGACCCGCACGCGTAGCGTCGGCGGGGTGGGACTGGGTCTGTCGATCGTCGGTGAGATCGTCCGGGCCCATCACGGAACCGTCGGAGTCACCGAGACCCCCGGCGGCGGTGCGACCATCACTGTGTCACTGCCACTACCGGAAACGGATCAGCCAGTCGAGTCGCCGCCGTCCTCGGCAAGTCGGTAGCCGGCGCCGCGGACAGTGAGGATCGACCGGCGACCGTAAGGCGTGTCGATGCGCCGACGAAGGTAACCGACGTAGACCTCGACGATATTGTCGTCGCCGCGGTAGTGGGCGTCCCATACCGACGCGATGATCTCGGCCTTGGAGACCACCGATCCCTTGTGACGCATGAAGTATTCGAGGACGGCGAACTCTCGAGCGGTCAACTCGATGAGCTCGTCGTCGCGCCGAACCTCACGCCGGGCGGGGTCGAGACTGAGCGAACCGGCGCGGAGGATCGCGGGCCGCTCCGGTGCGCCGCGGCGCACGAGAGCTCGGAGCCGGGCGGACAGGACCACGAAGGAGAAGGGTTTGACGAGGTAGTCGTCGGCGCCCAGGTCGAACGCATCGGCCTGGTCGTAATCTCCGTCCTTGGCGGTGAGCATCATGACCGGAGTCCACACGTCGCGCCGGCGGAGCTCGCGGACCGCTTCGTAGCCGTTGAGCACCGGCATCATGATGTCGCAGACGATGACGTCGTAGGTACGCACACATGCGGTCTCGACACCCTCGGCGCCGTCCTCGGCGACATCCACCGCCCAGCCATCTGCCGTGAGCGTTCGCCGTAACGTCTCGGCCGCTCGCGGGTCGTCTTCGATCACCAACACGCGCATGAGATCAATGTCCGTGCGGCTCGGGCGCTGTTCGGTTCATAGGCTACCCCCATACCGCCTGGGCGCCACTGTCACCGATGCGGTACACCATCACGATCGATGCGATGGCGACGGCGAGAATCGCCACGGCCAGCACGATGTCCACCACACGCCGGGTCAGGCCGGTCATCGACGGCACTCGGGTCTGTACCGCAGCGACGATCCGCTCGTTGTGCAACGCCCACCACAGCACGGTGAGGCCGAACAGTGGCCCGGACCAGTAGATCATCTGCTCGCCGAGTTCGGCGTGGTGCTCGATGAACGGCGGGTTGCCCAGCTGCTGCTGGAGTGCTTCGCCGGCGCTGGTGGTGATCGGTATCGCGATCAGGGTGGCGAGGGCGAACAGCGGCACCAAGATTCCCAGCCGGCGCTGTGCCGCCGGCCACAACACGACAACGATGGCCATGAGAGCCGTCAAGGGCACGAAGACCACCGGGATGTGCACGAGGAGCGGGTGCGCAGGCAATCCGTTGAGAGTATCCACACAGCGAAAGTAGCGAGCTTCGGTTGAAGAAGCGCTGAAATGCGGGTGAAAGAAAATCGTTGGCTTGCTGACCTGCATATCCGGCAAGCTGGGTAGGTGAGCGTGTCGGCCGGAAACCAACTGCCCGCGGCGTTGAAACCCTTCGCGCTGCGGCAGTACCGGCTGCTCGTTCTCGGGTTGATGTTGGCGATGTTCGCCGACGGCGTGTGGACGGTCGGGGTGGTATGGCAGGTCATCGAACTCGGCGGTGGCCCCGGGCAGCTCGCCGTGGTGACCGGCGTCGCCGCGGTGGGGATGGTGGTGTCCACCCTGGCGGGTGGCATCCTCGCCGATCGGGTGTCGCAGCGGCGCATCATGATCGGGCTGGAACTGGTCAAGCTCGCAGCCTTCGGCATCGTCGGTGTCGCTGGCTTGCTCGGCGTGTTGTCCCTGCCGGTGTTGATCGGCGCATCGCTGCTCGGCGGCATCACGATGGGCATGTACTACCCGGCCTACTCGGCGCTGCTGCCCAGCGTGGTGGAAGCCGCACAGTTGCAGGCGGCCAACGGGATCGAGGGGTTTCTGCGGCCGGTGATCTTTCAGGCCATCGGGCCCATCGTGGTCGGCGGCGCCATCTCGATGGCCTCACCGGCGGCGGCCATCGTACTCGCCGGCGTTGCCAGCGCGTCGTCGGCGTTGGCGTATGTGGCGATGACGCCGGTGACGGTGCGACGGGATCTGACCGCGACCACGGCGCATCCGGTGCGGTCGGTTGTCACCGATCTGCTCGAGGGGTTCGCGTACATGTGGCGTACCCCGTGGTTGTGGGCGACGCTGTTCTTCGCGTGCATTCTCGTTCTCGCGGTGATGGGGCCGATCGAGGTGTTGGTGCCGTTCGCGTTGCGTGAACTCGGCGCCGGCGCATCCGATCACGCGCTGGTGTTGACTGGGTTCGGGATCGGAGCGGCGTCTGCCTCGCTGGTGTTCGCGTCGATCCCGATGCCGCGACGGTACCTGTCGGTCATGTTCGGCATCTGGAGCTTCTCCAGTGTGCCCCTGGTGATCATGGGTGTCGCCGACGCCACGTGGATGTTCGTCGCCGCCGGCCTTCTGATGGGCGTGATGTTCGACGGCCCGATGGTGTTGTGGGGCACGCTGTTGCAGCGGCGGGTGCCGCCCGAACTACTGGGTCGGGTGGCCAGTCTCGACTTCTTCGTGTCTGTTGCGTTGATGCCCGTGTCGATGGCGGTGGCCGCGCCGATCAGCCATGCCATCGGGCTCACCGCCACCTTCGTGCTGGCCGGACTGTTGCCGGTGCCGGTGGCCGGCGCCTTCTACCTCGCCGCCCGACTGTGGCGCGACGAGATCGAGCATCCGTTGCGGGTGGTGCTGACGGACGTGACGGCAATCAACTGAATGCGGTGGGTCCGACGGTATGGCGGACCCACCGCCCCTCACGGCATGACGATGTCGAAGTCCGGGTCGGGCGCATCGATGTAGCCGGCCAGCCGACCGAGGGCTGCGGGGTCACCGCTGACCTGCGCACCCGCGTCGGTGGGATCGGCGGCGGTGAGCGCCGTGAACAGGCGGTTGGCCGGCACAGTGATGGTTACATCGGCGGGGTTCGCGGCCGGTGCCGCGGTGTGGGTGAGCACGCCGTTTCGCAGCAGCACCCGATAGGTCGTGTTGGTGTCGGGCAGCACGACGTCGAGATTGATGGTGTCATCCCACGAGCGGGGTCCGTCGATCTGGACCGCCAATGCGTCGAAGATCTGCGATGGTGTGAGCTGGGCGAGGGTGTCGGCCGACCGACTGGAGACCGGGGTGCCGAAGTTGCCGCGGCGCAGTTCGTAGGCGCCGGCGAGGTAGATGTTGCGCCAGGTCCCGTTCTCTGCGCAGTACCCGAGTTGTTCCAGCGCGTCGGCGAGTAGTTCCTTGGCCTCGGTGTTGTCCGGCTCGGCGAACACCACATGACTGACCACCTCGGCCACCCAGCGCAGATCGCCGTCGTCGAAGGACTTCCGGGCGCGCTCGAGGACCGCGGCAGCGCCTCCCATGTATTCCACGTACCGTCTGCCCTGCTCCTCCGGGGGGGGGGGGGGGATGCTGCCACAGGTGTGCCGGATTCCCGTCGAACCACCCCATGTAGCGCTGGTAGATGGCCTTGACGTTGTGGCTCACCGAGCCGTAGTAGCCGCGTGCGTGCCAGGCCTTTCTCCAGGGCGGGCGGGAGTGTCATCATTTCGGCGATTTCGATGCCTGTGTAGCCCTTGTTCAGCAGCCGAAGAGTCTGATCATGCATGTAGGCGTACAGATCTCGCTGCAGCGACAGGAACTCGACGATCCGCTCATTACCCCACATCGGCCAGTGGTGCGGCGAGAAGATTGTTTCGGCGGTGTGGCCGAACATGTCGATTATCTCTTGGACGTAGTGCGCCCACGCGTGCGCGTCACGCACCTCGGCGCCGCGGAGGGTGAGTAGGTTGTGCTGGGTGTGCGTGGCATTCTCTGCGACGCATAGCGCTTGGTGGTCGGGCAGATAGAAGTGCATCTCCGCCGGGGCCTCGGTGCCCGGCGCAAGCTGGAACACGAGCCGAAGCCCGTCGACAGTGTGTTCCTGCCCGGTGTCGGTGATCTCGATCGTCGGGTTGATCAGGGTGATCGATCCGGTCGAATTCGTCTGTCCGAGAACGACACCCACCTGTCCTCGAGGGTCACGGTCGACCACGGTGCCGTACATGTAGCTGATGCGTCGTGCCATCGCCCCACCGGCGTAGACCCACTCGGTAACGAGGTGTTCGACGAATTTCTCGGGTGCGATCACCGCGCACCGGCCGGCGTCGACGTCCTCTTGGGTGGTGACGCCTCTGACGCCGCCGTAATGGTCGGCGTGGCAATGGGTGTAGATGACGGCGGTGACGGGACGTTGTCCGCGGTGTTCGCGGTAGGGGGCCAGGGCGGCCGCTGCGGTCTCGGCGGAGACCAGCGGGTCGACAGCGATCACGCCTTCGTCGCCCTCGATCAACGTGAGGTTGGAGGCGTCGAATCCGCGCACCTGATATACCAGATCCGGGATGACCTCATAGAGGCCTTGCATCGAGGTCAGCGTCGATTGGCGCCAGAGGCTTGGATTGACAGAATCCGGCGCCTCACCGGTCACGAAGGCATACGAGTCGTTGTCCCACACCACGCGGCCGTCGTCGTTGCGGATGACACATGACTCTGCCGACGCGATGAATCCGTGCTGCGCATCCTCGAAATCTGTTGTGTCGCCGAATGGCAATCGCTTCAAAACCTCGCGGTGCTGCGACACAATGGATTCGATCGGATCTCGCGGCTCCTGGGTCAGGGGTCATTAGATCGGTGGTGGTGCGTCGAGTCAACCAACGAGTCATCAACCGCTGTCTAACCTGTCGTGCGAGTTAGTCGATCGCGTTCAGTGGTTTGGTTGTCTCGTGGGCACGAGATGCTCGGCTGCCGCCGCCACCGTCAGCGCCGTCAACGAATCCAGCACCGGGGAGCTCAGCTTCCAGTACTGCCAGAACAATGGGACGTCCGCGTGGTCGTCGACGATCCGGACTACCCGGCCCGACCGCAGGGCGTCGGCGATCTGCACCTCGGGGACCGCGCCCCACCCCATGCCGAGTTCGACGGCGCGATGGAACTCGGTGGACGCCGGTACGTAATTGATCGGTGGCGAGACAGGCCCGTCGGCCAGTCGGGTCAGGACGTCGCGCTGGATGTAGTCGTTGCGATCGAACAACACCATCGGCGCCTGTGCCAGCGCATCCGTCGTCGGCCCGTCAGGCATCCATCGGGTGACGAAGTCCGGCGTCGCGACCGGCAGGTATCGCATTGCTCCGAGGGGGCGGATGGTGCAGCCCCGGATGCCGAGCGGGTCGGAGGTGATGGCGCCCAATACTTCTCCCGACCGCAGGAACCGGCTGTTCTGGCTTTCGTCGTCGCGGAGCACCTCGATGGCGACCGGGTGCCGGGCGTGCATCCGGGCGATCACGGGCAGAAACCAGGTCGCCAGCGAGTCGGCGTTGGCCGCGATCGGAAGATGTATGCGTGGACCCCGCGGGTCGGCGGGATCGCCACCGAGCAGCTCCGCGCGCGCCTCGGCCGTCAGCAGATCCCACTGTTTGGCCAGTCGCACCAGGACCTCACCGTCGGGTGTCGCGGTGGCGGGTTTCGTCCGGCGCACCACCACCCGGCCCACCGACGCCTCGAGTGCCTTGATCCGCTGACTGACCGCGGACGGGGTGATGTGCAGCGCGCCGGCCGCACCGTCGAAGGTGCCCTCCAGCAAGACTGCGGCCAGCGTCTGCACACCCTCTTGGCTGATCTCCATTTCGGAATCATAAGTCTGATTCATGATTCGTGAAAAACATTCGTTGGACTGTTGATGCGGTGCCTCCTAACTTCGTAGTCGTGACGACCTACGTTCTTGCCGCCGTAGCCGGCCTGTTGACCGGCGCCGGGCTGATCATCGCGATCGGTCCGCAGAACGTGTTCATCCTTCGCCAAGGGGTTGCGCGAGCGCATGTGGTGCCCGTGGTGGTGGTGTGTGCCATCTCAGACGTGGTGCTGATCGTGGCTGGGGTGGCCGGTCTCGGTGCGTTGGTGGCCGCTCATCCGTCGGTGGTCAAAGTCGCCAAGATCTTCGGCGGCGGCTACGTGATCGTGCTCGGGCTGATGGCGGCGCGGCGTTGCCTACGCAGTTCCGAGGCGATCGTCGCCAATGCCGGTGAGGCCGCGACGGTGAGTCGCTGGGCGGCCGTGGGCATGACCCTCGCCCTGACCTGGCTCAACCCGCACGTCTACCTCGACACCGTGCTCACCATGGGTGCGATCGCGAACAGTCACGGACACGCGAAGTGGGCGTTCGCGGTGGGTGCGTGCCTGGCCAGCCTGCTCTGGTTCGCGACGTTGGGCGGTGGCGCCACCAGGCTGTCGCGGTTCTTCGGCTCGCCCCGGTCGTGGCGCATCCTCGATGCCACCGTCGCCGTGGTGATGTTTGTGGTGGGGGCGGGGTTGCTGCTGTCGGTGTAGCGGACCGCCGGCGTGACAGTCATCGTTGCGGTTGCAGGACAGACTTTCGGTAATCTCGCGGTCCGATTCCGTAGTGCTGTCGGAATCGGTTTCTGAACGTGGCGACGCTGGGGAATCCGCATGCAGCCGCGACTTCCGAGATGGATAGTGCAGGGTTGGCTTCCAGGAGTTCGCGCGCGCTGCGGGCTCGTCGTGCCGCGATGAGACCCGCCACGGATTGCCCTGCGTTCTCGAAATGGCGGTAGATCTGGCGCCGACTCACATGGAGTTCTTCTGCGATCACGTCGGGGGAGAAATCGGGGTCGCGATGGTGACGTTCGATCAGGTCGAGCGCGGCCTCGTGAACGAACAGGGTGTTGTCCTCGAGGCGGTATCTCTCGACATTGAGTTCGGCCAGCGCCGCGGCGATCAAGTCCACGGCGGCCAGCTCGGTGTCGACAGGTGGGACAGGCCCGGACGAGAGCGCGGTGTCGGCAGCAAACCGTGTGACGAATCCCGCCGCTGCGCGCGCCAGGAGAGTTGATGACGCCCCGCTGCGTTCGGTCAGTTCTGCGGTCCTCCGCAGACGTCCCAGCATCTCGGTCGGGATGATGATGCCGGTGGGGTCGGTGACGGATTCGCAGTACTGGCTGTACGGGACGGCCAAGTTCACGAATACCAGTTGGCCTGGCCGATAGGCGACATCACGGGTTCCTTGTCGGACCGTTATGTGGCCGGGCATGGAGCTGACATGGACGACGACACTCTCATATGGCCTGGCACGCACCAACTGCGGCGTTCTTTCCAACAGCATCGGCGTGTGGAGTGCACAGTATGTGGTCAGCTTCGACAGGGTGCGCCGGTACAACATCGCCCCGAAGTTGTCGGGGTCTGGTGTGCTCACGTCGACCAGTGCGTTGTACTGGGTCATGCCGTCGGCCCCGAAGCGCCCGATCGGTGGTGTCGGGGGACTGGTTCCGGCGTAAGCCTCCAGCCGGGTCGTCCACTCCGAAACCAGGTCACAGGTCAGTCGCGTCGATGGCCTGTCCGTCATGATGCCCGTCCTACGCACTGGGCGTCCGCCGCCTGGGCAGCACGACGAGCGAAGCGAAGAAGAAGCAGAGCGCGCCGATGAACGTCCCCACCGTCGCCACTGTGGCGTCGACCGTCACCCCGTCGGGGGTGATGTAGGCGCCCACGGCCGACACGCCGAATGCTACGCACCCGATCCAGTTGATCTGCACCGACCACCAGTCGGCGCGCCGGGGTGCCCAGTTCGTCCCTGTCGCACGATAGTAGGCGATGTACGCGACTGCGCCGCTGACCAAGAAGGCCAATGACCCGCCGGCGTCGGGGCTCCATACGAGATGGCGCTGAGACGGGATCGAGTGGGCGGCTATGGCGGCTGTTGTGCTCACATTGAAGAGCACTGTGCCGAGCGATTGGGATGCAGCGGTCAACCACTCGGCTCGCACCATCCGGCCCGTCCCGTACGTCACCGGCGCGGTGCGGTCGCCGCTGCGCAACAACTGGATCAAGCCGGCGGTGGTGAAGAACCATGCGCCGATGAAGTAGCAGATGTTCGACGCCGCGGCACCGGCCCACTGTCCGAAGCCCGGAGCCGACCCCAGTGCGAACAATGCCGAGCCGATCATGAAGCCCCAGCACTGCTTCCGCAAGGTCGGGGCTAGCGCCGCACCGATCCGGTCGGCGCCGGAATCCGCAATACTCATCCCAACTCCCGTTTCGAACTGTCTGACCGGGGCGACGGACACGTCGCCCCGGCGGCGACCTCAGTGGTGGAAATGCGAGCCGGTTCCTTCCCGCGGCATCGGGGCGGAGAGGTTGTCGAGGAACGCGATCTCGCTCTCCATGTCGCGCAACAGCGCGTTCGCGAGGTCATGACTGAGACCTGCTCGAACGACGATCCGCTGCAGCGTCATGTCCGCGAGGTCGTCGGCCATCGGATACGCCGGAACCAACCACCCCTTCATCCGCAGCCGATCTGACAGATCGTAGAGCGTCCACTTGTCGGTGTAGCCGGACTTGAGTTGCCAGGCGAAGACGGGGATCGTGTCCCCCTTGCTCACGAGATCGAACGGGCCCATTGCTCCGATCGCGCTCGAGAGATGCTGCGCGACATCCAAAGAGCCCTGCTGCACCTGCCGGTAGCCCTCGCGGCCGAGGCGAAGGAAGTTGTAGTACTGCAACAGGACCTGTGCACCGGGGCGAGAGAAGTTGAGCGCGAGGGTCGGCATGTCGCCACCGAGATAGCTGCAGTGGAACACCATGCTCTCGGGCAGTGCCTCGACGTCGCGCCAGATGATCCACCCCAGACCGGGATAGACAAGGCCGTACTTGTGGCCGGAGGTGTTGATGGAGACCACTCGAGGAACACGGAAGTCCCACTCGAGATCCGGCTGGCAGAACGGGGCGATCATCGCGCCGGATGCGCCGTCGACGTGGATCTTGATGTCCAGGCCGGTCTTGTCCTGGATCTCGTCGAGCTTCGCGGAGATCTCCTTGACCGGCTCGTAGAGACCGTTGTAGGTGACACCCATGATCGCAACGACGCCGATGGTGTTCTCGTCGACGTACTTGTCCAGGTCGTGTCCGTCGAGGACGATGTGTTCGTCGCTGACCGGTACCCATCGCGGCTCGACCTCGAAGTAGTTCAGGAACTTCTCCCAACACACCTGAACGGCCGTGGACAGCACGAGGTTCGGCTTGTCGATCGGCTTGCCCTCGGCCTTCCGCCGGGCCTGCCAGTGGCGTTTGAGAGCGAGGCCGCCGAGCATCGCGGCTTCCGAGGAACCGATGGTCGATGTCCCGATCGAGTTCTCGACGTCCGGAACATGCCACAGATCGGCGAGGATCTTCCAGCACCGATCCTCGATCGCCGCGGTCTGCGGGTACTCGTCCTTGTCGATCATGTTCTTGTCGTAGGTCTCTGCGTACAGCTGCCTGGCTTCGTCGTCCATCCAGGTCGAGACGAAGGTCGCGAGGTTCAGCCGTGCATTTCCGTCGAGCATCGCCTCGTCGTGCACGATCTGGTAGGCGGTCTCCGGCAGACTCATGTCCTCCGGGATGGTGAACTTCGGAAGCTCGGTGGCTTCACCTGGACGGACGAAAACCGGGTTCAGAGTGAGACTGTCGCCGATATTCGTCGTGTGACGTGCATTGGTGTGCTTGCGCTCGGACATGGAAACTCTCCTCGTCAAAGATCAGGGGTCACTTCAGCGGGTATGCGTTACTCGTCGTGTCGGATATGGCTGTCGCGCGGCCTCCTACACCTCGACCGGCGGATACAGCCGATCCATGTTGTATTGCCGGTTGCGGCGGGCCGCCCAGGTCGAGACTGCGAGACAGGCGGCGGTCAGGAGTACCAGGACGGTGAGCGCGATCCAGAAGCGATGGTCGATCCCGCCGAGCGTGAGCTGTCTGAGTCCGGTGACCGTGTATGTCATCGGATCGACCCAGTGGATGTACTGGAACGGTTTTGTCGTCGTCGGGACCGGATATATCCCTCCCGCAGACGTCAGCATGATCATCAGGAATGCCAACGTGACGACCCTACCCACTGCCGGCCCGAAAAGGGCATTGAACATCTGGATCATGGCCAGGAACACTGCGACCATCAACAACATGAAGCCGAAGGTGGCCACGGGGTACATCGGGCGCAGTCCTACTGCGAAGACAACGACCAGGTAAAGTATCGCGGCTTGGAGTACGCCGACGAAGAACGTTGGCGCATAGGAGGCCAGGACCACGCGTAGTGAGCTGAGCCCCTGCGCAATCGGCCTCGACTGGAGCGGAGTGAACAGCATCCAGGCGATGATGCTTCCGACGAACAACGCCAATCCGAAGAAGAACGGTGTGAACCCGGTGCCGAAGGTCTTCGCCTCGTTGAGAGTGTTCTCCGTCAGCGCCACAGGTTTGGAGAGGGCGTCGGCCAGAGCGTTGCGTTGCTCACCTGACCATTGCGGGACCGCCTTGACTCCCTCGTCGACCTGAGTTGCGAGTTCCTCGGTACCCGAAGCCAGCTGTGTGGTGCCCGCCGCCAACTGATCGGCGCCATCACTGAGCTCGACGAGTCCTGAGCTGAGTTGATCTGCACCCGAGCTCAGTTCGTCGGCGGCGCCGCGCGCGGCGAGGATGTCCGAGCGCAGTCCACCGTTCTCCAGCAAGGCCATGGCCGTACGGGCAGGACTCTGCGGGTTGCCGAGTTGTTGTGACAGCGTCTTCGAGTCCTCGCGTACCCGGCTGATCGTATTGTCCGCGTTCGGTCCCAAGCCCTCGGTGGCCAGGAACTGCACCGCAGGTGTCAAGGTGTCGGCCAGCCGGCGGACGTTGGGATCAGAGTTCGCCCGTAGTTGTTCGACCACTCCGGAGACCAAACGGCTGGCCTGTGACTGAGTAGACGCGGCGGCCGAGAGCTGGGCGTCGAGTGTGGAGGCGTCGGAACCTAGGCGCTGAACCACGCTGTTGAGCTGGTTGGCGTCGAGGCCGGCGCCGCCGGATCGATCGAGGATGTTGAGAATGGGGTCGGTCGCCGAGGTGACCGCGTTGTCGAGTTGGGTGAGTCCACCCGCCAGTTCACCGGCCCCGTTGCGGGCCGTCACCAGATTGGTTGCCAGCTCCTGGGCACCGTTGTTGGCTGTCTCCATTCCGGCATTGAGTTCATTCACGCCGTCCTGCGCCTGCTTCAGTTTCGGCATGAGGCCGCTCACATCGTTGAGCACGATGTCAAACGTTTGCGCGCCGACCTGAGCGCCGACCTGGTTGACCACCTGCTCGGCCGCATCCTGCCCCATGACGGTCGAGAGATAGTTGTTGGCGTCGTTGTAGGTGAAGATCAGTTCAGCCGAACGGGGATCGGACCCGGTGGGTGACGCGACGGCCTCGCTGAAGTCTTCGGGAAGAGTGATGGAGAAGTAGTACTTCCCATGCTCCACACCATCTCTGGCGTCATCGGCCGAGACGGGATGCAGGTCCAGTTGCTTCGAATCGATCAGGCCCTGCGCAACCTGATCGCCTGCCTTGAGCGGTTCGCCCTCAACTGTGGTGCCGCGATCAGAGTTGACCAGGGCCACCGGGATCTTGTTCACCGCGTCGAAGGGATTCCAGAATGCCCACAGATAGAGAGCACCGTAGAGCAGCGGCATGAGGATGATGACGGCCAAAGCGAGTCGGGGCATGCGGCCCCGGTAGTAGCGTTTGAAATCGCTGCCCGGCGAGAATGCGGCAAGCATGTCAGATCCGATCGTGTTGTTCGAGCTGGACGAACTCGTCGTCTGTCAGGTTGTGAACGTCGACAACGTCCCGGACACCGTTGAGCCGGGCCCCGTTGACATCTGCGGTGATCACCGTCTGGTCACGTCCCAGGTCGACCAGGCGGGAGAGAAGTTTGTCGGCGCTCTCGATGCGAGTCAGCCGATCGACACCACCGACCACCAACAGCGGCGGCCGACGAATGTTCGCCATCGCGATTCGAAACAGCGCTGCGGTGAGCTCGGGGAGTTCTTCGACGTAGTCCTTCATCGCGGGCAACGCGAAGTTGCCGAAGACCGGCCCACACAGTCGCTCGAGGTCCTCCTGCCGTGACGGACGAACCCACCGGTACCAGGGCGCGGCCCACCGGATCTGTTCGGTCACAACATCACTGACTCGAATCGTCTGATCGATACCATCGACCTCGTCGATGTCGGCGATCGCGGCCTGCGAGAACAGATGGTGGGCATCGTTGGCGCGGCCAAACGCCGTCAGGGTGCCGGTGGACGGCCGCATGCGTCCGGCCAACGTGAGGAGCAGCGCGGTACGACCTCGCCCACCCGACCCCGCAAGCACTGTGACTCCGCCGGCGCGGACAGAAAGACTCGTGGGGCCGAATATGCGACCCCATGACGCCCGCACCCCGATCTCTTCGGCGTGCAGCAGCACATCACCTTCGTCGGCGATCGGTGCGATCTCCGTGGTGATCTCATTGCTGAACGAATTGTCGTCGGGCATCGTCTGTTCCCGTCGTCGGTGCCTGGCGGTCCGCGCCGCACGGCAAATCGAATGAATGGCGTTATCGACTCGGCGGGTTCAGTGGGCTGAACCTACCGACTGCGACTCTGTGATGATTGGTTACGGGTGCAGGGAAGGATCTCGTCTTACTCGGACCTGCGTCAGGTTGGTATCGGCGAACAAAAGAAACTATGCGACGCCGAGACTGGGCCGCTCCCACTTCAGCGCATTGTCGGTGCCGATGTTCAGGTGCACCGTGCAGACGGACAGGCGACGAACGCGTCAGATGTCGCAGTGGATGACCTGTCGAACATGCCATCAAGGCATGCGGCCTTGCGGAATGCGGTCCTGCGGGGATCAGGCGTGAAACTCATGGTGGAGAATCTAGCGCGAGCAAACGAAAGTTGTCGACCGCGGCTGAACCGTGGTGACACTGCGGCCGGCCGGTCGAAGTGACTGCAGGAGAACGCGATATAGCTGCCGGAAAGCTCGCTGCGGGGACGGTCGGCGCAGTAGAATACCGCAGCGGCGTTGTTTGTGTCCAGGTTTTCGGTCGGTCGTTGCGTATATGTGGAAAAGTGCGTGCCTTTCCGCACTTTCGGGTGGCGCGAAAGGCCCTGGCCGTCCCTGATTGTGGGCACAGAATTTTCATATGGATGGCACTTTTCTGCACTTTGTTGGCGCAGCGGTAGGGCGCGAGCGAGGAAGTGGGGTAAGAGTCGCTGTGCGGGGCAGCCGGCTGCGGCAGGAATGGGCAGGGAATTGTCGGCCGCCGGTGGGGTCGGCGAGTTCGATCAGCGGTGTGCTCGGCGATACCAGGTGTTTATCGGGTGTTCAGCAGCAGCTTCCATGTCGTCGGCCAGTGTTGGCGGGTGATGAAAGGGGCGATCACGCTGGCGATCATCATGGAGATCGCGATGCTCAGCACGGAGAGCGCGGCGTTTGTGCCCAGACTGTCGAGTTGGTGATCGGCGGTGATGGCGCCGCTGACCGCCACGAATCCCATCGATCCGGGAACGATGAGCCAGAAGGAAGGCAAGAACACCGCAAGCACGCTCGGTCGGCCCTTCGCATACGCGTTGATCGTCCACGCCACGAGCAGCGCGGTCCCGATGGCCACGCCACCGGCGAACGCCGACGAGATCGCATTCACCAGAAAGTGATTGAGCCAGAAGGTGCCGACAGTCAGAGCGAGCACCCACAGCCACAACCGCCGTGGCGTGCAGAAGTACAGCATCGTGCCGAGACCGAAGATCGGTGCTGCCGGCCATAGCACCCACGATGGTGCCTGCGAACTCGTCAGGTCCTGTAGGTCTGCTGACGTGAGTCCGACGATGTCGATCGCCAACGCCAATCCGAACGCCATGGACAGCAGAACGACGAGCGAATAGGCCAGACGTGTTGTGCCCGCGATCATGTCACCCGCGGTGATCTCGATCAGAGCGGTTGCCAGTGCTGCCCCGGGGATCAATGTCACGACCGGTATCACCGCCAGTCGAACCGGATCCGGCAATCCACCATGGACCGCCCACAACGTGATCACAAGCGCAGACAGAAAGGTCAACAGCACCGGCATCAATGCCGCCAGCGCGCCTTTGACGTTGGACCACAGCAGGATCGTCGCCGCCGGTATCGACACCAGTACCGCGGCAACGGTAGCCGCGGCACTCATCCGGAAGCAGAAGGCGAAGCCCAGCGCCATCAGCGCGTACCCGACGCCGCGGACGAGCGGATTCACCGGCGGCCGCGAATCGGCGATCGCACCGAACTCATCGATGGCCTGGCTGATCGGCACACCGGCCTCCCGCAGGCGGTGCACCAGTGCCTCGGCTTCGGCGATCTGGTCGAAGCGGTACATCGAACCCGTGTTGGCCATCCGCACCCGGCCGGCCGACTCGTCGAGCGCGATGATGTAGTTGGCGAACACCTGGGTCGCGATGTCGTGACCGTAGGCCGTACAGATGTCGTGAATCACCTGGGTGATCCGCGGGACCGGATACGACGATCTGTTGAGAGCGTTGCCGACCTCGACGATGAGGGTCAGCATCTCCGCGGTGTCTGGGCTGTCTCCGTGCTCGGCAGTGTGGTCTGACGTCATCGGGTCAGATCGAGAAACCGCCGCGGTTGATCGCCGACTTGCCCTCCTTGAGGACCAGCAGGATGTTGGCGTGGTCGGTGAGGGAATCGATGTCGGCGAGCGGGTCACCCTTCACGACGACGATGTCGGCGAGTTTGCCCGCTTCCAGGGTGCCCAACGTGTCGTCGACGCCGCACAGCTCGGCGGAGGTCTTGGTGGCCGCGACGAGCGCCTGCATCGGGCTCATGCCGCCGAATTTCACCAGGCAACCGAGTTCGCCGAGGTTGTCGCCATGATCGGGGGCCAGCCCGGCGTCGGTGCCGACGGCGACCTTGATCCCGGCTTCCACCGACGCCTGGATCGACTCGTGGGCGAGCGCGTGCCACTTGGTGCTTTTGGCGACGGCCTGCGGGGTCGCAGTGTCGGGCTTGAGCGTCTCGATCAGCGTCGGAACCAGGAACTGTCCGCGCTGGACCATCTCGGTGCGCAATTCGTCGGTCAATGCGTAACCGTGCTCGATGCTGTGTGCGCCGCCCTGCACAGCGGCTTGGATGCCGGCGAGGCCGATGGCGTGGGCGGCCACCTTACGGCCTCCGTAGTTGGCGGCCTCCTCGACGAGCGCCGCGACGATCTCGGTGCGGGCACCAAGCCAGTCCGGGTCATCACTGGGGGAGGTGACGCCGCCACTGGAGGCGACCTTCAGCAGGTCGACGCCGTCGCGCAGGAGTGCGCGGGCGTGACGGCGTGCCTCGTCGACCGAGTCGACGATGAGTCCGCCGATCAGCCCGGTGCCATCGAGTCCGGACGGGATGTGGAAGTCGGCGTGGCCGCCGGTCTGACTGAACATTTTGTCCGCGACCAGCAGCCGCGGTCCTTCGATGATCCCGTGGGCGACCGCGTCGCGGACCCCGACGTCGACACCCATCAGGTCGCGGACCGTGGTGACGCCGGCACCGATGGTGGCGGTGAGGCGGTCCAGGATCTCGAAGTAGCGGTAGGACTGGGGGACCATCGCGGCCATGATCGGCGAGCCCTTGGTGCCGGGCAGCGACAGGTGGACGTGGCAGTCGAAGAAGCCGGGGGTGACGGTGTTCCCGCCGACGTCGATGCGGATGGGTGTGGTCGACTCGTCGACCTGTGGGGCGCTCGAATTGCTTCCGGCGTAGGTGATCTTCCCGTCGTCGATGACAACAACAGCGTCGGAGACGGGATCGGCTCCGGTGCCGTCGATGAGCCGGGCGTTGTGCAGGATTAGTGTCGTCACACCATCGGTGTACGCGATCGATGCAGAGATCTCAGCATCCGACGACACATTTCCGCCCGGTAGCCGATATCTGGCACAAAACAGACGTTCGTCGGCGCCGATCGACCGTCTGGGCGCCGGCCGAACCTCGTCCGACCGAGGAGCTGCACCGGACGGCAGCGGCCCCCGGTCTGGGGCGAGCATGCGCCTCGTCTCGCGAGCCCACTTCTGCTCCTGCGAGTCCTCATCCGCTCGCGGGCGCCGAAATCCACTCGCGGACCGTTTGGCTTCTATCGGAGGAGGTCGGGGCTCACACTTTCGCCGGCTGCGGCTCCCACAGGTCGGGGTCGACCTTGTTCTCCAGCGGGATCTCTCGGATGGCGGTGCCCTCGACGTCGACGTTGGGCAGGATCTTGTCCAGCCACTTCGGTAGCTTCCAGGCGGTGTCGCCGAGCAGGGTTATCACTGCCGGTACGACGATCATCCGGATGATGAACGCGTCGAAGAACACCGCTGCGGCCAGCGCGAAACCCATCATCTTGGCGATGGTGTCGGGGGCGAGCATGAACGCCGCGAACACCGAGATCATGATGACCGCTGCCGAGGCCACGACGCGGGCACCGTGCTGGTAGCCGATGATCACCGAGTCCTTCGCCGACACCCCGTGCACGTATTCCTCGCGCATGCGGGTCACCAGGAACACCTGGTAGTCCATCGCGAGACCGAACACCACACCGACGAGGAAGATCGGCAGGAACGAGATGATCGGTTTGGTGTGGTCGATGATCCCGAAGTCGCCCTCCTGGAAGATCGCGACCGTCGCACCGAAGGTGGCGCACACCGAGAACAGGAAGCCGACGGTCGCGATCAGCGGCACCAGTAGCGAGCGGAACACGACCGTCAGGATGATGAACGCCAGGCCCACCACCACGATCAGGAAGGGGATCAGCGCCGAGCTGAGCTTGTCGGAGATGTCGGACATGATCGCGGTCTGACCGCCGACGTTGACCGTCGCACCGCCCGGATCTGTCGCGGCGAAATCGCGGATCTGCTCCATCAGCTCGTGAGTGGCCGGACCGCTCGGTGACTGCTCCGGCGTCACCGAGATCAACGCGGCAGTCGCACCCGACTGGGTGTCGGCCGGATTCTGGCCGTTGCCGACCCACGTGATCTGCGCCGGGTTGGCGACATTGTCGAGGGTCTTGACGTGCGCCACCACCTCGGCGGCGGCCGGGGCGACGTCGCCACCCTGGGCGTCGCTCACGGTCACCAACAGGGGCCCGTTGATCCCCTCACCGAATCCCCGCTGCAGCAACTGGGTGGCTTCGTACTCGCTGTCGGTGGTGGACTCCATGCCCAGTTCCATCTTCGTCATCGGGATCGCGGCGATGGCCAACAAGACCAGCCCGATGATGGCCACCGGCAGCGGATAGCGAGTGATGAACCGGGCGAACCGCAGACCGTTGGACGGCTGCGAGTCGGGCTCGTCGCCGTGCCGGACGCCGGGGATGCGGGGTGTGAACGCGAACCGGCCGAATGCACCGAGCAATGCCGGGATGAGCGTGATCGCCCCGAGCACGGCGATGAACACCGCCACCGCGGCCGCCACACCCATCTGGGTGATGAACGGGATGCCGACCACGCCGAGCGCAGCGACGGCCACCATGACCGTCAGGCCGGCGAACACCACCGCCGACCCCGCAGTGCCCACGGCCCGCCCGGCGGACGCCTCCCGATTGCCGTCGAGATTGAGCTCCGAGCGGTAGCGCGACACGATGAACAGCGCGTAGTCGATGGACACCGCGATGCCCAGCATCGTGATGATCGTGGTGGCGCTCTGCTGCACGTTGATGAGCTCGGCGCTCAAGGTGACCAGCAGCATTGTGATGCCGACACCGAGAATGCCGGTGACGATCGGGATGAACGCGGCGATCAATGCGCCGAACGCGACGATCATGATGATGAAGGCGACGGCGAAACCGAGCAGTTCCGAGGTGCCGCCGGCCTCGAAGACCTGCATCAGCGATCCGGTGCCCTCCACCTGCAGGCCATCGCCGCGGTGTTCGGCGAGCAGCTCCTTGAACTGTTCCATCTCGGCCGGCGTGAGGTCCTGCATGGGGATGTTCTGGCTGATCTGGATCAGTCCGACCCTGCCGTCGTCGCCGAGCACCGCGGCCGCCATGGCGGGGTTCTGTTCGGCGACGGTGACCGGGTTGGCGACGGTTTGCGGGTCGATCACCTCGGGCAGGTCACGCGCATCGGCCACCAACGCGTCGATCTGCTGCATGTGATTGGCCAAGCCGTCGTCGGCGGCGATGAGGATGCTGGTCGAGGCTTCCATCTGCTGCTCGTTGATGGCGGGGAAGTCCTCCTTCATCACCGTCATCGCCCGATCGGAGTCGGTGCCGGGGAGTTCGAAGTCGGTGGCGAACTTCGGTTGGACTGCACCGACGATCGCGCCGAGCGCGATCAGCACGGCGAGCCAGGCGCCGATCACCGACCACTTGTGTCGAAATGTGAAACGGCCGAGCCGGTACAACCACAACGCCACGGTCAGAACCTTCCCTTGGATGTGAGGGTCAGGGTAGTCGGGAGTGGGGACACGGCGATGTGACCGCGGGCACAGGCGCCCGGCCCGATTTCTATGATGAGAGCCCATGATTGTCGTCATTCGTCAGGAGTGCCACCGTGACCGATGAAAACGCCGCGTCGACGGGCGTCGGCCGGGCCCGGCAGAACGAGATCTACACCCAGGGCGTCCACGGTCGTCGGCCTCGTGTGCCGACCGATCACGCCGAGCTCGAGCGCCGGGCGCGGTCGGTGATGTCGAAGCGCGCGTGGGCCTACATCGCCGGGGGCGCGGGCGAGGGCTCGACGATGACGAGCAACCGGGCGGCCCTCGATCGGTGGGCGATCGTGCCGCGGGTGCTTCGCGACGTGTCGTCGCGCTCGTTGCAGACGGAACTGTTCGGACGGACGCTACCGGCTCCGGTGCTGTTCTCCCCGGTCGGCGCGGGTGCACTCGCGGCCCGCGAGGCCGACGTGCACATCGGCCATGCGGCCGCGGAACTCGGGGTGCCCTACATCTTCTCCAACCAGGGCAGCGCGCCGATGGAGCGGGTGGCCGCGGAGATGGACCGGGTGCGGCCGGGTGCGCCGCGTTGGTTTCAGCTGTATTGGTCTACCGACGACGACCTCGTGGACAGTCTGCTGGCGCGCGCGGAGAAGATGGGGGCCGACGCCGTGGCGGTCACCCTCGACACCACCATGCTGGGGTGGCGGCCGCAGGACCTGAATATCGGGTCGTTGCCGTTTGCGCGCGGTGAGGGGATCGACCAGTACACGTCGGACCCGAGGTTCACCGAAATCGTCGCCGATCGGGTCAGGGCCGCGGTGGGGGAGCGTCCGGAGATCTCGCTCGGCGCGATCAAGACCTTGTTATCCATCGCGCGGAACTCGCCGGGACGCCTGCTGAAGAATCTGACGGCGCCTGAGCCGCGGACCGCGGTGCAGACCTTCCTCGACATCTATTCGCGGCCGTCGCTGAATTGGGATGACATCGCCGGGCTCCGGGATCGGACGTCGCTACCCATCGTTCTCAAGGGGGTGCTGCACCCCGACGATGCGCGCCGGGCGATCGATGTCGGGGTCGACGGGATCATCGTCTCGAACCATGGTGGCCGTCAGGTGGATGGTGCGATCGGGTCGATCGACGCCCTGGCCGCCATCGCGCCGGTGGTCGACGGCCGGATGAGGGTGCTGGTGGACTCCGGAATTCACACCGGCGCCGACGTGTTCAAGGCGCTCGCGCTCGGCGCGGACGCCGCGTGCATCGGCCGCCCGCACATGTACGGGCTGGCGCTCGCCGGCGCCGACGGTGCGCGGGATGTGGTCGCCAACATCATCGCCGAACTCGACCTCACCCTCGGCCTGTCGGGCCACACATCGGTCGCCGACGTCACTCGCGAAGCGCTACAGCAGATTTCGTAGTACGAACACGCGAAATTCGCATGTTCGTACTACGAAATCGCCGGGAGGTCAGACCAGCGGGCGTCCGGTGCGGATGCGCCAGCGGACATCCCACAGGAAGAAGTTGAAGGGGAACTCGCGCAACACCTTCGGCAGGTGATCACTGATGGCCTTGGCGGCCTTGTTGTGCGCGTTGAAGACCCGACGCTTCCACGGCGTGAACTCGAGTCCCATCTTGTCGCGGAAGTTCTCCGGCAGGAAACCGATGGTCAGCAACTCGAACCACCAGCCGAACAGGAAGCTGAACCAGCGCGGCATGAACTCGGCCCGCACGATGGAGATGAGCATGTCGCGGATGACGGGATCGATCTCGAAGGTTTCCACGGTCTCGTCCCAGTAGGTCTGGAAATCCGCGCGGGTGGCCGGCCACATCTCACGCGGGACCTGCAGCGTGGTGCCCAGCACGGCGCCGTTCTGGTAGGCCTCCTCGGTGATGTCGGCGGGATCGCCGTAGAAGTACTGCATGTCCTCCCACCCCTTGTAGAGGCAGGCGGCCACCCAGAGCTGCAGCTTGGGATCGAACGCGTTGTACTTGACCGGGCTGTCTTCGGTGGAGCGGACCTGTGCGTGCGCCTTGCCCACGGCCTTGCGGTACAGGCGCCGATCCTTCGGCGTGCCCATCACGGCGACGGCAAGGTAGCTCAGGGTGGTGCGGGTGCGCTTGATGGGATGCTTGAAGAGGTTGCCGCTGTCCACGCGGCTCTCGTAGACGCCGTATCCCACTGCGGGCATCGCGAGCTGCATGATGACGTTGGCAGGTCCGGCGAGGGCCGAGATGCCCTTCATCTCGTTCTGGCGCGTCGGCAGCGCGTCGAGCTCACCACGGGTCATCCGCGCCTGCGGCGGGATGTACTCGGTATCCGGGTCGACCGCGGCGAAGGCGGGTGGCAGGTCGATGTCATCGACGAGTGGTTCGGTGCTCATTGAAACCCCCTGTTCGAGCCGCCATCTGACTACGGCTGTTGTCTTTTTCATTGGACATTGTCAAGCTGGTCGATGTCAAGCGCCGACGGCGCCGGTGACGACAGTGTCAAGATGGATGGGTGGCGAGTACATCCGGTGAGACGAAACCTGCCGACGCTTCCGCAGGTGAGAATCTGCGCGCTTACGGTGGCGAAGACGGAGGCATCCGGGTGGCCCGACGGCGGGCGACACTGATCGACGCCGCGCTGGAATTGCTGGGTGCCTCGGACGGCGGCTCCATCACCGTCCGCGGGGTCTGCCGGGAGGCCGGCCTCACCACCCGCTACTTCTATGAGAGTTTCGATTCGATCGAAGCGCTGGTCGCCGCGACGTTCGACGGTGTCATCGGGGAGATCGCCGAGCTGGGAGTGGCCGCATTCGATTCCGGCGACGATGTCGAGGGCAAGGTCCGTGCTGCCGTCGGGGCCATCGTCGCGGTCATCGACGAGGACCGGCGTAAGGGTCGACTGTTGTTCTCGCAGGCGCTGCTGAGTCCGACGATCGCGGCCAAGCGGATGGAATCCACCGAGATCTTCGCCGCGCTCACCGTGCA
This sequence comes from Gordonia sp. Z-3, assembly GCF_036233855.1. NCBI lineage: Bacteria > Bacillati > Actinomycetota > Actinomycetes > Mycobacteriales > Gordoniaceae > Gordonia > Gordonia sp. Z-3. The sequence continues at coordinate 35,821 of NZ_JAZARS010000011.1, forward strand.
GTCGGCGTCGGGCGTGGTCGAGTTCAAGTCGCGTCCAAGGGGGATCGCCGCGGCGCACTTCCAGGTCGGTGGACTCGGACGCGTCCTCGCGGCCTGGCTGGAAGGGCATCTCGACCTCGATCGGGAGGGTGTTGTCGACGTCAGCGTGGGGTTGATGATGGCGCTGGCCGACGGTGTGGCGCGCTTCGACTAGTGCCGGATGCGGGCCGCGGGACCGGCTACGACTATGTTGGACCTCATGACTAGCGGGACCGGCGACACCGATGTGCGTCCGGAGTCCCTGGGCCAATGGCGCGACTACGGCGAGTCGACGCTGCCCGTGCCGCTGGCGGCCGCGCTCGCGGCATTCGCCGAGCATGGGTACCACGGGACGTCGGTCCGCGAGATCGCTGCACGTGCCAACCTCTCGGTGCCGGGGCTCTATCACCACTACCCGTCCAAGCAATCCCTGCTCCAGGGTCTGCTCGAACGCACGATGACCGATCTGCTGCACCGTTCCGAGGTGGCCATCGCCGAGGCCGGCGACCGGCCCGTCGACCAGTTCGATGCCGTCGTCGAATCGTTGTTGCGGTTCCACATGTACCGCCGCGAGCAGGCGTTCGTGGGCTCTACGGAGATTCGCAGCCTCGACGACGGCTACAAACCCACCTACATCGGCCACCGCGACCGGCAGCAGCACATGGTCGACGAGATCGTGTTCGCCGGCGTCGAGGCGGGCGACTTCGCGACGCCCTACCCCAAGGACGCCGCCCGCGCCGTCGCCACCATGTGTGTCGGAGTCTCGACCTGGTTCAAGCTCGACGGCGAACTCGGGGCCGACGAACTCATCGCGCGCAACCTGGAACTGGCCCGCGCGCTGGTCGGCTATCGAGCCGACGGCGCCGTCTGATCTCCCCGGGTTGACCTGAGCCCCATCACCTGGCAAGGTGTCGATCGCCGAACGATCGCTCGGTCGGTGCCACCCGGTGAGGAGATGCGATGTCCGTTGACCTGCGTTACGACGACGATGTGACCGAAGTCGTGGAGAAGACGACCCGGTTCGTCCGCGACTACCTCCTGCCCCTGGAGAACGAGCACCGCGGGGACATCAACGCCGCCGGCGGCGACGATCTCCGACGGGAGATGAATGCCAAGGCCAAGGCCGAGGGCATCTTTGCGCCGCACGCACCGGTGCAGTTCGGCGGGCTCGGCCTCAACATGTCCGATCGGGCGCCGGTGTTCGCCGCTGCAGGCTATTCCACTTTCGGGCCGATCGCCCTGCACATCGGTGCCCCCGACGAGGGCAATGTGCACATGCTGGCGCACATCGCCAGCGACGAGCAGAAGCAGAAGTATCTCGCGCCGCTGGCCGCCGGTGACGTGCGGTCGGCCTTCGCCATGACCGAGCCGTCACCGGGGGCGGGTTCGGACCCCAATGCGCTGAGCACCGCGGCGGTGAAGGTCGACGGCGGATGGAAGATCAACGGCGAGAAGCGGTTCATCACCGGTGCAGAGGGGGCCGGCTTCTTCATCATCATGGCCCGCACCGCCGGTGCACCCGGTGATCGGGGCGGCGCCACCATGTTCCTGGCCCCCGCCGATACCCCGGGCATCTCGGTGGACCGCCACATCGTCACCACCGATCGCTCGATGATCGGTGGACACTGTGAAGTCAGCTTCACCGATGTGTTCGTGCCAGATGAGGACATCCTCGGCGAGGTCGACGAAGGGTACCGGTACGCACAGGTGCGCCTCGGCCCGGCGCGGATGACCCACGTCATGCGGTGGTTCGGATCCGCGCAACGCTGCCACGACGTCGCCGTCGACTACGTCTCCAAGCGTGAGGGCTTCGGCGGCAAGCTCGGTGACCTCGGCATGATCCAACAGATGGTGGCCGACAACGAGATCGACCTCGCCGCCAGCATGGCGTTGCTGGTCAAGGCATGCCACGAACTTGACGCCGGCAGCCACGCCTCCAACGAGACGTCCATCGCGAAAACCTTTGCCGCCGAAGCATACACCCGTATCGCCGACCGCAGCATGCAGATGTGTGGCGGCCTCGGCGTGTCCGAGGACCTGCCGATCGCCCGACTGCAGCAGGAGTTGCGGCCGTTCCGCATCTACGACGGACCCTCGGAGGTACATCGCTGGGCGATCGCACGGCGCGCCATCGGCCGGGCGAAGAAGGCCGCCCAGGCGGTGGCCGGCCGATGAGCGAGCATCCTGCGCTGGATTCCACGCTGCTGCGCGACTTCCTGGTCCGCGAAGGCGTCGGGGTCGTCGGCGACCTTCGGGTGGACCTGATAAGCGGCGGCAAGTCCAACCTCACCTTCAGTGTGCGCGACGACGAATCGCATTGGGTGGTGCGGCGTCCGCCGACGAGTGGGCTCACCCCCTCGGCGCATGACATGAACCGGGAATGGGCGGTTACGAGCGCGCTGCAATCCACCGACGTGCCGGTGGCGCCCGCCGTGGCCATTGACTCCGACGGCGAGGTGCTGGGAGCGCCGTTCACAGTGGTGGAGTTCGTCGACGGCCGGATCATCCGCACCGACGACGATCTGACGGCGCTGTCCGACGATGAGATCGACCGCAACGTCGACGGTTTGGTCGACACCCTGGTGCGGCTGCACGCCGTCGACTTCCGGGCCGTCGGTCTCGGCGATTTCGGTCGACCCGACGGGTTCGCGGCCCGACAGGTGAAGCTCTGGGCGCGGCAATGGGGGCACGTCAAGACACGCGACCTCGACGATGTGGACCGGCTGGTCGCGGAGTTGAGCGAGCGGATCCCGGCCGAGGCCGACACCACGATCGTGCATGGAGACTACCGCGTCGACAACACCATCCTGTCCGCCGACGACCCGGGAACTGTTCGGGCAGTGGTGGACTGGGAGATGTCGACGCTGGGTGACCCGCTGACCGACATCGCACTGATGTGTGTGTACCGCCGCAAGGGGTTTGACCGCGTCGTCGGGTTCGACGCAGCCTGGACCAGCGACCGGTATCCCTCCGCCGACGACATGGCGCAGCGCTACGCCACCCGTACCGGTGGCGACCTGGGTGACTGGGACTTCTATCTCGCGCTGGCGAATCTGAAGCTCGGCGTGATCGCCGAAGGCATCACCTATCGGGCACGAGCCGGTGCGGCATCCGACGGTGCGGACCGCGCGGCCGAGGCGACCGGCGATTTCATTTCGGCGGGTCTGAGCACATTGAGGGGGAAAAATCGTGTCTGACAACAAGGTTGCGCTGGTAACCGGCGCGTCGCGCGGTATCGGCGCGGCGATCGCGGAGCGGTTCGCCGCCGACGGATGGGATCTCACCATCAGTTCGCGCGGACGTGAGGCGCTCGAGCAGCGGGCCGGTGAACTCGGCGATCTGGGGGCCGGACGGGTCGAGGTGATCCCGGCGGACATGACCGACGCAGACGCGGTAGAAGGTCTGGCCGCGGCGCACCGTGAGGCATTCGGGCGTTGCGACGCGCTGGTCGTCAACGCCGGTATGGGACAGAAGGGGAAGGTCGCCGACCTTCCGGTGCGCAGGTTCGACCGGCTCTATCAGGTCAATGTGCGTGCGCCATACATCCTGTTGCAGTCGCTGGTGCCGGTCCTGCGGTCGACCGCCGAGATCGCCGGTGCGGCAAAGGTCATCGCGGTCGCCTCGATCACGGGTGTCTATCCGGAGCCGGAGTTGTCCGCCTACGGGGCGACGAAGGCGGCGCTGATCTCGCTGTGTGAGACCTTCAATCTCGAGGAGTCGGCCAACGGGGTCAGCGCCACCACCATCGCCCCGGGCTACGTGGACACCGACATGTCCGACTGGCTCAAAGACACGATCCCGGGCGAGGAGATGATCACCGTCGGCGACGTCGCCACCATCGCCCACTCGGTGACCCAGTTGTCGCGAAATGCTGTGCTGCCCAACGTCGTTTTGACGCGGCCGGGGGAGAACCTGCACCGGGCGTGACGGGGGTCTCGATACGCAGGGTCGTCTCCTTCGTCGCCGGTCCTGCTACTCGACCGGCGAGTGGAGCGCTCATCCGTGGACGCTCCCCTGCTGTTCGAGTGGGCGGGTTTCTCTTGCTGTTCGAGTGGACGAGCTTCCCCCGCTGTTCGAGTCGGCCGTTCCCCCGCTGTTCGAGTGGGCGGGTTTTTCCTCGCTGTTCGAGTGGACGAGCTTCCCCTCGCTGATCGAGTAGGTGACGAGCGCAGCGAGGAGCCGTATCGAGATCACCGGAACGTGGCGAGCCCACCCTCCCGGTCGGCGAGGTGGGCGTGTTCGTTGAACGACACCACCGAGACGCCGCTGCGTCCGACGATCAGTTTCGATACCGATGCATTGACCATGGTGCGAGACAATGCGGGCCACGCGCTCGGCGGAATCTCCCACAGTTGTGCCAGCCACTGCGTGATGGTGCCGGCCGACGACACCACCAGCACCGTCTGTCCTGAGCCAGCCAGCGCGGTGGCGCGTTCGGCGGCGGCGCGCACCCGCTTGGCGAAATCGGTGAAGGTCTCGCCGGTCCCGTGCTCACCGGTTCCGCTGATCCAGTCGGCCAGCCCCGCGTCGAGGCGCTGTTGATAGCTGCGGCCGTCGCGATACTCTTCGGCGCTGGTCGATCCCACCAGGGCGGGCAGGGCGTACTCGTTCCAATCAGGGTCGACCTCCGGGGTCGGCGCACCGGGGACTTGCGCGAGAACACCCGCCAGGGTCTGTGACTGTCGCGGCAGATCGCCGCTGAGCGCCGCGGTGATCGTATCGGTGAGACCGGACAGCAGGGTACCGGTGAGGCGCGCCTGCAGCTGTCCGGCGTCGGTGAGACCGCCCGGTCCGTTGACCGGCGGCTCGTCGGAGCCGTACACACCGTACGCATTCGGATCGGCCTGCCCATGCCGCACCAGATAGATCACGCCCATGGGTCACACCCTATGGCGTAGCGGCCGACGCCGATGAGTTCGGGCTGTTGCCGCGGTCTGCACCTGCAGGTCTGTCCGCGATCGAGGAGTGTCCGCTGTGTCGACGATGGTGTTCGTCAATCTGCCCGTAGCCGACGTGGCACGGTCACGCGCCTTTTTCACCCGTCTGGGCTTCCGGTTCGACGCGCTGTTCTGTGACGAGGGGACGGTGTGTTTCGCGGTCAACGACGGTTGTCGGGTGGTGCTGCATCGGGCACAACGCTTTGCCGGCTACGCCGCGGGTGCCCTCGCCGATCCGCGGTACGGACGGGAGACGGTGGTAGCGGTGTCGGCGACATCGCGCGCCGAGGTCGATCGGTACGCGGACGCGGCGTTGGCCCACGGCGGCACCCACCTCCGTGCCGCCGAGGACCTCGGGTTCCTGTACTGCCGGAGCTTCTGCGATCCCGACGGGCACGCCTGGGAGGTGCTGTGGATGGACCCGGCGCAGATCGCCGCGGGTCCGGATGAGGCCGCGGAGGTCTGCTGAGCAATACGGTCGGTGCGGGGGAGTCAGTGGAATGGGCTCGGAGACGTGCGCGCCGGCGCGTCGTACGGTGTCGGCGGCAGACCGAACCTGGCGAAATCCTCCTCCATCGTCGAGCTGAAGAACGCCACCGCGTATGCGACCGTGCCGTCCGCGCCGAGGTCGAGGACCTGCAACTGGAACGGACGATGCACGCCATCGGGCTCGCGCATGTAGAGCCCGAATGCGGGCTGTCCGTTGGCCACCGTCGGCAACAGGATCTGATCGCCGGGCCCCTCGGCGGGACAGTTGCGGGCGATGAGTTCGCCGATCGCCTCGGCCCCCTGATACCAACCGGTGAACGGGGGCATCTCCCAGATGGATTTGTCGGTGAACAGGTCGACGATCGCGTCTATGTCGTAGCGCTCGAACGCCGAGACGTACTTCGCGAGCAACTCGCGTTTGGTCGAGTCGTCGAGCACGCTCGGTGACTGGTCGGGCCCGGGTGTGTTCTTGAGCTGTTCCCGGGCACGCTGCAGCAGGCTGTTCACGGTCGCGGTGGTGACGCCGATGGTGTCGGCGACCTCGGCCGCTTTCCACTGCAGCACATCGCGCAGGATCAGCACCGCCCGCTGTCGCTCGGGGAGATGTTGCAGCGCGGCGATGAAGGCGAGTCGGATCGACTCGCGTGCACCGATCACATACGCCGGATCGGCATCGTCGCCCGGTGCGATCTCGTCGACCGTGCCGGCGAACGGCTCGAGCCAGGGGACCTCGTGGTCTTGTAGCAGGGTGTCGGTCGGGTCGAAGGCGTCCCCGCCGAGCCCCGACGGCATCGGGCGCCGCTGCTTGCTCTGCAGTGCCGTCAGGCAGGTATTCGTCGCGATCTTGTGCAGCCAGGTGCGCACCGAGGCCCGGCGGTCGAACTTGGCGTATCCGCGCCACGCCCTGATGTAGGTCTCCTGCAGGAGATCTTCGGCGTCGTGGTGCGAGCCCATCATGCGGTAGCAGTGCGCGAGGATCTCGCGCCGGTACGGCTCGAAGACCTCGACGAAGTCGTCGTCAGGCGCGGTCTGGGTGGTCGCGGTGGACATGTGATCAAGATTACGGGACACCTCTGACAAGGTCAGCCTGCGAATAGATGACACATCCGATGGAACCGGGGACGACGCTGATGCGTCCAAACCATGGCTGCGCGTTTCGGCCCAAGTGGTCGGGGACGCGCCGCGGCGGAGAATCCGTCGGGTCGGCGGTTGTGAGGGGGACCGCCGACCCGCGCGGCGACCGTGGGCCGGGGGTTGGAATCACGCTGCGCGCAAGTGGTCGGCACCACAGGGCGCGGGCATATATTCGCCGGTGAACGCCCCAGTGGGCCGGTCGCGCAGGGCAGTGATCCCCGGGTGCGGCGGTTGCCGGTCGACCTGCGCCGTTGCTAGCTTGATTGACATGACGCACGCCACCACCCGACTCCCAGAGGTCACCTATGTGACCACCGCCCTGGGTTGCCGGCTGCCGTTGGCACGTGTCCTGTGTTGTCGACGAATGCGCTGATCCGCACACTCGCCCCGGGCCTGCGACGCCCACTCTCTTCGCCACCTCGACTCCGGCGCGCACAGACGCGCGGCCGGGCCGGATGTGGCACATTCGATGAGGACACACAGATGACCGCAACGCTCGACCACCGATCCACCGCGATCTCCCCTGCATCCGCCCGCACGGTTTCTGCCGCGCCGGTCGGCACCAGATCCGGACCGGCCCGGACGTCGCCGTCTCGCCGAGAGCGGGTTCGGAAGGGGGGCCTCGACATTCACGTCGCCACTCCACAATTGCAGCTGTCGTCGAAACCCGCTGCCCTCGTCCTGCGCACGGCGCGGCTGGCCGGCCCCGTCTTCCGCGACGAGGCCGCCGAGCAGACCGGTCTGAGCGTGTCGACGGTGAACCGGCAGGTCGGTGCCCTGCTCAAGGCCGGGTTGCTGCGCGAACGGGCCGATCTCGCACCGGCCGGGGCCATCGGCCGTCCGCGTTTACCGTTCGAACTCAACGTCGCCGACTTCCTGACCCTCGGCATCCACATCGGCTACAAGGTCACCTCGATCACCACCCACGACCTCTATCACCGGGTCGTCGGGGCAATCCAAATCGAAACGCCGATCGCCGACACCCCTGATGACGTCCTCATTGCCATCGGCCAGAGCGCTCGCCGCTTCCTGACCCGCTGGACGGGTCGTCGCGTGCTGTGGGCGGGTGTCGCCCTCGGCGGCCGGGTCGCCCCCGGTGGACACGTCGACCATCCACGACTGGGCTGGAGCGCGGCCCCGGTGGGGCGGGTGATCGCCGAGACGGTCGGTCTGCCGGTGTCGGTGGCATCGCATGTGGAGGCGATGGCCTCGGCGGAGTTGGTGGTCAATCCGGAACAGAAGAAGTCGAGCTTCCTGTACTTCTACGCCCGCGAGATGGTGGGTACCGCCTTCTGCGTCGACGGAACGGTCCACACGCCGGCCGCGGGGCCGCCGGTGATCGGGCACTTCCCAACCGGGCCGACCACACTGCTCGACCCGGCTAAGACAGGGCAACTGGAGGCGGCCGCCAGCGACACCGGCGTGGTGACCGCGGCGCAGGCGCTGGGGTTGCGCGTCGCCGACATCGAGGGCGTGCACGCCAGCGCCCGCAACGGTGATGCGACCGCGCGGGCGTTGCTGGAGGAACGCGCCGAAGTGCTGGGCCGCACGGTCGCGTTGATCGCCGACATCTTCAACCCCGATCACATCGTGCTCGGCGGGCAGGCGTTCACCGACTTTCCCGCGACACTGCCGACGGTGGCCAAAGCGCTCAAAGCCACCTCGGTGGTCGCCAGCCGGGATGTGCGCGTGTCACATTCGGGGTCGACGGTGCAGCAGCAGGCCGCCGGTGCGGTGTCGCTGGATGCCATCTACGCAGACCCGCTGGAGGCGTTGGCCGTGACGGCGTGAGTGAGTCAGACGTTGCGGAAACCACAACGTCTGACTCACTCAACAGCTGGCTCAGTCGATGGTGCGCTTGTTGTAGGCGCGCAGCGCGAACGGTGCGAAGACGATCGTCAACGCGACCGACCAGATCAGTGTCGCCAACTCCGGGTTCTGCAGCGGCCACGGCTCGCCGGGGCCCGCGGCCGGCCCGTTGCCCCACAGCACGCGAAGCGCCTGCACGAGCGACGATATGGGGTTCCACTCGGCGATGGTCTGCAGCCAGGTCGGCATCGGGTCGGTGGGCACGAACGCGTTGGACAGGAACGTGATCGGGAACAGGGTGGTGAACATGAAACCGTTCACCGCCTCGACCGTCTTGAGCCACGATCCGACGAGGATGCCGAACCAGATCATCGCGAAGCCGAATATCAGCAGGAGCGCGAACGCCAGAACCGCGTCGACAAAACCATTGCGGATACGCCAGCCGATGGCCAAGCCGGTAACCGCCATCACCACGATGCCGATCGAGGAGTGCAGCAGACTCGCGATACTGCGCCCGATGATCACCGCGGAGCGGCGGATGGGCAGCGACCGGAACCGGTCGATGATGCCCTTCTCGAGGTCGGCGGTGATACCGGTGGAGACGATGAACGCGGTGAACACGATCGTCTGACCCATGATGCCGGGCAGCAGGAACTCTTTGTACGACGGTCCGCCGGTGTTGGTGATCGAGGCGCCGAACACGTAGGCGAACAGCAGCACGAACATGATCGGCTGGATGGTGACGTCGGAGAGCATCTCCGGCATCCGCCGGGTGTGGATCATGTTGCGTTTGACCATGATCCAGGACTGCTGCCAGATGGTGGTCTGATGGATCTCCGGGCGCTGGGAGATGGCGCTGCCGGTGAACGCGGTGGTGGTCATGCGTTCTGCTCCTCTTCGGTGGAGGTTTCGTCTTCGGCGCGGTGGCCGGTGAGCGACAGGAACACGTCGTCGAGGCTGGGCCGGGCGAGGCCGAGATCGTCGACGGCGATGCCGCTCTCGTCGAACCAGCCGACGACCCGGGTGAGGTCGGCCAGCCCGTCGGCGGAGGTGGTTAGTTTGCGGGCACCCTCGTCGATGAAGACCTCACCGCCGGTCTTGCGGAGCAGCGCCTCGGCTGCCGGGATGTCGGAGGCGTCGGACACGGTCAGCACGAGGCTGGCCGCGCCGGCCTGTTCCTTGAGTTGCAGCGAAGTGCCCTGCGCGATGATGGTGCCCTTGTCGATCACCACGATGTTGTCCGCGAGATGATCGGCCTCTTCCAGATACTGGGTGGTCAAGAGCAGGGTTGTGCCGCCTTTGACCAGGTCGCGCAGCACATCCCAGAGTTCGGTGCGGCTGCGCGGATCGAGGCCGGTGGTGGGTTCGTCGAGGAACAACACCGGTGGCGCGGCCAGGAGGCTCACCGCCAGGTCGAGCCGGCGACGCATGCCGCCGGAATACGACTTGACCTGTTTGTCGCCGGCCTCGGTCAGCGAGAACTGTTCGAGCAGTTGCTCGGAGCGTCGTGCGAGTTCTTTGCGTCCGATGCCATAGAGACCGCCGATCATGCGGATGTTCTCCCGGCCGGTGAGGATCTCATCGACCGTTGCGGCCTGCCCGGTGAGACCCATGCTGCGGCGGACCATGTCGGGTTGTTCGATGACGTCGTATCCGGCGACCCGCGCGGTGCCGCTGGTGGGTGGGGAGAGCGTCGTCATCATCCGCACCGTGGTGGTTTTTCCTGCGCCATTCGGCCCGAGCAGGCCGAGGACCGATCCCTGGGGGACGGTGAAACTGACGCCGTCGACCGCGGTGAAATCGCCGAAGCGCTTCACGAGATCAACGGCCTCGATGGCGACGTCGCGCGTCGACGGGGTGGCCGGCGTTACCGCCGGAGCAGTGGGTGAGCTCATGATTCTCCACGTTATCGATGGGGTCTGACAGATAGCGAGCCAATTTTCGGTGTCGGGACGGCGCTGCCCCGTCAGGTACACAGACCCGCGCGCGTCCCGAAACTCATCGCCGCGGCGCTACGGCGAAGTCCGATATGTCAGATCACGGTAGAACTTCAACTTCACTCGAAGTCAACCCAAACCTGGCGTTCCGCGTATGCGGGTATTCTGCACTGAAATACCCGATTTTGCGGATATTGTTGGGTGGTGGCCGCGATTCGTATCCGAGATGCAGCCGAGTTGCTGGGCGTCAGCGATGACACCGTGCGCCGGTGGGTGGGCACCGGGCAGCTGAGCGACGCGGGTGGCGAGCAGGGTGTGGCGACCGTCGACGGAGCGGAACTCGCCGCCCTCGCGCGTGACCGCGCGCGACGCCCACCCGACGACGGCAACCCGGTGCTCCGGTCGGCACGTAACCGTTTCACCGGACTGGTCACCGAAGTGATCGCCGACGGCGTGATGGCGCAGGTCAGCATGCAATGTGGGCCGTTCGAGGTCACCTCGCTGATGAGTTCAGAGGCGGCGCGGGAGCTGCAGCTCGAACCGGGTGTGGTGGCCACGGCCGTGGTCAAGGCGACCACCGTGATCGTGGAGCGACGACCGGATTGAGTGGATCGGTAGAGATGAGTTGAGGAGACTGCGTGAAGATTTCTGGGTTGTTCCGCCGAGCACTTGTGGTTGCCGGTGTGACGCTGGCCGTCGCGGCGGGAAGCGTCGGGTGTTCGAATGACGACACCGGGTCGGACTCTGTGCTCGACGTCTATGCCGCGGCGTCGCTGACGCAGACTTTCACCGAGATCGCGGACATGTATGAGAAGGCGCACGACGGTGTGGACGTGCGGCTCAACTTCGCCGGTTCGTCGGCGTTGGTGAACCAGATCCAGCAGGGCGCCGACGCCGACGTGATCGCCACCGCGGACCAGGCAACCATGCGACGTCTCGGCGATGCTGCCGTCGATCCGAAGATCTTTGCCACCAACACGCTGGTCATCGTGACCGCGTCTGGCAACCCTAAGAACATCGACGGGTTCGAGAGCCTCACCAATCCGGACATCTCGACGGTGGTGTGTGCGGTCGAGGTGCCGTGTGGCGCGGCGACCGCCCAGGTGCAACGCAACACGGGTATCGAGTTGTCGCCGGTCAGTGAGGAGACCTCGGTCAGCGCAGTGCTGGCCAAGGTGACCTCCGGTCAGGCCGACGCCGGACTCGTCTATGTCACTGACGCGAAGGGGGCCGGCAACACGGTGTCGGCGGTGGGTGATCCGGCGTTCGCCTCCGTCGTCAACTCGTACCCGATCGCGACGCTGCAGGGCACCCCGCATGCGGCCGATGCGCAGATGTTCGTCGACATGGTCCTCGGCGCAACCGGCGCCGAGGTGTTGGGTGCGGCCGGGTTCACTCCCGCCCCGGCCTGATGCGTCGGATCCCCCTCTGGCTGTATGCGCCCGCCGCTGTGGGGGTGGCATTCATCCTGATCGGTCCGGTCGCGTTGGTGGTCCGGATGCCGTGGCAGGATTTCGTCGCCTCCGTGACGTCGCAGGAATCGCTGGATGCGCTGCGCTTGGCGGTGGTCACCGCGCTGACGAGTACGTCTCTGTGTCTGTTGTTCGGGGTGCCGATGGCAGTGGTGTTCGCGCGATCCGACGGAATCGTGGTGCGGGTGATCCGGGCACTCGTGTTGTTGCCGTTGGTGTTACCGCCCGTCGTCGGGGGCCTGGCGCTGATCTATGCGCTCGGGCGCAACGGGGTCGTCGGGCAGTATCTCGATGACGCCGGCATCACCATCGCCTTCACGACGACGGCGGTGATCCTGGCACAGACCTTTGTTGCGTTGCCATTCCTGGTGATCAGTGTCGAAGGTGCCTTGCGCTCGACAGACGGCGAGTTCGAGCAGGTGGCCGCCACCCTCGGCGCGGGTCCAACCCGGACTTTGTGGAAAGTGACTTTGCCGCTGGTGATTCCGTCGCTGTTGGCCGGAACGGTGTTGGCGTTCGCGCGGGCGCTCGGCGAGTTCGGGGCCACCATCACCTTCGCCGGCAATCTGCCGGGGACCACTCAGACGGCGCCGCTGCGGATCTATCTCGATGCGATCAACGATCCCGCACAAGCATTGCCACTGGCATTGGTGCTGATGGTGGTCGCTCTTGTCGTGGTGGTGGCGGTGCACCTGCGGCCGAGTGGGACGGCGGCGACATGAGTGCGCTGTCCGCACGGATTCGGGTGGAGAACCCCTCGGTGGCTGTCGATTTCGAGGTGGAGGCGGGTTGCACCCTGGCGGTGATGGGACCCAACGGAGCCGGCAAGAGCACCGCGCTGTCGGTGCTGGCGGGGCTGCGGCGAACCGCCGATTCGACGGTTCTGGTGGGGGATCGGATGATGCAGGACGCGCGGCAGTTCGTTGCCCCGCATCGTCGGTCGGTGGCGTTACTCGCACAACGGGCGCGGCTGTTCCCGCATCTGAGCGTGCGTCGCAACGTGGCATTCGGGCCCGCCGCAGCACGACTGGGACGCACCGAGGTCGCCGCCCGGACCGACCATTGGCTTCACGCGGTGGGCGTCGCCGACCTGGCCGACCGCATGCCCGGCCAGTTGTCCGGCGGTCAGGCCCAGCGGGTGGCGCTAGCCCGGGCGCTCGCGGTGCAGCCCGACGTCCTGCTGCTGGACGAACCGTTCGCGGCGCTGGATGTCTCCGTGGCGCAGCAGATCCGATCGCTGCTACGGGAACTTCTCGCGGAACGACGCGGCACCACGGTGCTGGTGACCCACGATCTGATTGACGCGGTCGCGCTGGCCCGTGACGTCATCGTTCTCGACCAGGGGCGGATTGTCGACGAGGGGCCGACCGCCGACGTTCTCACGCGGCCTGGGCATCCGTTCACGGCCTCGTTGTCCGGGCTGAATCTCTTCGTCGGACGGTTTCACGCAGATGCCGTCGACGACGGCGGCGGCCGGCAGGTGGTCGGTGTCGCCGCCGACGATCTCGGTGCCGGCGACGCGTGTGCTGCCGCGTTCTCGCCGCGGGCGGTGGCCGTCTATCTGCAGGCACCCCACGGGAGCCCGCGCACCGAGCTGCGTGCGCAGGTCACCGATGTGCTGCCGAGGGGCGATCATGCTGTGGTGCGGGCTCTGTGTGGTGATCAAGTTGTGGACGCCGAGGTCACCTGGTCGGCGGTGACCGACCTCGCGATGGCGCCCGGGCTGGAGGTGACGATGGTGGTCAAGGCCAGTGAGGTGCGGATCTATCGGGTGCCGTCGTCGACCGGTCCGTCGTAGTACTTGTTGACCTCCAGGGTTCTCGCTTTGAGACGACGATATCCGCGGACGTTGAGTGACGGGATGGACCGGAGATAGAACCGTTCGTCTTCGGCCAGGCCGGTGGCGACCGCGTCGTCGACCAGAATCGTTCCGGGGCGGGCCGATCCGGCCAGTCGTGCGGCGATGTTCACCGGTTCACCGAAGACGTCGCCGAGCCGACTCAGCACCCGTCCGCGGGCGAGCCCGACGCGCAGTGGCGGGATCTCGTCGGACTCGGAGAGTCGATGGATGGCGATCGCGATCACGGCGGCCTCCGATGGGTGGTGCGCAGTGAACATGACCGCATCGCCGAGCGTCTTGATGACGTGGCCGCCGTTGGCGACGACGATCTCGAAGGCGTTCTCCTCGAACGATTCCAGCAGTTGCTCCAGTTCGTCGAGGGCGATCCGGCGAGACAAACTGGTGTAGCCGACGATGTCGGCGAACCCCACCACCAGATCGTGGCTCTCGTCGGACTCGAGCTCCACGCCATGGTCGAGGGCCAGGGCCAGGTGCCGGCGCCAGATCAGCTGTTGCACCTGCCCCAGCGCTGCCGACATCTGGTCGATCGTGAACGGGACGTCGGGATCGCGGTCGAACTCGCGGAGCTGATCGGCCTGCCAATCCGCCAAGCGGGCCATCGTCTGGCCGATGGCCCGCGCGGTGGCCACCTGCGCGGTCTGCGGCATGGTGTCCTCGGAGTCGGCGAACAATCGCAACGCGTCGAGATCGGCCTCGGTGAAGATCTTGTCCGGCGTCGAGGTGCGGGCGAAACCAAAGGCATTCCAGATCTTCTCGGCATACTCAGCGCTCAACCCCAGCTCGGCGACGAGTTCGTCGCGGGTGTAGCGCGGTTCGCCGGTGCCCGGTGTCGTCATGGGGTCAGCTTAGGTGAGGCCGGCTGGTGCGCGGTCCGGGAACATGGTTCCCGCGCGCCCGGTGATCATTCGCGCGTGAAATTTCACGCGCGAATGATCGATAGGTGCGCGAGTAGGTGTACGCCGCTCAGACCCCCAACACACCCTTCATCAGATACGCCATCTGAGCCCCGAACTCGGGTCGATGGACGCCGCGCCGCATGCGGATCGCGTCGTTCACGACCGAAAGGGACGCGTGCACGTCGATGGCCGCGCGTTCGCGCGTCAGCTCAGGTTGCGCCTGGGTGAGCAGGTCCACCCAGCGAGCCACATAGCGGCGCTGGATGTCGATCAGGTCATGCGCCGTCGGCTGGCCGGCCAGTGCATAGGAGTTGTTGAACGACACGGACAGATCCGGGGTGGAGGTGATCACGTTCACATACGAGTCGACCAGCAGCGCAAGCAGTTTGGCCGGGTCGGAGGTGGACGCATAGGCGGCCATCACGCCGGCTTCGAGGCGGGTGGCGCTGCGCTGACCGATGCCGGCGAGGATCGCCATCTTGGAACTGAAGTGCTTGTACACGCTGGGCCCGGTGATACCCACGGCGGCGCCGATGTCGTCGACGCCGACGCCGCTGTACCCGCGCTCGGCGAACAGCGCCGCGGCGGCATCCAGGATCTCATCGCGTCGGGTGGGTATGCCGGCGCCCGGAGGTGGCAGCGGGGGCAGGGGTGGCGCCGTGGCCGGTCGCAGGACGATCACCCGCCGCACCAACAGATCGACCTCCTCGAGCGATCGCGTTGTCGAGAGTCGGGTGTTGTGCACCGACAGGCTGCCCGCCACACTCAGCACCGCCCACGCCAGGGTGACCGCCTCCCGTTCGGCGAGGTCGGTTCCCTCGGCCAGCGCCGCGCCCCAGCGGTGCAGGATCGCGCGGGTGCGCAGGACCACCTCGCGGTTCTGTTCGTCGGTGAGATGTTGGCTTGCCCAACGCCACAACGATGTCGACTGCGGGCGTCGTACCCCGAGCATGCAGACCGCTGCGATCAGGTCGTCGACCCGGGCATCGGGGTCGGCCATCGCGCGACCGGTGCAGGCCTCGAGGTCGTCGACGCCGGCGAGTACCGCGGCCGCCAACAGGGCCTGCTTGTCGTCGAAATGCCGGTACACCGACGGCGCCGTGACCCCTGCGGCCCGCGCGATGTCGGCCAGCGACACCTGGGTGTACCCGCGGTCGGCGAACAGCACGGCGGCCTGCTCGATGAGCTGGCTCTTGCGGTCGGCCGGACGGGTGCGCCGGGTGGGTTTCTCGGTAGGCATGGTGAATCGACCATAGCGCATATTTAGCGATGCAAGTGAGTCCCTGACCACCGCCTATAGCCAAACAAGTTATTCCGCGTTAGCCTGGGAAAGTAACCACACATGGTTCATGCGAAAGGAACACTCAATCGTGGCTGATCAAGCATTCATCTACGAGGCGATCCGTACGCCCCGTGGCAAGCAGCGCGGCGGTTCGCTGCACAGCGTCAAGCCGGTCGACCTGGTGTCCGGGCTGATCGACGAGGTTCTCGCCCGGCACGGTTCCCTCGATCCGGCCGACATCAACGACGTCGTCCTCGGCGTGGTGTCGCCGGTGGGTGAGCAGGGTGCGGTCATCTCCCGCACCGCGGCCCTCAACAGCGGCCTGCCCGAGAGCGTCCCCGGCACCCAGATCAACCGCTTCTGCGCCTCCGGCCTGGAAGCCACGAACCTCGCCGCCGCCAAGGTCGCGTCGGGCTTCGACGATCTCGTTCTGGCCGGTGGTGTCGAGGCGATGTCGCGCGTGCCGATGGGTAGCGACGGCGGAGCTTTGTTCACCGACCCGACGACCGCGTACGACAACTACATCGTCCCGCAGGGCATCGGCGCCGATCTGATCGCCACCCTCGAGGGCTTCAGCCGCGAAGACGTCGACGCCTACGCGGCCGAGTCGCAGGCCCGCGCCGAGAAGGCTTGGACCAGTGGCTACTTCGCCAAGTCGGTGGTACCGGTCCGCGACATCAACGGCGTCATCGTGCTCGATCACGACGAGCATCGCCGTCCGGGCTCGACCGTCGAGAGCCTCGGCAAGCTCAAGGCTGCCTTCCAGGCGCTGGCCGACATGGCCGGCTTCGACGATGTGGCGCTGCAGAAGTACCACAACGTCGAGAAGATCAACCACGTCCACACCGGCGGCAACAGCTCCGGCATCGTCGACGGCTCCGGCCTGGTGCTGCTCGGTAGCGAAGAGGCCGGCAAGCGCAACGGTCTGACCCCGCGTGGCCGCATCGTCACCTTCGCCGAGATCGGCTCCGAGCCAACCATCATGCTCACCGGCCCGACCCCGGCCACCGAGCTGGCGCTGAAGAAGGCCGGTCTGACCGTCGACGACATCGACGTCTTCGAGCTCAACGAGGCGTTCGCGTCGGTCGTCATGAAGTGGATGAAGGATCTGAAGATCCCGCACGAGAAGGTCAACGTCAACGGTGGCGCCATCGCCATGGGTCACCCGCTCGGTGCGACCGGCGCGATGATCTTCGGCACCTGCCTCGACGAGCTCGAGCGCACTGGCGGCCGCTACGGCCTGGTCACCCTGTGCATCGGCGGCGGCATGGGTGTCGCGACCATCATCGAGCGTCTCTGACCTTCCACTTCACAGAAAGAACTCTTCAAACACCATGAGTGACAACATGTTCAATTGGGAGAAGGACGCCGACGGGGTCGTTGTCCTGACCATGGACGACCCGAACCAGGGCGCCAACACCATGAACGACCTGTTCATGACCTCGCTGCCGACCATCGTCGAGCGCCTCGAGGCCGAGAAGGACGACATCACCGGTGTCGTGCTCACCTCGGCCAAGAAGACCTTCTTCGCCGGCGGCGACCTGAAAGACATGAGCAGCGACCGCGGCTCGCAGTCGAAGGAAGAGATCGCCACCGCGATCACCGAGCGCACCAACGCCATGAAGAAGGTCATGCGGCGCCTCGAGACCCTCGGCAAGCCGGTCGTCTCCGCGATCAACGGTGCCGCGCTCGGCGGTGGCCTGGAGATCGCGCTGCACACCCACTACCGCATCGCAGCCGATGTCAAGGGTGTCCAGATCGGTCTGCCCGAGGCAACTCTCGGCCTGTTGCCCGGTGGCGGTGGCGTGGTCCGTACCGTGCGTCTGCTCGGTATCCAGAATGCGCTGATGGGTGTGCTGCTGCAGGGGCAGCGGTTCAACCCGACCAAGGCCAAGGAGACCGGACTGGTCGACGAGGTCGTCGGCTCCATCGAGGAACTGATCCCGGCCGCCAAGGCATGGATCAAGGAGAATCCGGAAGCCGCGCAGCCGTGGGACAAGAAGGGCTACAAGATCCCGGGTGGTGCTCCCACCAACCCGGCGTTCGCCCAGAACCTGCCGGCACTGCCGGCGTTGCTGCGCAAGCAGATCAAGGGCGCCAACATGCCGGCTCCGCGCGCCATCCTGGCCGCCGCCGTCGAAGGTGCCTACGTCGACGTCGACACCGCCGACATCATCGAGACCCGCTACTTCGTCTCGCTGGTGACCGGTCAGGTCGCGCAGAACATGATCAAGGCGTTCTTCTTCGACCTGCAGCACATCAACGGTGGCGGCTCGCGCCCCGAGGGAATCGAGAAGTACACCGCCAAGAAGGTCGGTGTGATCGGCGCAGGCATGATGGGTGCCGCGATCGCCTACGTATCGGCCAAGGCCGGCATGGAGGTCGTGCTCAAGGACATCGACCTCGACGCCGCCAAGAAGGGCAAGGGCTACTCCGAGAAGCTCGAGGAGAAGGCACTCGCCAAGGGCAAGACCACCCAGGAGAAGAGCGACGCGCTGCTCGGCCGGATCCACCCGACCGTCGACGCCGCCGATTTCAAGGGTGTCGACCTGGTCATCGAAGCCGCCTTCGAGTCGGTTGACGTGAAGCACAAGGTCTTCCAGGAGATCGAGGACATCGTCGAGCCGGACGCCATCCTGGGTTCCAACACCTCGACCCTGCCGATCACCAGCCTCGCGCAGGGGGTCAAGCGGCAAGAGGACTTCATCGGCATCCACTTCTTCTCGCCGGTGGACAAGATGCCGCTGGTGGAGATCATCCGCGGTGAGAAGACCTCGGATGAGGTGCTGGCCAAGGTCATCGACTACACGCTGCAGATTCGTAAGACCCCGATCGTGGTCAACGACAGCCGCGGCTTCTTCACCAGTCGTGTCATCGGCACCTTCGTCAACGAGGCGATCGCGGCCGTCGGCGAGGGTGTGGACCCGGTCTTCATCGAGCATGCAGGTTCGCAGGCCGGCTACCCGGCGCCGCCGCTGCAGCTGATGGACGAGCTGACCCTGACTCTGCCGCAGAAGATCCGCAAGGAGACCGAGGCGGCGCTCAAGGCCGAGGGCAAAGAGATCCCGCAGCACGGCAGCAACGCCGTCGTCGACTGGATGGTCGAGAACGGCCGCACCGCCCGCAAGGACGGCAAGGGCTTCTACGATTACGACGAGAAGGGCAAGCGCACCGGCCTGTGGCCGGGACTGCGTGAGCAGTTCAACTCGGGCAGCAAGCAGATCCCGTTCGAGGACATGAAGGAGCGCATGCTCTTCGCGGAGGCACTCGAAACGGTGAAGTGCTTCGACGAGGGCGTGCTCACCTCTGTGCCCGACGCCAACATCGGTTCGATCTTCGGAATCGGCTTCCCGGCGTGGACCGGCGGTGTCATCCAGTACATCAACCAGTACGAGGGCGGCCTGCAGGGCTTCGTCGACCGTGCCAAGGACCTGGCGTCCAAGTACGGCAAGAACTTCGAGCCACCGCAGAGCCTGGTGGACAAGGCCGCCCGTGGCGAAAAGTTCTAGGGGCGAGAAGTTCTGAGCTGACCTCAGCTGACGAAAGGGGCCCCGACCGGATTCGATCCGGTCGGGGCCCTTTCGCTGTGCTGGCTGCCACGATGCATCTGGGTGCGGCGACAAATGCGTTGCGCGATCACGGCCACCGTGGCAGAGTTCTGCGTCGGCATCGGGAGAGCAGTCGAGAGCGGGGTACCGCGATCATGTTCTGCGCGTGTGATTCCCGACGTCTACTGCATGGCAAAGGATTGACGTCCTCGAGGTTCGAGTCCTCACTCGGCGTCGCCCCCGGGAGCACGGACGTGATCGGTCCAGCGGCCACCGTCGCATGTCGACGACAGGGCCCCACCGATCGGTCCGCCCGCGGGCGGCGTCCCGCCAGGCAGGCCGATCAACAACACCGAATACCGAAGCGACATGTCTTGCAACGCAATGGAAAGGAGGCTCGCCATGTCCATTTTCAACCGTATGTCCGTCGATCCCGGCTGCGTCGTCCTCGAGTATCGGGGCGGCTCGCTGTCGCGAGTCCTCCAGACGGGCAGCTACTCGCCGCGATCAGATGCTCAGTACCGGGTCGTCGACCTGCGTGAGCGGCTCGTACCTGTTGCGCTGCAGGAGGTGTTGACGTCTGACGCCATGTCGGTGCGTGTATCGATGACGCTACGAATGGTCGTCACCGACGCGGTGGCGTTCACTGAGCGTGCCGTTGACCCGATTGCGTCGGTATACCTGGCCACCCAGATTGCGCTTCGTGCGGCGACGGCGTCGGTGAGTGCCGACGACCTGATCCGGCGCGGCGATGCGCTGGACACCGGGGCCATCCGATCGGCCGCGTCGGCGGCGGGAACCGAGGTCGGCCTCCAGGTGCGCGACGTGGTGGTGAAGGACATCGTGGTGCCGGCTGAGGTCCGTGCTGCGGCGCTCGAAGTGATCACCGCGAAGTCGCGCGGTCTGGCGAAGCTGGAGGCGGCGCGTGCGGAGACGGCGGCGCTGCGTTCGCTGGCGAACGCCGGTCGTCTGCTCGACGCGCACCCGGCGCTGGCTCAGTTGCGGCTGATCCAAGCGGTTCCGTATGGGTCGCGGGTCGTGCTGTCGGTTGACGGCGCGGACGTGCCGGCGGCCGCTGAGTAGGTGGGTGGGCGCGTATCGAGGTTGCTTGCGTGGTCTCGATCCGCGCCTCGCCTAGCGGCTCGGCGCTACTCGACCGGCGGATTGCGTAGCGGCTCGGCGATACTCGACCGGCGAAAAGAGTTGCGGCTCGGCGCTACTCGACCAGCGGATTGCGTAGCGGCTCGGCGATACTCGACCGGCAGATTGGATGCGGCTCGCTGCTACTTGACCGGCGAGTTGAGCTAGCGCAGCAGGAATGCGCGCACCGCCGACTCGAAAGCCTCCTTGGCCTCGATCATCACCCAGTGCCCGCACTTGGGGAACACGTGCAACTCGGCGTCGGGGATCAGCCGCATCGGCACCATCGCCATGTCGGGTGGGCTGACACGATCGTCGCGGCCCCACGTCAACAAGGTGGGGCAGGCGACCTTGTGCATCATCGACCAGTAGGGCGGGGTGTCGGAGGCGGCCATGAACTGCTGCTGCATCTCGAACGCCGCCGACCCGTACATCATCTGTGCGGTCTTCTGGGCGTCTGGATGGATCGCGGCCTGCCAGCGTTCTTCGATGAGTTCCTCGGTGACGAGCTCGCGGTCGTAGACCATCGCCGAGAGCCAGCGAACCAGCTTGTCGCGATCCGGGTCGTCGGTGAACTCCTGTAGGAGCTTGAGCCCTTCGCTGGGGCTCGGGCTGAACACGTTGGGTCCGACGCCGCCGATGGTGACCAGTTTCTCCACGCGGTCGGGTTTCTTGATGGCGAGGTTGACGCCGACGACACCTCCCATCGAGTTGCCGATCATCGGGGCGGACTCGATGTCGAGGGCGTCCATGAACCGGATCACCGACGACCCGGCGGTCAGCACCGGATGGCCCTCGACGGGGTCGCTGACGCCGAAGCCGGGGAACTCGATGACGTAGCAGTGATGGGTCTGTGCGAAGAAGCCGAGGTTGCCGCGGTAGTTGCGCCAGCCGGTCACGCCCGGCCCCGAGCCGTGCAGCAACACCAGCGGTGGGGCGGAAGGATCGCCGGCCTCGTGATAGCGGATCGTGCCCTGATCGGTCGAGAGTTCGCGCTTGGTCGCGTCGTAGGTGACATCCACGAGATCAGGGTAGAACGTGTTCTAGTTTGTTGTCACGGGGGCTTCGTGACGCGACGGGCTCGCACGCCCGCGCGCTGGTACTCCCCGAGCCGGGGGCGCGTGTCCGTCCGGATCACCGGTGGGCCGGGTCGGGTGGATTATCCAATCGACGGCGGCGAGTGGTGATGCTCGCGGACATTCGGGTCGGGGCTCACCGCCCCATCGCGGCCGCGTCCTCTTCCCCGAACTGTTCCTCGAGGGTCTCTGGCGAGTAGTCGAGGTCGATCTCGGCGACGGGCCGGCCGCGCGCGGATTCGATGGCGCTCAGGCGGCGCTGTCCGCGGTCGGCCGCGTAGACGAGAAACTCGTTGTTGTCGAGTCCGAAGGGCTGTTCGTCGAACTGTTCGTTGACCCAGTTGATCATGCCCAGGGCCAGCGGCATGAGTTCTTCCATGCGGCCGGTGACCACATCCCACAGCGAGTCGTCGGCGGCCACGTGGCGTCGGCAGGTGAACGTTCCCCACGCCATGTGTCTGCGTTCGTCGTTGCCGATGAACTTGATGAGCGTCTGCATGCCCGGAAAGATCTGATGCCGCGCACACACCGTCTGCCACGCGTAGTAGCCGGTGAGTGCCAGGCTGCCCTCGATGACGTGGTTGTAGGTGACGCTCGCGCGAACCTGGTTTCGTGGGGAGGGGTCGTTGTCCAAGGCGTGTAGTGAGGCCGGGAGTTCGTCGTAGAACAGTTGTCGGTAGTACGGGTTGTCGGCGACAAAGGACTGCAGATCCCCGTTCAGGCCGACCGCGTCCATCCACCGCCGGAAGACCTGGGTGTGCTTGGCCTCCTCGAAGCAGAACTGGGTCAGGTACATCTCATCGCCGAAGCGGCCTTCGTCGGCCATCGCCTTCATGAACGGCTGGATGTCCTGGGTGACGGCTTCCTCGCCGGCGATGAACTGGCTCACCAGATAGGTTGTGCTGCGTCGTTGCTCGTCGGTGATCTCGGTCCAGTCCTGGGCGTCGCGACCGAAGTCGATGGCGGCCGGATCCCAGAACCGGGCATTGCCTTTGACGAAGAGCCGCAACGGGAACGAGTCCCAGTTGAGGCCTCCGCTGCGCAGGGACGCGAAGTCGGTGCGTCCCTGCGTGGTGTGGTCGGCGAGAGTCATGGAGATCACCAGCTAACTATCGTTCGAATCCGATGAATCGACGCTAGTCGGCGTGGCGGACGGGCGTACTGGTTTCTGTGAACTCTCAGGTCGCTGTTTGGTTTCGACGCATCGCCAGCGGCGGTCGCCACCGGTCGACCGCCACGCGGAGAGTTGCCAAATCGTCAGCGCGACAACGCACTCGGCCACCACACCCGCTTGCCGATGTCCAGCGTCAGGGCCGGCACGAGCAGTGTGCGCACGATGAGCGTGTCCACGAGGACGCCGAAGGCGACGAGGAAGGCGATCTGGGCCAGGAACAGCAACGGGATCACCGCCAGTGCCGCGAAGGTCGCGGCCAGTACGACGCCCGCCGATGTGATCACACCGCCGGTGGCCGTCAATCCGCGCAACATGCCGTCGCGGGTGCCGTGGGTCAGTGCTTCTTCGCGGACACGCGTCATCAGGAAGATGTTGTAGTCGATGCCGAGGGCGACCAAGAAGACGAACGCGAACAACGGGACCACCGGGTCGGCGCCGGCGAAGTCGAACAGGCCGTTGAACACCAGCGCCCCGACGCCGAGGGTCGCCGCGAACGAGATCACCGTCGTGGCCAGCAGCAGGACCGGAGCGGCGATGCTGCGTAGCAGCAGCATGAGCACCACCAGGACCACCACCAGCACGATGGGGATGATCAGGTTGCGGTCGTGGATCGCGGTGGTCCGGGTGTCGAGGTCGATGGCGGTGGTGCCACCCACCAAGGCGTCGGCGTCAGGAATCGGATGCACGGCGTCGCGGATCGCAACCACGGTGTCCTGTGCGGCCAGCGAGTCGGCGGTGTCGGTGAGGGTCGCCTGCACCGCGACCTTTCCGTCGACGACGGTCGGGTTGCCGCCATCCTGCACGAGTTCGGCCGAGGCCACGCCGTCGACGCCGCGGACCGCGTCGAGCACCGCGGTGCCCTGCGGTGCATCGGCGATGATCCAGGTGGGCGAACCGCTGCCGGCGTCGAAATGCTGGGCCTGGATTTCGGCGCCCTCCACCGAATCCACCGATCCGAGGAAGTAATCGGTCTGGGCGACGCCGTCGGCCTTGAATGTCGGGGCGAATGCGGCACCGATGAGTAGCACCACCAGGGTGCCGATCCAGATGGCACGCGGGCGTGTGGCGACGCGGTCGGCGATCGCTGCCCAGAAACGGTGCGTGCTGCTCGGCTCGGAGGAGTCTGTGTGTTTCGGCGCCAACGGCCAGAACGCGGTGCGGCCGAGCAAAGCGAGCGCCGCCGGCAAGAACGTCATCGATGCGACGAATGATGCGGCGATCCCGATCGCGGCGACCGGCCCGAGGCTCTTATTGGAGTTCAGGTCGGAGAACAGCAGGCACAACACCCCGAGAATGACGGTGCCGGCCGACGCACTGACCGGCTCGATGGTGCCGCGCCAGGCGGCGCGGATCGAGGCGTACTTGTCGTCGTTGTGGGTCAGTTCCTCGCGGAACCGGGACACCAGCAGCAGCGCGTAGTCGGTGGCGGCGCCGAAGACCAGGATGAACAGGATGCCCTGGCTCTGGCCGTTGAGTTCCAGGATGTCGCCCGAGGCGAGCAGATACACCAGCCCCGATGCGAGGCCGAGCGCGAAGATCGCGGAGATGATCACCACAAACGGCAGGATCGGGCTGCGGTAGACGACGAACAGGATGAGCATCACCACGACGCCCGCGACCAGCAGCAACAGCCCGTCGATCCCGGCGAATGCCTCGCCGAGGTCGGCGATCTGGCCGGCCGGTCCGGTGACCAGGACCGTCAGTCCCTCTGGTGGTGACGCGAGGGCGTTGCGAAGATCCTCGACATGGTCGGCGGGTTCACCTTCGGCCGCGATAGGGATGAACATCTGCGCTGCCTGACCGTCCTGCGACGGGATCGGCGGCGAGAATTCCGGCCCGAAGCCTTCCGTGCCGGCCAGGGGCGCGGTGGCCGTGGTGAGGAACTCGGTGTCGGCAGGCGTCAGACCGGACGGCCGTTCGGCGATCACGATCGCCGGCACGGTGTCGGAGTCGGTGAAGCCGGCGAGCATGTCGTTGACCTCGGTGGACTCCGCCGACGCGGGGAGGAACGCGCTGTTGTCGTTGGTGGCGACCGAGGAGAGTTTGCCTGCGTAGGGACCGGTGACACCTCCGATGACAAGCCAACCGAGGAGAAGGAGTGCGGGGATCAGCCAGCGGAGCCGGGGCGTGGTCGCCATGGCTTCATGTCTACACGTTCGCGATCTCCGCGAGGACGACCAGTCGGACAGGCACCGAGCTAACGCTCGATACGTACGCCCAAACTTGAACTGTCACAACGAGAGTAACGATTTCGTATGCGCGGTGATGCATATAAGGCAACGATGTGAACCAGATCGCACAACGCTGTCCAACGAAAGGGGTGCGCATGAAGACCAAGGGGGCAATTCTCCGGAATCCGGGCGAGAAGTGGCAGATCGAGGAGTTCGAGCTCGGTGATCCGGTAGCCGGTGAAGTGCAGGTCAAGCTGGTCAGCTCGGGCCTGTGTCACTCCGATCACCACCTGCGGACGGGCGACACCCCGGCCCCGATGCCGGTGCTCGGTGGCCACGAAGGCGCGGGTGTGGTGACCAAGGTGGGGCCCGGTGTCACCAACCTCAAGGAGGGTGACCACGTGGTCACCGCCTTCATTCCGGCCTGCGGGGTGTGTGATCCGTGCTCACGGGGCGATCAGAACTTCTGCGACGAGGGTGCTCGCCTGTTGACGGGGTTGTCCATCGCTGATGACACCCATCGCGCGCACACCACCGACGGGCAGGGCCTCACTCAGATGTGCCTGTTGGGCACCTTCGCGCCCTACATCACTGTCAACCAGGCGTCCCTCGTCAAAATCGAAGAGGACATTCCCCTGCAGACCGCTGCACTGCTCGGTTGCGGGGTGGCCACCGGATGGGGGTCGGCGGTGGAGATCGGCGGCACGCATGCCGGCGATATCGTCGTGGTGGTCGGCGTCGGCGGCGTCGGTATCAACTCCGTTCAGGGTGCGGCCGCTGCGGGTGCCCGGATCGTCGCGGCGGTGGACCCCGTGCCCTTCAAGCGCCAGATGGCCGAGAAGATGGGGGCCACCCACACCTTCGAGTCCATGGAAGAGGCGCTACCCGTCCTCGGCGAGATCAGCTGGGGCAAGATGGCCAACACCACCATCCTCACGGTCGGTGAGATCGACGGATCAATGATCCAGCCCGCACTGAGTCTGACCGGTAAGGGTGGTCAGGTCATCGTGACCGGCATGGGCAACTTCTCGTCCATGGACGCCCAGATGAACCTGTTCGAGCTCACGCTGCTGCAGAAGCGGGTGCAGGGTGCCATCTTCGGTGGCGCCAGCCCGCGTACCCAGGTGCCGACACTGCTCAACGAGTACCGCGCCGGCAAGCTGAATCTGAGCGATTTGGTGACCAACACCTACCGACTCGATCAGATCAACGAGGCCTACGATGACATGTTGGAGGGCAACAACATCCGCGGCATGATCGTCTACGGCGACGACGACTACTGAGTTCTTTGATTCCGTAGTACGAACACGCGAAGTTTCGCGTGTTCGTACTACGGAATCGCTCAGCGATTCACACGAGCGTTGACCAGCACGTTGAGGAATCGGATGCCCAGGCCGAGGAGGGCGAGGGTGCTCACCATCTGGATCGACACGGCCACTCGCGCCCCCTGTGACACCGCGGAGATGTCGCCGAAGCCGGTGGTGGTGAACACCGTCAGGCAGAAGTAGAGCGCGTCGATCCGGGTGAGCTGGGTGCTCATGCTGCCGTGGGCGTATTCGGAGAACAGGAAATACACGGTGGCGAAGCCGACGATGTAAAACGCCGCGATGGCCACCAGCATCTCCACCGCGGTGGCGACCGGGTACGGCGATCGGATGAAGTGCCGGATCTCCCACGCACAGAAAGCCATCAGGAGAAGTGCGCCGACGATCAGGCCGAGATAGTTGACCGAGCTCTCCTTGTTGATCGGCAATGCGAAGTAGCCGATCAACAGAAGTACCGCGGCGGCGATCGGCCGGATGATCGCCGCCGCGACCTGACGTCGGCCGACGTTTCTGCGTGCGTCGGCGAGGTCCCCCAATTCCTGCGCCACCGGCTCTACCAGATCCGGACGCGCTCGGACTCGTCGAGATAAAGTGCGTCGCCGGGCGTTACATCGAAGGCGCTGTAGAACGCGTCGATGTTGCGGACCACTCCGTTGCAGCGGAACTCCGGCGGTGAGTGTGGGTCGATGGACAGTCGACGGATCGCCTCTGCGTCACGGGTTTTGGTGCGCCAGATCTGCGCCCAGCTGAAGAACACCCGCTGCTCGCCACTGAGTCCGTCGATGACCGGCGGTGTGGTCCCCTCGGTGGCGAGCCGATAGGCGACCAATGCGATCGACAGGCCGCCGAGGTCGCCGATGTTCTCACCAATGGTGAACTCGCCGTTCACCTTGTACTGCTCGTCTAGGCCGACCGGGGTGAACGCGCCGTACTGATCGATCAGTTTGCCTGTGCGGGCCGAGAACTCGGTACGGTCCTGGTCGGTCCACCAGTCCACCAGGTTGCCATCGCCGTCGTACTTTGCGCCCTGGTCGTCGAAGCCGTGGCCGATCTCGTGACCGATCACCGCGCCGATGCCGCCGTAGTTGGCCGCGTCGTCGGCATCCGGATCGAAGAACGGCGGCTGCAGAATGGCTGCCGGGAAGACGATCTCGTTCATCCCGGGGTTGTAGTAAGCGTTCACCGTCTGCGGGGTCATGAACCACTCGTCGTGATCCACCGGCTGCCCGATCTTGGCGAACTCCCGGTCCTGCTCGAAGGAGGATGCGCGAGCGACATTCCCGATCAGATCACCGCGGTCCACGGTGAGTGCGTCGTAGTCACGCCACTTCGCGGGGAAGCCGATCTTCGGCGTGAACTTCTCCAGCTTCGTCAGCGCCTTCTCGCGGGTGGCCGGGGTCATCCACTCGAGCTCGGTGATGTTGCGACGGTAGGCGGCAACCAGATTATTGATCAACTCGTCCATCCGGGCTTTCGCCTCGGGACCGAAATGCTTGTCCACGTAGAGCTTTCCGACCGCGAAGCCCATCGCGTCCTCGACGAACCCGACGCCGCGCTTCCACCGGTCGCGGATGGTCTCGGCGCCGGTCAGCGTGCGGCCGTAGAAGTCGAAGTTCTCGTCGACGAAGTCGGCGGACAGGTACGGGGCCGCGGAGTGCAACAGTTTCCAGGTGAGCCAGGTCTTCCACTCGTCGAGTGGCCGGGCGGCAATCAATTCGCCTGCGCCGGTGACGAACGACGGCTGACCCACGACCAACTCGGCGAACGTCGAATCGCTGCTGGTGCCCAGTCCGCCGAGCCAGGTCGACACATCGAAGGCCCTGGCCGCGTCGGCGAAATCGGCAAACGTCAGAAGGTTGTAGGTCTTCTCGGCGTCGCGGCGCGCCACCACATCCCAATGGTGACTCGCCAGGGCGGTCTCGAGGTCGAGAACCGTCCGGGCACGGGACTCGGAATCGTCGATACCGGCGAGTGCGAACATCCGGCCCACATGTGCGGTGTAGGCGTCACGTGTCTCGGCGTGCTTGTCCTCGCGGTAGTAGGACTCGTCGGGCAGGCCTAGCCCGGACTGTACGACGTGGACCAGGTAGCGGTCGGACTGTTTGGCGTCGGTGTCCACGTAGAGGCCGAACAGGCCGCCGACGCCGTGGCGTTGGAGGCGCCCGATGCGCAGGCTGAGGTCGTCGGTCGAGGCGATGGCCGCGATCTTGTCGAGTTCGCCGCGGATCGGCCCGATGCCCAGGGCGTCGATGTGGTCGGTGTCCATGAACGATGCGTAGAGGTCACCGATCTTCTGCGCGTCCGAACCACTCAGCGCGTCGGCATCGGCGCATTCGGTGATGATGTCGCGCACGTTCTCCTCGGCGCGATCGCGTAGCACGTGGAAGGCGCCGTCGAGTGAGCGATCCTCCGGGATCACGTGGCTTTCCAGCCACTTGCCGTTCACGTGGGCGAACAGGTCGTCCTGGACGCGGACGTCGTCGTCCACCCAGCTGAGATCAATACCGGAAACCTGCGAGGTGTCAGTCTGCGAAGCGGTCACCCGTCCATCCTGTCATCGCAACCTCGATTCGTCAGCCTGCTCACCTACGGTGGTGGTATGGGCAACAACACCGAGACCAGCACCTACGACGTCGTCGTGATCGGTGGCGGTCCCGTCGGGGAGAACGCCGCCGACTACGCCATCCGGGGCAGCGACCGCACCGCGGTGATCATCGAGCACCAACTCGTCGGCGGTGAGTGCTCCTACTGGGCGTGTATGCCGAGCAAGGGCCTCCTCGGCCCCGGTGCGGCATTGGCGGCCGCGGCCGCGCTGCCGGGTGCACGGGAACGTCTGTCCGGAGTGGCGCCGGAACCGTCGGCGGTACTCGCCCGCCGCGACGCCATCACCGGCGGGCGAGACGACAGCTCCCAAGTGGAGTGGGCGCAGGGCGCGGGGATCGACGTGATCCGCGGGCACGGGCGAATCGTCGGCGAGCGGGTGATGGCCGTGGGGGATCGCCGCATCCATGCCCGCGAAGCCGTCGTGATCGCGACCGGCAGCACTGCGTCGATCCCACCGATCGACGGGCTGCGCGAGTCGTTGCCGTGGACGTCGCGGGATGCAACCAACCTCGTCGACATCCCGGAACGCATCGTGGTGCTCGGGGGCGGAGTCGTGGCCTGCGAGGCGGCCACCTGGCTGCTGGACCTGGGCGTGCGTGAGCTGACGATGGTGGTGCGCGGCAACCGGCTGCTGCCGAAGAGCGAACCGTTCGTCGGCGAGATGGTCGCCGGGGCGCTCACCGATCGGGGTGTCGACATCCGGTTCGGGACCGAGATCGACCGTGTCGAACGGCGCGATGTTGCAGATACGGGATATGGCCGCCTGCACGGAGGTCCGGCGCGGGTGATGTTGCGGAGCTCCGGCGACATCCTCGACGTCGACGAGATCCTGGTCGCTGCCGGGCGTGCTCCGGCCACCGAGGGCCTCGGGCTCGACGCGATCGATCTGCCCGACAGCGGACCGATCGTGGTCGACGACCATCTGATCGTGTCCGGTCATCCGTGGCTCTATGCCGTCGGTGACGTCAACGGACGGGTGGCGCTGACACATATGGGCAAGTACCAGGCGCGCGTCGCCGGAGACGTGATCGCTGCGCGGGCCGAGGGACGCAACCTCGACAGCTCGCGGTATTCGGCGTTCGCCGATCATTCCGCGGTTCCGCAGGTGGTGTTCACCCGGCCGGAGGTTGCCGCGGTCGGTCTCACCGAGCAGCAGGCACGCGACCGCGGCATCGACGTCACGGTTGCCGACATGGACCTCGCGGTCGCGGGCACATATTTGCTGGACCCCGACTACTCCGGGCAGGCGAAGCTGGTGATCGACCGGAGTCGCGACGTCATCATCGGTGCGACTTTTGTCGGTGCAGGCACCGCCGAGCTCGTGCATTCGGCGACCGTCGCGGTGGTCGGAGAGGTCACCCTCGATCGGTTGTGGCATGCGGTGCCGTCGTATCCGACGGTCAGCGAGATCTGGTTGCGGCTGCTGGAGTCGCTGCGCTGACGATGCTGTCGGCGAGATTTTGGGTTCCGTCGGCGAGAAACTGGGTTCTGTCGGCGAGAAACGGGGTTCTGTCGGCGGGGCGGCGGGGGATGCGGTGCCGACTCAGCCCATGAGTTCGCGCAGATCGCGGTCCATCACCCAGATGAGGATCTCTGCGTCACCGGCCGCCGATACTCGCACACCGCCGAGATCGCCGCCGCGGACCGCGTCGCCTTCGGCAAGCAGGTGCTCGCCAACTGTGGGTGATCCCTGGGTGACGAAGACATGGGTGAACCGGCCGCTGGGCAGTTCCACCGAGCTCGTGGCGTCGAGGCGGGCGGCGAATAAGGTGGCCGAGCGATTGGCGATGCGGATCGCCGAATCACGATTCGGATCCCCGGATGCAACCGGGACGAGACCTCCGGCGGTCAGCTCGTCGGAGATGTCGGCGGCGGCATAGGAGGGGGTCAGCCCGAACTCGTCGGGCATCACCCACATCTGTACGAACCGGACGGGTACGGTGCCGGCTCCGGGATGATCGGGCCAGGTGTCGTTGCGCTCCGAGTGCAGCACCCCGGTTCCGGCGCTCATCCGTTGTGCCAGACCGGGATAGACGATGCCCGAGTGGCCCTCCGAATCCTGGTGAACCAGTGCGCCGGACGTGACCCACGTGACGATTTCAGACTCGCGGTGCGCGTGTTGGTCAAAGCCCTGTAACGGAGTGACCACATCATCGTTATTCACCAACAGAGAGCCGTGATTTGTGTTGGATGGATCGTAGTGATCGCCGAAGGAGAAGCTGTGTCGGGACGTGAGCCAGTCGGTGGTGGTGACCGCGCGGTCGGCGGCCGGAATCACGGAGTAGACCATGACCCATTATGTGCCGCGAACGAACGTGTGGTATCGGCCACATCAATTGGGCTGCCTCGGGATCCCCGAGACCCGATCGTGACCCCTCGGATCCCCGAATGGAAGCGGACGGCATCGAAATCCAGTGTGACAAGAGTGAAAATTGAGACTATGAAGATCTGGGTCAAGCGCGCGCCGAAGGTGGCTTGTGCGGCGGCGACCTGCAGCGTCGTGGTGGCGCTCAGCGCGTGTGGAGTGTCGGGTGGGGAGAGCGGCGACGCCGCAGGTGCGGTGGCGCAATTTGCCGCGGCTATGGAACGCCAGGACGCCGGCGGGGCGGCCGAGTTCACCACCGCCCCCGGCCAGGCCGGGGCGGCACTCACCGAGACCCTGCAGTCCATGGATGCCGAGCACATCGACATGGTGGTGCAGAACCCCGTCGAGTACAGCGACGGGACGGCGTCGTTCGGGCTCAAGACCACCTGGCGGTGGGACAAGGACCGCAGCTACGAGACCACCAGTTCGGGAACCGCCCGACACCTGTCGACCGGTTGGAAGATCACCTGGGAGCCGTCGGTGATCCACCCCGGGCTCCCCGTGGGCGGACAATTGCGCGAGATCCGCACCGACGCCACCCCGGCACCGCGGGTGCGCAGCCGGAGCGGTAAGACGTTCATGTACCTGCAGCCGGTCAACGACATCATCCTCGACCCGAACCAGACCGGGGATGTGCGCAGTTCGGTACGGGCACTGGCCCGCACGATCAAGCCGATCGCACCGCTGATCACCTCTCAGGTCATCTCCGAGAAGCTGGCCGAGACCCCCGGCAAACCCATCACCGCGGTGACGTTGCGTGAACCGGACATGCAGGTACTGCAGTCGGACCCGAATGCGGTGCCCGGTGTCGTGGTGCGCAAGGCGGGCATGCTGGTGATGGCCGACCGGCGACTGTCGTCGCCCCTGGAGGCGGGGCTCACCAACTACTGGCAGGCCATCCGTGACGCGACCGCCGGCTGGGAGGTGCAGATGGTGGGCCCGGGCATCAAGCCGCGCAAGTTGGCCGGCGAGCAGGGTCCGCCCGGGCCGGATGTGCAGACCACCGTCGACCAGAGCCTGCAGCTGACCCTCGGCGATGCGGCGGTCGAGGTGGGCCAGCCGGCCACCATCCTGGCGCTCGACGCGGCCACCGGCGCAGTCCTCGGCATGGCCCGCAACAGCTACGCCGTCGACCGGGGCATCAACGCTGACACCGTCTATCCCGTGGGCACCACCCTGAACCCGGTGCTCACCGAAGTGGATCGCACCGCCAATGCCAACCAGGAATCCAGCGACGCCATCATGGACCGGCTGGGACTGGGTGTGCAGTTCACCGTTCCCGGTGCCAGTACGCCGACCAACGACCAGCCCGGAGTGGCCACCGTCGACTTCCGGCCGGACGGGCCGAGCATGTCGATGATGAACATGGGTGCACTCGGGGTGGCGCTGGCGCGGAGTTCGAAGGGCACGATGACCTCGGTGGCTCCGTATGTGATCAAGGGAGTGCCGACGACGGTGGCCGGTGGTCAGCTCGGCGAGCTCGACGCGGCTACCACCGCGCCCATCCTGCGGGCGATGACGACGGTAGCCAAGACCGGCGATGCGAGTGATCTCACCGGAGCGCCCGGCCTGAAGGCGCTGGTGGGTACCAACGGGCCGCAGGGTCCCGGCTGGTTCCTCGGGTTGCAGGGCGGCAAGGTCATCGTCATCTACACCGAGGGCAACACATCGGGGACGGCGGCGCTGCAGGTGGCGCAGAAGTATTTCCGGATCAAGTAGCCCTTCGTGACGCCCTCCGCAAGCTCCGGGCTCCTCAGGGATCGGTGGGTTTCGCGCGCGCATCGATCATTCGCGCGTGAGGCTGCGCGCGCGGAAGATCAATTGGCGCGCGACGAGGCCGAGCGACGACGCACCACCCCGTAGGCTGCGCGCCATCCCAGGAGGAACACGCCGAGGGTGATGGTGGCGACAACGACGAAACTCGGGGCGACGCCCTGGTGCAGCAGGTAGCGCAAGATCATCGCGACCGCGACGGCGCAGAACCAGATCATCACGCCGGCGGGCACGAGCCGCTCGGGGTGGAAGTCGTGGCCGAACCACTCGCTGGACCGCACGTGGGAGAACACATACGCGATCGACCATCCCGCGGCCGCGCCCACCGCGAACGGCCACAGCGTCTGCAGCACGCCGATGACGGTGAGTCCCTCGTCGTGGCTGGATCGGCCGATCATCACGAACACCGTGATCGCGACGAGATCGATGAGTGCGGTCACCGGCATCGGCAGCGCTCGGGCCCGAGCTGCCCGGGCGTCGGTACCTGCGACAACGGGAGAACTCGACATGGTCCCCTACGGTAGCGGGTCGTCGGGCCGTCGACCATCACCCGGACCGGCATCACGCTCGTCGACCCGTCCGGCCCCCGGCTCCGAGTCCAGGTCGCGATCGAGCTCCTCCTCCAGGGTCTCGCCGGTGCGGAAGGTGCCGCGGAACATGAACAGCACCACCACCCAGCCGATGGCCGCGATCAGGATGTAGCTGATGACGCGATAGACCAGCACGGCGGTGATGGCGTCGGCGGCCGGCATTCCCGCCGAGGTCAGGGCGGGAACCAGCACGGCGTCGACGACACCGATGCCACCGGGCAGCAGCGGAACCGCGGTGCCGACCGCCTTCCCGGCCGCGTAGGCCACCATCAGTCCGGCGATGCTGGGATGCGCGCCGACCGCCCAGCACGCGAACGCGAGGCACGCGACGTCGGCGACCCAGTTGAACATGCTCCAACCGAACGACACCCCGAGGTCACGTTTGGACAGCTGCACCGCACGCAGCTGTTCGAGTGTCTCCATGATGCGGTCGTGCCCGTTGCCCGCGGGTTTGCTGCGGACCTGGTTGATCCAGTCCATCACCCGCAGCAGGGTGCTCTGCAGCGATTCGGGATGGCTGGCCAGATACTGGAAGACCACCGCGACCGCGATGAAGCCGACCACCGAGAAGAACACCGAGAACGGGCTGGTCTTGGCGCCCGCCAGCAATGCGCCGCCGAACCCGAGCACCGCCAGGCCGACGCCGGCGAGCAGACCGGACATCACCACCTGCCACGATGCGACGACCGGTGTGGCGCCCCACTTGCGGGTCTCGCGGTAGACGAAGGCCGGCGACAACACCGGGCCACCCGGCATCGTCTGGCTCACCGCATTGGACGCGAGGATCACCGACAACGACTGCCATTGGCCGACCTTGACGCCGCCCGATCGCAACAGTGCACGTTGGACCTGCGCGTAGCTGTCCATGGACAGCAGGGCGGCGACGATGCTGGCGACGATCCAGACCCAGTCGAGGTCGCCGATGCGGCGCCAGGCCTCCTCGAGGCTGGGCGAGATCAACACGACCTCGACGGCCAGGATGACCACGACGATCGCCAGCAGCACCCACCGCAGCCACCAGAAGCGTGACCGCATGGACACGCTTCCCGTGGCGGGCCCCTCCGACGACATAGCCCACACCATATCCACAGCTACGCTGGTGTCTGTGAGCGATGCCGACACCGTAGATCGATCACCCCGTGCGCAGCGGCCCGCCGACATCGTCACGGTCGATCGTGAGAAGGTGCACCCGCTGGTCCGTGCCACCGCTGAATGGGCATGGCGGTTGCTGGTCATCGCCGGTGCCGCCTACGTCCTGGTGTTGACCTTCAACCAGTTCGAGGAAGTGCTGGTGCCGGTGGCGTTGGCCATTCTCGGTGCGGCGATGCTGGTGCCCGTCGTCGATGCGCTCGACCGGGCGGGCATGCCCAGGTCGCTGGCGGTGCTCTTCGCCATCGTCGTGGTGCTCGGCCTGTTGACGGCGGTCCTGACCTTCGTGGTGCAGGAGTTCATCCGAGGGTTCCCGCAGCTCACCTCCGAGATCACCACGACCATCGACCGCAGCCGTGACTGGCTCGTCGACGGCCCGTTCGGCGTGGACCGCGACCAGGTCCAGAACATCGGCAACGACCTCACCGGCTTCCTGCAGCACAACCAGGCCCAGGTCACCAGCGGCGCACTCGCGACGGCGACCACCGCGACCGAGATCGTCACCGGCGCGCTGCTCGCCTTCTTCCTGCTGATCTTCTTCCTCTACGGTGGCGGCCACATCTGGACGTTCGTCACCAAGGTGATCCCCGTCGATACGCGAGGTCGGGTGCGGGCGGCGGGCGTCGCAGGTTTCGCGACGTTGGTCGGCTACGTGCGGGCCACGGTCGCGGTCGCCTTCGTCGATGCGCTGGGTATCGGCGTGGGGTTGGCCATCCTGCACGTTCCGCTGGCGCTGCCACTGGCTTCGCTGATCTTTTTGGGAGCCTTCATCCCGATCGTCGGCGCGTTGGCGACCGGGACGTTGGCGGTACTGGTGGCGTTGGTGACGCAGGGCTGGATCGCCGCGATCATCGCGCTCGCGATCGTCGTCGGTGTCATGCAGCTGGAAAGTCATGTGCTACAGCCGTTCCTGCTGGGCCGGTCGGTGCGACTGCACCCGGTCGCGGTGGTGTTGGCGATCGCGGCGGGCATCGTCTCCGCCGGCATCATCGGCGGCCTGCTGGCCGTGCCGTTGATCGCGTTCGCCAACACCGCGGTCCGTCACCTGTCGGGCAGCGCGCCGTCGGCGCAACGCCGCGAGGAGCGGGCCGATGAGCCGATGTACTCCGCCTCACCCGACGAACCGAGGTGGGATCGCGTAGACCATCGTGACGCCGAGGACACCGTCCACACCCAGACCGTCGATGAGTTGCGCCCGACGACCACCCTGCCGGCCGAGCACGAGGACTCCGGCGGGTTGACCGACGACGAGTACGCCCGCTCCGACGCCGACGCCGATGACCCGCGACGCCGTGACGACGACACCTGAACCGCTCCACCGACCGAGCCGCGCCACTCAGTTGGCGATGGCCGTCGACACCGATCCGGTGGGGCCGCTGTGGCGGGCCGCGCAGTTGTTCCGGCTGCTCTCGTATATGTACGCCCTGGGTTTTCAGATCGCGATCAACGACGATCTGGCCCACCGCGCGACCGCGTGGGTGCTGTTCGCGGTCTTGACGGCGTGGACGGCAACCAGCGGCATCGCCTACTACGTCGGTTTCGGTCGCAACCGCTACTGGGTGAGTGCCGACGTGGCGGTGGCCTGCGCGATGATGCTGTCCACCTCATATGTGGCCACCGAATCCTGGGCCCTGAACAACCAGAGTTGGCCGACCACGCTGTGGGCCGTCAATGCCGTGATCTCGGTGGCGTTGCTGGCCGGGCCGGTCTGGGGCATCGTGTCGGGGCTGCTCGTCGGCGGCACCAGTGCATTCGTCAAGGGCGCTTTCGACCTCAACTTCGGTCGCAACGCCACGATCATCATCATTGTGGCCACCGGGATGGCCGTCGGACTGGCCGCGGTGATCGCGCGCCGCGCCCAGGCGGTGCTGGCGCAGGCGGCGGGGATCGCCGCGGCGACCGAGGAACGCGAGCGGCTCTCACGCGAGGTGCACGACGGGGTATTGCAGGTCCTCGCGCTCATCGCCCGACGGGGCCGTGAGATCGGCGGTGAGACCGCCGCGCTCGCCGAACTTGCCGGCGAACAGGAGTACGCGCTGCGACGGCTGGTCTCGGGGGCCGCCGAGGAGATCGAGATCGACGGAACCACCGTCGATCTCGCAGCCCGTTTGCGTGCCCTGGCCGCGGACGGTGTCTCGGTCAGTGCTCCGGGAACCGCGGTCGACGTGGAGGCATTCGTGGCCACCGAAATCCGCGCCGCCGTGATCAACGCCCTCGACAACGTCGTCCGGCACGCCGGGTCAGGGGCGCGTGCATTCGTGTTGCTCGAGGATCTCGGCGATCAGCTCGTGGTCAGTATCCGCGACGACGGGGTGGGTATCGCGCCGGGACGCCTCGGGGAAGCGCAACAGCAGGGGCGGATGGGGATCTCCACGTCGATCGTCGGGCGCATCGAGTCGCTGGGTGGGACCGCACACCTCGAATGCGCACCCGAGGGCGGCACAGAATGGGAACTGACGATTCCGGTGGACGGGAGGGGTAATGGCGCAACAGATGCCGACCGGGTCGGGTGAGTCGGTGGACGGCACCGCGACCGCACTGCGGGTGATGGTGGTCGACGATCACCCGATCTGGCGGGAGGGCGTGGCCCGTGACTTGGCCGAGGACGGCTTCGATGTGGTGGCGACCGCCGACGGTGTCGGCGCTGCCGTGCGCCGGGCCGGCGCGGTCGCGCCCGACGTGGTGCTGATGGACATGCAGCTGCCCGACGGCACCGGTGCCGAGGCGACCGCAGGTGTGCTCGAGGTGTCGCCGGGCAGTAGGGTCCTGGTGCTCTCCGCGTCGGAGGAGCGTGACGACGTTCTGCAGGCGGTGAAGGCCGGTGCCAGTGGTTATCTGGTGAAAAGTGCGTCGCAGGCAGAGCTGCTGGAAGCGGTCCGGGCGACCGCCGACGGGCAAGCCGTGTTCACGCCGGGGCTGGCCGGATTGATCCTCGGTGAGTACCGGCGGATCTCGGCGACACCCGATCGGGACGACAGCCGCCCCACCCTCACCGACCGGGAGACCGAGGTCCTGCGACTGGTGGCGAAAGGGTTCAGTGCCAAACAGATTGGTACCCGACTGTCGCTGAGTCACCGAACCGTCGAGAACCACGTCCAGGCGACACTGCGAAAGCTCCAGCTCGGAAACCGAGTGGAGCTGACGCGGTATGCGATCGAACAGGGGTTGGATGAATGAGTGCGACGGGCGGGGCGTCCTTCGGTGACCCACACGATGCCCGAGGGGCCCGCACGCTCACTCCGTTCGCGGGCTCCTCAGGGGCCAGAGTCGTTGTTCCGGAAGGCTATTCGGCGGCAGCCAACGGCGCTTCGGTGACCGGGTTGGCGGTGACCTCGGCCTTCGGCTTGTCCTGCGGCACCAGCATCGTCGCGGCCGCCCCGGCCAAGGCGATTGCGGCGAAGATGTAGAACGCCGCACTCGACGAGATGCCTGCGCCGATCAGCAGTCCACCGATCACCGGACCGACGATGCCGCCGAGCCGGCCGAATCCGGCGCACCACGCGACACCGGCGGCACGGGCCGAGGTGGGGTAGAAGTTCGACACGTAGCCGTAGATCAGCACCTGGGTACCGATGGTGCCGGTACCGGCAACGGCGACCGCAGCCAGCAACACCGGCAGCGGGAACCCGAGGGTCAGGCAGATCAGGGCGAATGTGGCCAGGCAGAACGAGGTGGCGACGATGCGCTGCGGGCCGCGACCATCGGCGAGGCGGGCGGCGATGAGGCCGCCGACGATGGCGCCGCCATTGAGGACCAGCAGGAACGACAACGATCCCTTGGCGTTGAAACCGGCCGATTCCATGATCTGCGGCAGCCAGGTGTTGAGGCCGTAGGTCAGCAGCAGTCCGGCGAAGCTCATCGTGCCCAGCAGCAGGGTGGGCAGCGCGAACCGGCGTGAGGCCAGGGCGGCGAAGCCGACCTTGTCCGGCTGCGCGGTGGCCTGTCCGGCGGGCTGCGGGTAGAGGTCGACGGGGATACCGGTGCGGGTGCCGATGGCGCTCGCCTCGTCGAGCCGGCCGCGCGACACCAGCCACTGCGGCGACTCGGGCATCTTGAGCCACGCCAACGGCAGCAGCGTCACCAGCGGCAACGCGCCGACCCAGAACAGTCCACGCCAGCCGATGTGATCGGCCAACAGCAGCGCCAGAACCGCTGCCAGCACGCCGCCGAACGGGACGCCGCTGTAGACGATGGCGTTGAACAGGTTGCGCTTGGATGTGGGCGCGAACTCCGCGACCAGGGCGCCGACGGTGGCGACCAGGCCACCGATGCCGATTCCGGTCAGACACCGGAGAACACCGAAGGTGGCCACGTTGGGAGCCAGTGCGGTGGCTCCCATTCCGATGGAGAACCACGCAATGTTCATCAGCATCATCCGGCGGCGGCCGACCCGATCGCCGAAGGTGCCCGCGATGAACGCGCCGATCATCATGCCGATCAGCGCGTAGGAGCCGAGCGCGCCGGCAGTGCCCGGGCTCAGTTCGCCCAGCTGCGATGGGTCGTCGAGCAGGGTGGGTAGGACGGTGCCGTACACGACGAGGTCATAGCCGTCGAAGACGATGGCGATCGCGGCGAGGGTCACCACCCAAAGCACGCTTTTTCGGTGCTCTGGGCTCGTCCAGGTGGTGGGTGCGTTCATGGGCTGCCTCCAAGGTGGGTGTGCTGGGAGACAATCCTGCGTTGATGTGCGGCCGATCACATCAGGTGTTTGGCCAGTCCTGACCAAGGTGACCTTTGATGGCTCAGATCACGTGATTGACAACCGAGCGCATCCGACGCCGCCGAGGTCAGCTTTCCGAGCGGCCGTTGCCTGAGCGGCTGCGGCGAAGCAGTTCCTGCACACTGATCTGCGCGCCGTCGCCGTCGTTGTCGGAGCGGGCGTGCCGGTCGGTGGCCCGTCGGCGCCCCTCGCCACCGTCGGTGGGTTCCGCCGTACCGGGTCGATCCCCATCCGGCTGCCGGCCGGTCAACGGCGGGGTCTCGTTGCTGAGACCACGATCCATCGGTGACCCCCCTGGTCGCTGCGGCCGCGAGGTGCGTCGTTCGCCTTCGGGGCTCAACGACGCCGCCAGCGGACGCTTACCCGTGTTGTCCAGCGCCGGGCGGCGACCGAGAGCCGAATCCGCCGGCGGGGCAGGGGTCGGGCGCTGCGGCCGCGGGGCCGTCGGTGGTGGTGGTGCCGAGGCGGCCGGCGGCGACGCGGGGCGGGGCTGCTGTGACCGGGTCGGTGCCGCACCGGGGTGGGCCGTCGGGGCCTGGGTCGGAGCCGACTGGGGGTTACGAGATTGGGGGTTACGAGATTGGGGGTTAGGAGACTGGGCCGACGGAGACTGGGCCGACGGCTCATCGTCGCCGAGGCGGATGCCACCCGCTCCCAGTCGCCAGCTGCCGGTGTCCGGGCCGTCCGACCGCGAACGCCGTGCGCGACTGAATGTGGGTGCGGGACGTGCCGCAGGAGTCGGTCGGCTCGCTGAGCGGTCGCCCGTCGGCGGCGCGGACGGGCCCACGCGTGCGGGCGCCGGTTCGGCCGACGGCCCGGCGACCTGCCCCTCACGCGGTAGTCGGCCACCGGGCACGGCCTGTGGCGCCGCGACGTTCGCCGAACGTCTCGGCGACTGACGATCCGGTGTCGGCCGAGGGGCGGTGCGTGCGGCACCGCGGGCGGCCGCACCCGTCGCTGCGGCGGCCGGAACACCGACGTCGCCGCGCGTCGACCGCGGAGCGGCGCGCATCGTGGAGGTGGGTGCCTCGGCGACGATGGTGCCGGCCGAGCGCATCCGCGAGGCAGCGGCCTGATCGCGCAATTCGTCGGGCTCATCGTCGAGAACCGTCTCGCCGAGCCCGATCTTCTGTTGCATCACCCGCATCCAGCGCGGCGCCCACCAGCAGTCGTCGCCGAGCATCTTCATCACCGACGGCACCAGCAACATGCGGATGATGGTGGCATCGAGGATCAGCGCCGCGATCATGCCGTAGGCGATGTACTTCATCATCACGATCTCGGACAGGCCGAACGCGCCGGTGACCACCACCAGGATCGCCGCCGCCGCTGTGATGATGCGACCGGTGTGGGCAGTGCCCACCCGAACGGCTTCGGTGGTGGTCGCGCCCTTCTGCCTGGCCTCGACCATGCGAGACAACAGGAATATCTCGTAGTCGGTGGACAGACCGAAGATGATCGCGATGATCAGCACCAGCACCGCGGCGAACAGCGGCCCGGGCGTGAAGTTGGCCAGCGCTGCGCCGTGACCGTCGACGAAGATGAACGTCAGGATGCCCAGCGTGGCCCCCAGCCCCAGCGCCGTCATCAGCGCGGCCTTGATCGGCAGCACCAGCGAGCCGAACGCCAGGAACATCAGGAAGCCGGTCACCAGCACCAGCAGGACGGCCATGATCGGCAGCCGTGACATCAGCGCATCGATGGAGTCCTGCGTCAGTGTCGGGGTGCCGGCCACCCACATCGTGAGGCCCTGGGTGTCGATCGCGCGCAGGTCGTCGATGGCGGGCGCGGCGGTGTTGCGGTCCACCAACCCCGCCGACATCTGGATGATCTGCGGTCCGTTGTCGCCGTACTGGCCGGTCAGCGCCCCGCCGTCGGACGACGGGCTGAACTGTTTGGTGAAGCCGGGAATCTGATTGGCCTCGTCGGCGATCTGCTGGATCTTCTGCCCGCTGGCCGCGTCGTTCGGGTCGTAGGCGACGACCAGCTTGATCTCTTCGGTGCGCTCGGTGGGGAAATACTCGTCGAAGTTCTCCTGCGCCACCCGGTTGGGGTTGTCGGGCGGCAGGTAGGCCTCGCTGATGCCGCCGAACTTGATTCCGCCGAACGGAATGGTGAGCACCAGCAACAGCAGGATCGTGGGGACCGCAGTCGCCACCGGATGCTGCATGACCCAACCGGCCAGTCGGCCCCAGAACCCGTTCTCGACCTCTTCCTTGGTCTTGGTGCGCCGCAGGAACGGCAGACCCAGCGCGTCGATCCGCGGCCCCAGGATGGCCAGGGTGGCCGGCAACACGGTGATCGACAAGATCGCCGCGAGCGTCACCGACGCGATCGCGCCGTAGGCGACCGACTTGAGGAAGCCCTGCGGCATGATCAGCAGACACGCCAGCGCCGCGACGATGATGGTCGCCGAGAACACCACGGTCTGTCCCGACGTCATCACGGTTCGGCGGACCGCGGCCTTCGTCGAATACCCTTCGGCGAGTTCCTCGCGGA
Source organism: Gordonia sp. Z-3 (assembly GCF_036233855.1). Lineage (NCBI taxonomy): Bacteria > Bacillati > Actinomycetota > Actinomycetes > Mycobacteriales > Gordoniaceae > Gordonia > Gordonia sp. Z-3. The sequence continues at coordinate 77,790 of NZ_JAZARS010000011.1, forward strand.
ATCTGCTGACGATGAACAGGCCGTAGTCGATCGCGATACCGAGGCCGATCAGCGTGACCACCGACTGCGCGAAGATGTTCAGTTCGGTGATCTGGGCGAGGATCTTCATGATGCCCAGCGATCCGGCGATCGTCAGACCGCCGATCAGCACCGGCAGACAGGCTGCGATCACCCCGCCGAAGATGAAGAACAACATGATCGCGACCAACGGCAGGGCGATCACCTCGGCACGGTGGATGTCCTTGTCCATGCCGTCGGCCATACTGCCTGCCACCGGTTGGAGGCCGGCGAGTTCGAACGTGGTGTCCTCGAGGTTGAATCTCGCGCCGATGTCGTCGAAGAACGGTTCGATGACGGTGTAGTTGTTGAGCACCGTGGTGTCGTCGTCACCCTTGACGCCGATACTGATGAACGCGTGGCGGCCGTCGTCGGTGAACGTGCGTTCCCGGATGGTGGCCTGCGCGGCCTGCGAGGTGGACGTCTGATCGCGCAGATAGAACGGGTCGATGATGCCCGGATCCTCGCGGTTGACGATGTCGCCGTGCTGCGCGATGAGGTCATCGACGAAGTTCTCCACCTTTGCGCCGAACTCAGGGTCGTCGACGGAGGTGCCCTCTGGTGGCGTGATCAGCAGGATGACGTCGGACCGGTGATCGCGGCCCAGCGCGGTGTCGGCGACCACCGATCCCTTCACCGACTCCGAGGTGGGATCGAACCAGCCGCTCTGGCTGAGGTACTTACCGAGGTCGAGACCGTAGAGGCCCAGACCGCCCATCAGGGCGATCAGAACCGCGATCACGGCGAAGCGCATTCGAAAGACGAATGTGCCGATGGCTCCGAACACGCCTCGTTCCTTTCTCGGTCGTACCTGGCGGATGAAGTGCTGCGCGCGGGAAGTTCTTCAGGCGGGATTGTGGCAAGCGGTCCTGAGTGATCCCTGAGTCGGTCGGGATCGATGGAACCGTGATCAGTGCAGCAGTGCCTGCAACGGTCGGAACGGTGTGAGCCACGCCCCGTCGTCGGGCAACGAGTCGAGACCGATCCGCGGCAACGGCTCACGGAACACCGCCGGGATGTCCTCCAGGTCGACGAACTCCAACTCCTCGGTGGTCAAGGCCCAGCTGGCATGCTCGCGGAAACCGATCACGGTGACCGGAACGCCGTCGGCGGCCACCTCGAGCAGCGGCTCCCGGAACGCCTGGCCGTCGGCCGAGGCGACGATGAGGCCAGCTAGTCCAACAGTGTGCCTGCGAAGTGCGATGTGGTCGAGCATGTCGCTGTCCACATCACTGTCATCGGCGAGTTTGGGCTTCGCGAACACCGCATAACCGACGTTGCGCAGCGCATCCACCCACGGCCGAACCACGTCGGCGCTGCCCGGGACGATGTTGGTGAAGACGGTGGCCTCCGGCTCCACCGACGTGCCCGTCGCCGCGGTGGCGGAGATGTCGGCGGTGCGCTGCAACAGCCAGCGGCCCAGCGCGTCGAAGCGCGGTCGGTGCGCCGCGGTCGGGCGGCCGCCGAGGATCGCGCCGAGCCCCATGTCCATGTTGGGTGCATCCCAGACCAACAGCACCCGCGGTGTTCCGCTCTGGCCGGAGATGGTGTCGGCGAACCGATTCGGCCCGGTGCCCGACGGTCCGGAACCTGGCGCTGACCCGGCACTTTGGGTGGGGGCCGGCTGGGTCGCAGTGACGTCGTCGCTCATGCTCCGCCGCTTTCGGTGGGTCGGGAAGTGGGGGGTTGGGGCCGAACATATACGAATTCGTTCACCTCGCGACCCTCTCGTTCGGCGCGCCCCTCGAATTTGGTGGTGGGACGGTCGAGCAGGATGGGCGAGCCGGCCGTCGCCTGGACGACGTGCGGTCGGTCACGCCGCTGGGTGGCGAGATGCTCGGCGATCCACTCCGCATACCCGGCGTGATCGGTCGCGATGTGCAGCACACCCCCGGGCACCAATCGGTCGGCCATCAGTTCCAGCGTGCCGCTCTGGATGAGCCTGCGCTTGTGGTGACGTGATTTCGGCCACGGGTCCGGGAAGAACACCCGGATCCCGGTCAGCGACTCCGATGTCAGCAGCTCGGTCAACACCACCACGGCGTCGCCGCGCACCATCCGCACATTCGTGAGTCCGCCGCGGTCCACCAGACCCAGTAGTTGTGCGAGGCCCGGCTTGTAGACCTCCACCGCGAGGACGTCGACGTGGGGTTCCTCGGTGGCCATCGCCGCCGTCGAGATCCCCGTGCCGCTCCCGATCTCCAGGACGACGGGTGCGTTGCGGCCGAAGAACTCCGGGAGGTCGATCGGTTCCTCGGGGACCCGGTCGGTACCGATCGCGAGGTCGCGGCCCAGCCGGGGCCACAACTGCTCCCAATTGCGCTGCTGACCCGTCGTCAGGGTGCCCCGACGGAATCGAAAACTGGTCACCCGCGGGTACAGACGTGACTGATCGACGCTCTCGCTCACCCGTCCATCGTTGCGCATGGGTGGTGTCGCGGAACAGCCGACACCGCTTCGGCCCCGGTCAGCGGGCAATCGACTCGCCGGACACCATGCCGCGCTGCGATGGTGCACGTTACATTTCCAGCATGGCGAACGACCCCAGCACTGTGTCCCCGGACACGCCCGCCCGGCTGGCCGAGTCCGGGCGCCTCGCCGACGTCGTCGCACCCGATTCACCCGCGCGCGCCGAACTCGCCGACGCCGCGCGCCGCTACGCGCGGCCCCTGCAGGTGCGGGTGACCGGTCGTGCGGGCAGCGGTCGGGCAACCTTCGCGAGAGCTCTGCACGAGCGGCTGTCGGTGGCCGCGACCAGCGATACCGGAGGTGATGACGCGGATCTGTGGATGCATGTGCTCACCGGCCCGCCGCGGGCGCACGATCGGGACATGCTGGCCCGTTCACCCACCGACCGGACCATCGTGGTGCTCAACAAATCCGACACCCACCGCGATCCGGTCGTGGCCGCCGAGGTCGCCGCGCGTTGCGCCGAGCAGATCGATCAGGCGGTGATCCCGGTGTCGGCGCTGCTGGCACGTGCGACGGTCACCGACGACGAACTCGGATTCCTCCGCGAACTGGCGCGCACCGGAGAAGAGATGCCGGCGATGGCCGGGGCGTTCCTCTCCGCCGGCCCCGACGACGAACGCGTCATGCGCGCCGCACTGATGCGGCGGCTGGACCGGACCGGAATCGAGATCGCGCTCGAGTTGCTCGCCGCACACCCCGACGTGACCGATACGACGATGCTCGACCGCGAACTGTGGCGACGCAGCGGAATCGACGAGGTGATCGCGCCCATCACCGAACGCGTCGGGCGGGTCCGGCAGTGGCGGCTGGTGGAGCTGCGCACCCGGCTCGAGACGATCGCCGCACGCGGGCACGACCGCGACGCCGTGGAGCCGCTGCTTGCGCAACTCGCCGAGACCGAGGCGACGAGATGGCCGGCGGCGTGATGGCCGGCGCCGGGGTGGCCGCCGATGTGTCGGCGGCCGTGGCCGGATTGACCGGCTACGAACCGGCCGCCATCGTCGGCGGGGGGACCGATGTCGCGGTCTTTGGGATCGGCGGGACCGGGGTGTCGACGCTGCTCGAGGCCTGCCGACACATCGACCCCACGCTGCGCGTGGAGTCCGGCCGATGGGGCGCCCGCGCCGACGATGCGGCGGTCGGCGCGGCACTGCTGGTGGTGGATCCGACGTCGTCGGTCGGTGCCGAGGAGCGCGGCGCCGTCGACGAGCTGCGGCGGCGCTTCGGAACCGTGGCGCTGGTGTGCACCAAGATCGACGCCTACTGGGAGTGGCCGCGCATCCTGCGCGCCCATCGCGCGACGCTCGATCCGCGCGAGGAACTCCCCGTCTTCGCGGTGTCGTCGACGCTCGCGCTGTCCGGGACCGACGCCGAGTCGGGCGTCGGCGCGCTGCTGCAGTGGGCTGCCGAGGAGATGGCCGCTGCACCCGCGCAGCGGCGCGAACGCGCCCGGACCGGTGCCGCGCTGGCAGCGCTCGGGCAACTCGAAGACGAGCTACTCGCCGCAGAGGCGTCCCGCGAGGACGATCCCGAGAACCTGGCCGCTCACCGTCGTCGCGTGCTCGAATCCCGCGACCGCGGCCGGGCCGACCGGCTGGCGGTGGTGCGGGCCGGACTGACCCGGGTGCGCAGCGAGACGATCGCCGACATCGCCGGTGGCACCCGCGCGCTCGCCGCCGACGCCACCGCTCGCACGGCGGGGCTGTCCGCGCGGGGTCGCGACGAGTTCGCCCGGTGGCTCACCGACCAGACCACGGCGATGCGAGCGCGGGTCGATACGGCCACCGACGAGCGCCTCGACGAGGTGTCGGCCGCAGCACTGCTCGGCATCGACGCGGCGGCGCCCCGACCGGCACCGGTCGCGGGAACCGACGACGTCGGGCCGCCCTTCGACAGGCCGGTGCCCACGGCACGGCGCAGCGGAGAGGATCTGCTGGTGGTGCTGATCGGTGCATCCAGCGGGCTCGGGCTCGGGCGGCTCATCGTGGCGCCGATGGCCTCGGTGCACACGCTCCAGTGGGTGAGTATGCCGTTGACCCTGGTGCTCGGCGTCCTGGTGGCGGTACTGGTGATCCGCGTGCGGCGATCGGCCGCGGTACGGGCCGAAATGCGCACCTGGAGCGGCGAGGCGCTCAACGAGACCCGGGCGCGACTCGAACACCGGGTGGGGTCACGAGTGGCCGCGGCCGAAGCCCATCTGATCGGTCAGATCACCCGCTACCACGAACGTCGTACCCGCCAGGCGGCCGCCGATATCGCCGCGATCGACGAGCAGCTGCGCGCCCTGCGCACCGGCGCGGCCCGCCAACCCACACGCGACCGTCTCGCCCGCGTCCGGGCACTGCGCGCCGAACTCGCTCGCGTGTGACGGTTCCTCCGCCGGGTATCGCTTCGTCCCCCAACTGCAGTTGGCCGATCTGACGAAACCAGGTGGAAGAACCGATGCGACGGCCGCCGGGAGGGGGGCCGAAGTGCGATGGAACCGAATGGCGGGCCGGCGCGTCTTATCATCACGGTGGTGTGCGGATGCGGCATCGACGAGGGGAGTGCGGATGGACATGTCATTTCTGGGTGGTGATCCACTCGGCAATGAATCGTTCGACCACCAGGGGTCGGTGGATCCGGATGGGGGCGCCGCGGTGGGCCGCCACGACGCCGGCGCGGTGTTCGAGCACGCGGGTGCCACGTCGACACCGGATGATCACTTGTGGATGCACTCCGACGGCCGCATCTGGGATCTCGGCCCGGCCGATGTCGACACCGACGACGACGGCATCCGCGACTCATTGACCCGGACCGGCGACGGTGGACTCACCGTCTACACCGACTCCGACCACGACGGGCAGGTGGACAAGATCACCGAGGTCGATGCGGAAGGAACGTTCTCGTCGCGGGTGCTCGACCCGGGCAGCGGCACCTGGGTGGCCACCGACACCGGTAGGTTGGGCTGACCGACGAGACCGAGGCCGCTGAGCTACCCGGCATGGCCGATCGCGCGCCGACTCGGGGCCGACGCAACGTCGGCATACGCCATTGGCCGATGTCGTGATGTGGGATTTGCCGCATCTGGATCACCCCGGTACCTAGCGGGCGCTCGGTGAACGTATCCTGTGGTGACGACGACATCGCGACGGCTGTGCATCGCGCCGTCACCTCGGAGGAGAACCGATCATGACCTCAGCCACCATTCCAGGCCTGGACCCGAAGACCGCCCCGACGAAACACGCCGGATTGCTGGCGTGGGTTGCCGAGGTCGCGGAGCTGACGCAGCCGGAACGGGTGGTGTGGTCCGACGGTAGCGACGCCGAATGGGAGCGTCTGACCGGTCAGCTGGTCGAGGCGGGCACCCTGGTCAAGCTGAACGAGGACAAGAAGCCGAACTCGTTCTTGGCGCAATCCGACCCCGCCGATGTCGCGCGCGTGGAGTCCCGCACCTACATCTGCTCGAAGACCGCCGAAGACGCCGGTCCCACCAACAACTGGGTGGACCCGGCCGAGATGCGCGCCACGATGAACGGTCTGTACCGCGGGTGCATGCGCGGCCGCACGATGTTCGTCATCCCGTTCTGCATGGGCCCGCTCGGCTCCGACGACCCCAAGCTCGGCGTGGAGATCACCGACTCCGAGTACGTCGTGCTGTCGATGAAGATCATGACCCGCGTCGGTCCCCAGGTCCTCGAACTCCTCGGCGAGGACGGCTTCTTCGTCAAGGCGCTGCACTCCGTCGGTGCGCCGCTCGAACCCGGCCAGGCCGACGTCCCGTGGCCCTGCAACTCCGAGAAGTACATCTCGCACTTCCCGGAGGACCGCGAAATCTGGTCCTTCGGCTCCGGCTATGGCGGCAACGCGCTGCTGGGCAAGAAGTGCTACGCGCTGCGCATCGCGTCGGTCCTCGCCCACGACGAGGGCTGGCTGGCCGAGCACATGCTGATCCTCAAGCTGACCAGCCCCGAGAAGAAGGTCTACTACGTCGCCGCCGCGTTCCCGAGCGCCTGCGGCAAGACCAACCTCGCGATGATCCAGCCGACCATCGAAGGCTGGGAAGCCGAGACCGTCGGCGACGACATCGCGTGGATGCGCTTCGGCGACGACGGTCGCCTCTACGCGATCAACCCCGAGTTCGGCTTCTTCGGTGTGGCGCCGGGCACCAGCGACGACTCGAACCCGAACGCGATGAAGACCATCGAGGCCGGTAACACCCTCTACACCAACGTCGCACTGACCGATGACGGTGACATCTGGTGGGAGGGCATCGGCGGCGAGAAGCCGGCGCACCTGACCGACTGGCTCGGCAACGACTGGACGCCGGAGTCCGATCACAAGGCCGCCCACCCCAACTCGCGCTACTGCACCCCGCTTGACCAGTGCCCGTCGCTGGCCAAGGAGTGGGACGATCCGCAGGGCGTGCCGATCTCGGCGATCCTGTTCGGTGGCCGCCGCAAGACCACCGTGCCGCTGGTGACCGAGGCCCGCGACTGGCAGCACGGCGTGTTCATGGGCGCCACCGTCGGCTCCGAGCAGACCGCAGCCGCCGAGGGCAAGGTCGGCACCGTGCGCCGCGACCCGATGGCGATGCTGCCGTTCCTCGGCTACAACGTGGGCGACTACTTCGCCCACTGGCTCGACCTTGGCAAGAATGCCGACGCGCAGAAGTTGCCGAAGGTCTTCTACGTCAACTGGTTCCGTCGCGGCGACGACGGCCGCTTCCTGTGGCCGGGCTTCGGTGAGAACAGCCGCGTGCTGGAGTGGATCGTCGGTCGGATCGAGGGCAAGAACGAGGGCATCTCGACTCCTGTCGGCATCGTCGCGAAGCCCGAGGAAATCGACGTCGACGGCCTCGATGGTGTGCCGGCCGAGGACATCGCGGCCGCGCTCGCGGTGAACGCCGACGAATGGCGCCAGGAGATCCCGCTGATCGAGGAGTTGTTCGATTTCGTCGGCGACAAGCTCCCCAGCTCACTGCGCGACGAGCTCGATCACCTGAAGCAGCGCTTGGCCTGACCGAAGCTCACCTCCCAGCGCAAGCGACGGAGGCGAATACCCTCGCGCCGAGAGAACCGCAAAAAGCGCCGAGAGAACCCAGCCACTTACGCAGCCGGATTCTCTCGACGAAATCCGGGTTCTCTCGGCGCTTTTTGCGGTTCTCTCGGCCTCCGTGGGGTGAGTTGGGCGGTCGGGTTGGCGGGGGCCGGGGGCTTGGTGGGCCGGTCGGCGACCGAACCATCGGGTAGGGTGCCCTACCATGAGACTTCGCTTGTGGGGGGCGGCGCTCGTGTCCGCTTGTGCTGTAGGGCTTTCGACGATGACCGCAGGTGCGGCGGTGGCGGCACCGTCGAGCAGCGAACCGATTGCGCTGTATAGGGATTCCACGATCATCGGTGCGGTCCCCACCTTCGGCGCGATCTCCGGCCTGGACCGCACCGGAAACGGCACGTACGTGCTGATCTCCACCGACGTCGGCCGGCAGGGCCCGGCCCGGACCTACAACGCCACCATCCCGTTCACGTCGAACCTCGGCTTCACGGGCGGGGGCCGCGTGACCGGTGGCGGTACGGTTTTCGCTCCCTACAACCTGCCGATCCTTCCCGGCGGCGCACAGTTCGAGGGCATCCGCCGGTTGGGGGACGGCTATGTGGTGGCCAGCGGCGGGGCGAATCAGTTCGTCCGTGTCACCGGTCCGATCGGCAATCACGTGCGGGATCTGCCGCTTCCGTCGGCCTACCGGGTCTCCGGCAAGTCCGGCCTGAACGGTCAGCGCGGGTTCACCGGAGTGGCCGTGTCGCCCGGTGATCGGGTCAGCGCGATCACCGCGGGCGGTCTGAAGCAGGACGCGCGCACGTCGGCGCGTCTGATCACCTGGGCCGGCCGCGGCACGTCGGAGTACGTCTACCGCACCGACGGCGACAAGGTGGCCGCCGATGTGCTCGCGGTGAACAACACCGACTACCTGGTGCTCGAACGCGGCAACGGGCGCGCCGCGCGCATCTACTGGACCACCACGCGTGGGGCCACCCCGGTCACCGGGAAGAAGGAGCTGTCCGGCCGCGAGAAGTCGATGCCGAAGAAGCGGATCTTCTCGACCGCACCGTTGACGCGTCTGGCTGCCGGGAACATGTCGGGATTGGCGTGGGGTAACTGGCTTCCGGCGACTCCGTCGAAGGGCTACCGGTCGCGCATCCTCTACATCGTGACCAACGACATGTTCGCCGGTCCGACCCGCGTGCACGGTCTCGAAGTCCATCTGCCCACGCGCTGACTGGGTGCCGCTCCGCTGTCCGAATGACCCGAGGACGTACCCCGAGTCCGTCTCAGGGATATTCCTGATGGCCAACGGTCGGGAGTTTTGGCACCGTTGATGCCATGACATCGGCTCATACGGACGGTTCACTCATCGACACCCGCGCGGTCGCCGCCGGCGCGGCGGATCTGACCAAGGTCTACGGCACGGGTGACACCGTCGTCGAGGCCCTGCGCGGCGTCACCATCGAATTCGGCGAAGGCGAGTTCACCGCGATCATGGGGCCGTCGGGTTCCGGCAAGTCCACCCTGATGCATTGCCTCGCCGGGCTCGACGTCGCCAGCGGTGGACGCGTGCACATCGGTGAGGCAGATCTCACCGGCCTCTCCGACAAGGCGATGACCGAGTTGCGGCGCGACCGCATCGGATTCGTGTTCCAGTCGTTCAATCTCGTTCCGACGTTGACTGCTCGGGAGAACATCACCCTGCCGGTCGACATCGCCGGCCGCGATATCGACACCGAGTGGTTCGACACGGTGATCGGGCGTCTCGGGATCGCCGATCGTCTCGATCATCTGCCCAGCGAGTTGTCCGGCGGGCAGCAGCAGCGGGTGGCGTGTGCCCGCGCCCTGGTCGGTAAGCCGGAGATCATCTTCGGCGACGAGCCGACCGGCAATCTCGACTCGCGGTCATCGGGCGAGGTGCTGTCGATCCTGCGTGCGGCGACAGACGAGTTCGGGCAGACGGTGGTGATCGTCACCCACGATCCGCGTGCGGCCTCCTATGCCGATCGGGTGGTGTTCCTCGCCGACGGGCAGATCGTCCGCGAACTCGCGCGCCCCTCGGCCGATGACGTGTTCGAGGTGATGAAGAATCTTGACGGCGCCGGGAGCGAAGCGAGCGGGCCGAGTGGTGACGGCGCCGGGAGCGAAGCGAGCGGGCCGAGTGGTGACGGCGCCGGGAGCGAAGCGAGCGGGCCGAATGTGGACGGCGCCGGGAGCGAAGCGAGCGGGCCGAAGCACGCAGCCGACGAGAACACCTCCGAGGTGCGCTGACCACATGGCCTCCTCGACGGTGATGCGCCGGGTGTCGTTGCGCAACCTGCGCGCTCACAAACTCAGACTCTTCCTGACCGTGTTCTCGATCGTCCTCGGCACCTCGTTCGTGGCCGGGTCGATCGTGTTCACGTCGACCATCTCCAAAGCGTTCAACGACATCTTCGACTCGGCGGCGCCAGGCGTGGCGGTGGAGATCACCCCGGACAGCAATCAGTCGCCGGGTGTGCCGCTGACGGTCGTCGACGACCTGACCGCGCAGAAGCAGGAACTGGGTATCGACAAGATCGTCGCCAACTACACCGGCTCGGTGACGATCGCCGGGTCCGACGGCAAGGCGTTGCAGACCGGTGGCGCTCCCAGTGTCGGTACCGCCTACCTTCCGCCTGATCAGTCGTTGTCCCCGGACAGCAGCAAGATCCTGCCCGGTGGTCGTGGTCCGACGAATGCCGGTGAGGTGGCCTTGAATTCGTCGGCCGCAGACGAAGCAGGCCTGCAGGTCGGGTCCACCACACAACTCGTGGTGGGGCAGGGTTCGGCGCAGCCGCGTGAGGTGACGGTGGTCGGGCTGCTCGATCTGCCCGGCTCCACCGGCGGCTACGTCAACGTGCAGTTCGACGAGGCGACCGCGCGCAGCTTGTTCTCCGACGGGCAGCATGTCGCGCAGGTGGACATGTCCGCGGTCGACGGTGTCACGCCGGAAGAGTTGCAGCAGCGGGTGCAGGCGGCACTGCCGCCCGACACCTACGAGGTGCGCACCGGCGATCAGGTGCGTCAAGACCAGAAGGACCAGGTCAACGAGTTCCTGACGATCTTCACCGCAATCCTGTTGGCGTTCGCCGCGATCGGCCTGATCGTGGGCACCTTCATCATCTACAACACCTTCTCGATGATCGTCGCGCAGCGCAATCGCGAACTGGCGCTGCTGCGGGCGGTCGGTGCGAGCCGACGTCAGGTGTCGAGGTCGGTGCTGTTCGAGGCGTTCGTGGTCGGTGTGATCGGCGGGCTGGTGGGCCTGGCCGTCGGTATCGGTTTGGCGGCGTTGCTCAAGGCGCTCACCACCTCGGCCTCGGGGCTACCCGACGCGCCGCTGCAGATCGGCGTGTGGGCGGTACTGGCGGCGTTGTTCGTCGGGATCGTGGTGACGATGATCAGCGCCTGGGTGCCGGCTGTGCGGGCGTCACGGGTGCCGCCGGTGGAGGCGATGCGCGCCGGGATGGCGGAGGGGTCGGCTCCGCTGGTGCGACGCACCGTCGTCGGTGCGGTCGTGGGTGTCATCTCGCTGGTGGCCATCGTCGCCGGTGCGATGGGCGTCGGCGTCGGACCGGCGATCGCGGTCGGTGCCGGTGCGGCCGGTGCGATCGCGGCGGTGGTCTTGGCCGGTCCGGCGTTGTCGCGGCCGGTGGTGGGTGCCCTCGGTTCGGTGCTCGGCGCCCCGTTCGGCCGGATCGGCCGTCTGGCCCGCACCAATGCGGTGCGCAATCCGCGACGGACCGCGGCGACGGCGTTCGCGTTGACTCTGGGTCTGATGTTGGTGGCGGTCATCGGCACCCTGGGAACCTCGTTCAAGGGCACGGTCAACGAGGCCGTGGACAGCGGGATGACTGCGGAGTTCATCGTCGCCGGCAGCAATCAGATGCCGATTCCCGGGGCGGTCGCCGACCAGGTGGAGCAGGTCGACGGTGTGGCGGCGTCGGTCAGTTTCGGCATCATCCAGGCGACTGCCGACGGCCAGCAGGTGGCCGGCTATGGCGCGGTGGGCGGTCAGCCCGCCGATGTCGCGGTGCTCGACATGCGCGACGGGGCGTCGGACCAGTTGCCTGCCGACGGCATGTTCGTCAGCGAACGCACCAGCATCGACAAGGGTTGGCAGCGCGGCGATGTGGTCACCTTCACCGGACCCACCGGCCAGGAGGTACCGGTCACGGTGTCCGGGGTGTACGCCGACAACGAGGCGTTGCAGCCCTGGTTGGTCGGACCCGACGTGTACGACCAGTTGGTGCCGGCGTCGGCGCAGGTGAGCGCGATGATATTCGTGGCACCGGAACCGGGTGTCTCCGCGGAGACGTTGCGCACGAATCTGGAGGATGCCACAGCGTCCTACCTGACCGTCCAGGTGCAGGACCGCACGCAGTTCAAGAGTTCGGTGTCGAGTCAGATCGATCAGATGCTGGCCACCCTGTACGCGATGCTCGGCCTGGCCCTGCTGATCGCGGTGTTCGGGATCATCAACACGCTGGCGTTGTCGGTGGTGGAACGCAAGCGGGAGATCGGAATGTTGCGCGCCGTCGGCATGCTGCGGGCGCAGGTCCGTCGCAGCATCTACCTCGAGTCGGTGCTGATCGCCATTTTCGGTGCCATCCTCGGGGTGCTGCTCGGCACCGTCATCGGCGTGGCGCTGGTGCGCACGTTGGCGAAATGGGGCCTCGGTACGCCTGTGGTGCCGTGGAGTCTGATCGTCATCACGCTGGTCGCGTCGGCGGTGGTGGGCGTGCTCGCCGCGTTGTGGCCGGCGGTCCGGGCGGCGCGCACGCGGCCGCTGGAGGCGATCGTCGAGGCGTGAGGGCCTCGGGTCGCACACCCGCGTCGTCGGCGGGCAGTGACACAATCGGTCCATGACCCGACCACCCGACGAACCCTGGGACCCGAATCGCGAGAGCCCGGAGACGCGACGTTTCGAGCCTTCCGACGAGACGGCCGCCTACGGGCCGACCGATGAGATCCCGGGTCAGCGTGCACAGGGCGCTGGCCCCGGCGAGCCGCCGCCCACGGCGGCGCAGCCGGGGCCCTACGACGCGCCGCAGGCGTACACCGCGGCCAACTACGGCGCGGGTTATGGGGGGCCCGGCTACGGCGGTCCGGTACCGCCGGGGCCCCCGCCACCGAAGAACACCGGACGCACCGTCGGTCTGGCGCTGGCCGCGCTCGGCGCCCTGGTGGTGCTGGCGCTGGTCGGTGTGCTGATCGCGCGCGGCGGCACCGACGACGGCACGGACGCATCGGCGGGCGCCGACTCGTCGTCGGCGACGACGTCGACCACCGAGCGCGAGGACACCACCACGTCGACCACCACCACGACCGAGGACACAACGACCACGACGACACCCACCGTGGCCCCGGGTGAGGTGGTCTATCAGCTCACCGGCAACGGTGACGTGGTGGGCATCCGCTACCTCGAGCAGGGCAGTTCGACGGTGGTCGCCGCGGCCGGTACCCCGTGGTCGCAGGCGGCGACGGTCGGCGGGACGTCGGCGGAGATCACGGCCATCGTGATCCGCGGCCCGGTGACCTGCAACATCCTGCGTGGTGAGGATCTGCTGGCGTCGTCGACCAGTCGAGGCGGGCCGCTGCGCTGCGCGGCGACGGTGAATTGACCCCGCCCCGCGGCGCTCAGCGTTTCCGTAGCACCAGCACCAGGTTGGTGCCGAGGACCTCGCGCAGGCCGGGCACGCGCATCACCCACCACAGCCACGACGGCAGATAGCGCGGGAACGCGCCGACGACGTCGGCACCGGCCACGGTGCCGGCCCATCGCAGCCCCTGCGCTGCGGTCACCGGGAACAGTGAGGTGCCGTAAAGGTTCTTGGGCGGATGACCGTGCCGACGGGTGTACCACCGCGCGGCGCGATGCCCGCCGAGGTAGTGCGTCAGGCCCATCTCGTGTCCGCCGAACGGCCCCCACCACAGCGTGTAGCTGATGATTACGGTGCCGCCCGGTCGGGTCACCCGCAGCATCTCGTCGGCCATCCGCCACGGTTCGCGGGTGTGCTCGACCACGTTGGAGGAGAACGTCACATCCATCGAGCGGTCGGCAAACGGCAGCTGCTGTCCGGAGCCGCGAACGGAGGTGCGGTGCTCGAGGCCGCCGGCGTGCATCTCGCTCGGATCGGGTTCGACGGAGATGTAATGCGCGCCGCGGCGGTCGAAGGCGTCGGCGAAGTAACCGGGACCACCGCCGACGTCGAGGATCACCGCATCCCGCAGGGGGCGGTCGTGCCAATCGCCGACCATCTGGGCCGTGTCGGCGGCGATGGCGCCGTAGAAACGTGCCGGATCGGTCTGCTCGAACCGGAAGTCATCGAGCAGGCGTGCGGCACGCGACAGGGTGGCGTACTCGGCGAACTCCGGCCGGATACCCCGCCCCGGCAGCCGCCACCTCACGTGTCCACCCGCGCTTCGCCGGTGCCCGGCGAACCGCCGGCGCGGGCGCGCAGCCCGATCATGAAGGTGTGCAACGCGAACCGGAACTCCGAGCGCACATCCTTCGGCAGAGCGGGTACGACCGTGCTCAACGACGGGTACTGCCCGGCGTCGAGGCCGCGGTAGTATTCGAACACCGCGGCGCGGTCGTCCTCGGTGTCCTGTGCGGACTGCAACGCGTATCCGACGATCAACCGCGCCAGCGCGTGATCGGCGGCGCCCGCATCCGAGGCCGACAGGCCTGCTGCCATCAGCAGCGTCAGCGACCGTTCGTAGCGGGTCAACCCCATTGGCCCGAAGTGCACCTGACCGGCGAAGAGACTCGCCGAGTGAGGGTGGCGGTGCAGGACGTCGAAGGTGACCACGGCGGAGCGTTCGACGACCTGATCCCACCGGTCGCCGAGGTCCGAGCGCGCCAGCGCGGCGACGATCTCCGACATGATGTGTTCGGCCAGGCGGGTGCACAGTTCATCCTTGCCGCCCGGGAACTGACGGTAGAGCGTGGAGGTCGAGGAGCCCAGCCGCCGGGCCAATGCGCGCATGCCGAGCGACTCCTGCCCGCCGTCGGCCAGCAGCGACAGCGCCTCGGCGAAGATCTCCTCGGCGGGCAGCGGCGGTCGGCCGCGGGGATGCTCCGGCATCGAGGTTCCTCGTCTCGGCTGGTGGACGGTCGGGCGACGTCCGTGTCCGAGGCAACTCGGCTCACCCGTCACGCTCACCTCGCCGGTACGGATCGTCTCAACTATCGTTGTAGACGTCCGGCGGGTTAGCGGCTACAGTGTAGCCGCAACAGACTTGCTGTCTGTCGTCGGACCGGGACCCCCGGGTCGGACGCGGTATGGAGGGGATACCACGTACGGCCTCGGGGGTTCTGCTGTTGCGATCGCCTACTCTGGTCGCAATGTCCGAACCGATTCATGTGCTGCTGCTCTGCTGGCGCGACACCACGCACCCGCAGGGTGGAGGCAGTGAACGCTATCTCGAACGCGTCGGCGCGGAACTGGTCGAGCGCGGTATGCGAGTGACGCTGCTGACCGCCGCCTACGATGGCGCGCCGGCGATCGAGCGCCGGGCCGGGGTTCGCATCCTGCGGGCCGGTGGTCGACTCTCGGTGTACCCGCGCGCTCTGCTGACGATCGTGGCCGCGCGGTGGGGCCGCGGCAGGCTGCCCGGTGCGCCCGACATCGTCATCGACACCCAGAACGGCATCCCGTTCTTCGCCGGTACGGTGTCGCCGGTGCCCACGGTGGTGCTGGTTCATCACTGCCATCGCGAGCAGTGGCCGGTCGCCGGACGGTTGCTCGGGCGGTTCGGCTGGTGGCTGGAATCGCGGGTGTCGCCGCGGGTGCACCGACGCAGTAGGTATGTGACGGTGTCGGGTCCGTCGGCAGACGAACTCGTCGCCCTCGGCGTGGACCGTGAACGGATCACCGTGATCCGCAACGGGATCGACGCGATCGTGCCCCAGCCGGCGAACCTCGCCGAGTCCGACGACCCGACCGGCGGCCCGCGGTTGTGTGTGCTCTCCCGACTGGTCCCACACAAGCAGGTGGAGGACGCCCTGGCCGTGGTCGCCGAATTGCGCCACACCCGAGCCGACGTGCACCTCGACGTGATAGGCGGTGGCTGGTGGTCGGATGAACTGCGCGACACCGCCGCCCGGCTCGGTGTGCAACGATTCGTCACTTTCCACGGCCATGTCGACGAGCCCCGCAAACATCAGCTGCTTGCCCGCGCCGACGTCCATCTGATGCCATCGCGCAAGGAGGGCTGGGGTCTGGCGGTGGTGGAGGCGGCCCAACATCGGGTGCCCACCATCGGCTACCGCAGTTCGGTCGGACTGGTCGAGTCGGTCGAGCACGGCGAGACCGGCCTGCTCGTCGACGGCGTCGACGAACTGGTCAGCGCGACAAGGAAACTGATCGACAACCCGGAGGAGGCCGCGCGCCTCGGTGGCAACGCGCAACGCAAGGCGGCCGGCTACTCGTGGTCGGCGACCGCCGACGGATTCATCGACGTGTTCGACGGGCTGCTGCAATCAGCGCCGCGACCAGTGCGATCACCGCGGTAACCGCCCAGACGAGATGGGCGACAATGGCTGTCGTCCGCGCGGCGGTGGACGCCCCGAGATCGGCGATCGGCCCGGGGATGCGATAGAGCGTCAGGTCGGCGCCGCGGAACACGACCGCCGCCTCGGCGGCGAGGGCCGATGGCGGATCGTTGTTCTCCACCACCACCCAGCCGACACCCAGCTCCGTCAGGCGCCCGACTGAGCCACCGGCCGACAATGCCGCGTCGACGTCGGCACCGCGCCCGGACGGCGGATCGACGACCGCCGAATCCACCACCAATCGGCCGGATTCGGCGACCGGCGCGCGCACCATTCGGGGCAGCGGGTCCAGTGACGGTCCATCGGTGAACGAGTACTGCCGCACCGACCCGGTCGGCCACACCGCCACCGCGCCGTGATCGGCGGTGATCTGTGCCGAGACGGCCGCCCAGTCCGACGGGTAGGTGACCGGGGAGATCGTCCCGCCGACACCCCACGCGAGGTCGGGTAGCGGTGCGACGATCAGAAGTGTTGTGGCGGCGAGCGCGAAACCGGCGGGCACCCAGCGGCGTGCGGCGGCCACCGCGGCGGCGGTCGCGACGGCGACGAACGGTACGAGCAGCGCGAGGTACTTCTGGGTGTCGCGGAACAATCCGAGTCCCGGCACGTCCACGGTGGCGGCCGACAACGTCTCGGCGACCGGCCCGATGGCTGCCACACTCACGGCGATGGCGGTGGCCGCGGCCACCACACCCAGGGTCGCGATCACGCCGGTGTCGGGTCCCCGGTGACGCCACAACCAGACGGTGCCGGTGGCGATGACGAGCAGCAGCGCCGCCGTCGCCACGGCCGCCCACCAGATGGTGCGGCTGGTGGGAACAGCCTCGGCATTCCAGATGCCGCCCAGCCCGAGCGCCGTGCCGATGGTGCCGAGTCCCGGTTCGGCACGCACGCCGAAGACGGTGAAACCGTTGTCGCCGGCGGCGATGGACGCATGGCCGACAAGTGTTGCGGTCAACCACGGTAGGGCGGCGACGACCCACCCGATCCACCAGAGGCCGAGCGTCCGCCCCCGACGGGCGGCCCCGGATCCCTCGTATCGGATTCTGCGCGCACCGATCCCGGTCAGCGCGAGGAGGAGAACGCCGGACAACATCGACCCAGTCGGGGTGAAGGCGGCGGCGCAGAGCGCGGCCACCAGGTGAGTCCACGGCACCCAGCGCGGGGTTGCCTCCGACTGGCCGTCGACGGTGTCACGCAGAATGTCGCACGCCGCGGTGGCGACCCACCCGAGTGCTGCATACGAGACCAGCAGACTCCAGTGTCCCTGCAGGAGGCGTTCGGCCACATAGGGATTCCAGATCGCGACCATCGCCGCGGCAGCCGCGCCGGTGCGCCCGGCGGCGCCCACCAGGCGCAACGCCAGGCGGCCGTAGCCGACGCCGGCGCACACCAGGGCGGCGAAGGTGATCGCGACGACCACCGCACCGCCGTCGACCACCGACGACGCCATCGCGACGACCCAGTCCTGCGGGACCGCGCGCGGCGGCAGATCCCCGACGCCCAGGGTGGTGTCGGTGACGAAGGAGCGTGGGGTCGACACCGCATCGCGGTAGAGCAGGTGTCCGGACCGCAGCAGCGGCGCCATGATCAGCGCGGCCAGTGCGCCGCTGACGGCGCACAGGAGGACGACCGGGTGGCGGCGCCGGGTCATGGCCGGCTCAGTAGTGATAGGTGTCCGACGGGGCGGGCGAGTGCACCGAGTCGTCGTCGTAGTCGGAGTTCTCGATGCCGTACGCGCGGGCCAGATCCAGGATCTTGGTGGCGCGGGCGATCCGCGGCAGGTCGGAGCCGTTGCGGATCTCGCCGCCGTCGCGTTCGAACTCGGCGAAGAACTCCTGCGCCCAGCTGATCTCGTCCTGCGACGGCGACAGGCCCTCGTTGACCGGGTGGCACTGGTCGGGTGTCAGGCAGATCTTGCCGGTCATCCCGAATTCCGCGCTCACCGCGGTGGCCTCGGACAGTTTCAGCGCACTCGACCCGACGGTGGGGCCGTCGATGGCGCTGGGCAGGTGAGCCGCCTTGGCGGCGATGGTGAATCGCGACCGGGCGTAAGCCAAGGTGGCCGGGTCGTCGCCGAAGCCGGTGTCACGCCGGAAGTCGCCGATGCCGAACGCCAGCCGGAACGTGCCCTTGGCCGAGGCGATCTCGCTGATCCGTTCGAGCCCCCGTGCGGTTTCCACCAGCGCCACGATCGGCACATCCGGCAGCCGCTTGGCCGTTTCGCTGACGTGGTCGACCGACTCGACCATCGCGAGCATCACCCCGCCCACCGATGTGCTCGCCAGTGCCGCGAGATCGTCGGCCCACCACGGGGTGCCGAACCCGTTGACCCGTACCCAGTCGGAGTGTCCGGCGTCGAGCCACTGCACCACGTGGTCGCGGGCGCTCACCTTGTCTTTGGGCGCCACGGCATCCTCGATGTCGAGCACCACGACGTCGGCGCGTGACCGGTGCGCCGCCTCGAATCGTCCGGCGTGGGCTCCGTTGACCAGCAGCCAACTGCGCGCGAGTACCGGATCGATACGGAAACCGACGGGATCTGTACTGGCGGCGTCGTCGGAAAAGTTCTGGTCGTACATCGAGGCGGTGCGCTCCTGCGGCGGCGGATGGGACCTCACCATCGTTGCCTATCGCGCGGGCGGCGTGCAAAACACCGTGCCGTCCCCGGCTTGCCGGACGCGACGTGCACACTTGAGGCCATGGCCGGGCACGACGACCGCATCGCTGGACACGATCGGCGTGCTCTCGGGTCGGCTGACGTCACGACGGCCAGGGCCGAGCGCTCGGGTGTGGCCGGGGCGCTGGGCTGGGTGGCGGGTGGATCGATGGTCGCCAACGTCTGTGCCTATCTCATCCACCTCACCGCGAGCCGGTGGTGGCTCGACACCGCCGAATACGGCGAACTCGCCGTCGGCCTCACCGCGATGCTCGTGCTGACCGTCGCGGCGCTGGCCTTGCAGGCGGTGGTCGCGCGCGCCGTGGTCCACCACGCCGATCCGCGCCGGATTCGTCGCGTGACGGTACAGACGACGATTGCCGTCTGCGTACTGGTGGTGGTCGCCATCGTCCCGACTGCGTGGGTCACCTCGATGAGCATCGACACCACCTCGGCAGCCCTCGTCGCGGCGCCGATGCTCACCGTTATCGGCGCCGGTCAGGGAGTGCTGCAGGGGCACAAGCAGTTCCGCCTGCTCGGCTGGGTACTCGCGGCGGTCGGCGTGTTGCGCACGGCGCCGCTGATCGCTGCACTGGCCGTCGGTGCCGGTCCCGCCGGAGCGCTGGCGGCCAGCGCGTCGGGCATCGCGGTCGCCGCGGTGGTGGTGCTGTATGCGACCCGGGTGGCTCCGATCGGCTCGCCGACACCGGCCAGGACTGCACTCGGCGCGGGCGGTATCGGACTGCTCGGCGTGGTGCAGGCTTCCGGCGTGCAGTTGGTGCTGGTGGTGGCGGCGTCGGTCGACCTGCTGCTGTCGCGCACGGTGCTCTCGCCCGACGACGCGGGGATCTACGCGTTGGGGGCGATCGCGACCAAGGTGGCGTTCTGGCTGCCGCAGGCGGTGGGGGTGGTGTTCTATCCCCGCCTGGCGGACCCGGCGACGTCGCGGCGCTCGCTGATGCATGCGGTCGGGGTGGTGGCGCTGATCGGGGTGATCCTCACCGTGGGCGCCGGGTTGGCCGGACCGTTGGTGCCGGTGCTGGTGCGCCCCGACTACCAGCCGCTGGTGCCCATCCTGTGGCTGTTCGCCTACACCGGCGCGATGCTGGCCGTCCTGCAGGTGGCGTTGCTGTCGGCGATCGCCCGCTCGGCGACCGGGGTGTCCGCGGTCACGTGGGTGGTGGTCGCCGCCGAGATCGCGGTGATCGTGGGCGCGGTGGACACGATCGTGGCGCTCGCGGCCACGGCGGCGACCGCGGCGACAATCGCCGCGGTCACGACGACGGTGTGGGGTCTGCGTGCGCAGCGGGTCGACGAGGTCGTCGGGGCGGCCAGCCGCGAGTGATGAGCATCAGGCCGGCCGCGATGGCCGCCAGCCCGGCGAGGGCGGCCAGGATCGGCACGACGCGACCCCAGATGGTGATCGGGGTGTTCAACGAGGTCGCGCGGTCACTCATCCGCGCCTGGGTCCGGTCGTCGTAGCCGAAGCTCGCCGACAACGCGGTCAGCCGCTGATCCGGGAGCGACGTGTCGATGAAGCGGTAGCTCTGTTCGATGGTGATCTGCTCGTCGAGGATGGTGCCGGTGGCGGTGTCGACGGCCAGTTCGGTGCGGCCGCTGTGGTGCAGGGTGGCCGTCAGTTCGCGGGCCGGGTCGACACCGGGCACCCCGAACCACGAGGCGGGCCGGGTGATGATCGTCGGCGGGGCGCTCTGCGCATCGCCGCTGATCTGATGTAGGTCGGTGTCGGGGACGTCGGCGACGAAGCGGGTGGCGTCGCGGCCGTGCACGGTCGTCGTGCCCGCCGGGCGCAGCGGCACCGTGCGCCGGGTGATGACGTCGAACCAGGTGTGTTCGGTGTCGGAGACCCCGAACGGCAGCAGATAGGTGTAGCCGGTGCGGTCGGGGACGCGAATCGGGGCGGCATTGCTGTCGTACTGGATCTCGGAACTGCCGGGCTGTCCGCTCGTGGGACCCAGGTCGGGCAGCGCCGACGTGCGGTCGAGGGTGATGCGGTCGCGGACGGCGCCCACGGTCGGATCGGTGCACTGCGCCTGCCCGGCAGGCGGCTCGGTGTCGCTGCCGGGGCGCGGGGCCTGCGGATCCACCTCGCGGTCGTCGACCCTCAGCGAGTCGGCCTGGATGGATGTGCCCGCCTGCAGGGTGACGCGGTCGGCGTCGGACGGCTGGACCGCGACGAACCGCTGCTGCCGGACGAGGTCGGCGCCGACGACCCGCGCCGACGCGGTGGCCAGCGAACACCGGTCGAACACCTGCGCCGACTCCGCGTCACCGGTGCCGGTGCTCAGGGCCGTGGTGGTGACGTCGGTGGACAGCGGGATGGTGCGCAGACCGTCGACGAACACCGTGGGCAGTGCGATCGCGGCCGCGAGCAGGAAGCCACCCACGAACAGCAGGACCGGTCCGATGAGATCGGTGGTCTGCAGACGGCTGGGCTGCACACCGTGGGGGCCGGGCGACGACATAGGGGCGAGCGTACTGACCGGCTGTGCCGGCGCCGTAGGCGTGACCCGCTGTGTGACGTCCGGCTACCCTGAGTGACCAGCATGAGCAGTATCGATCCCCCGACCAGTGTCGTTTCCGCGTCCGACGCGCCGACGGCTGCCCGCGAGGTGCGTCGGTTCTTCGGCCAGCTCGAGGGGATGCGGGCGGTCGCGGCGATCGGCGTGCTCACCACCCATGTCGCCTTCCAGACCCGGGCGGTAGAGCTCCCGGTGCTGGGCCCCCTGCTGGGGCGGCTCGATCTGGCGGTGGCGCTGTTCTTCGGACTGTCCGGTTTTCTGCTGTGGCGCCCGTGGGTGGCCGCCGCACATCGCGCCGTGCCGCGCCCGCGGGTGCGCCGCTATCTGCTCCATCGTCTGGTGCGGATCTGGCCGGCGTATGTGGTGGTGGTGTTCGTGGTGCTCACCCTGCTGCCCGACGCCAAGGGCGCCGACCTCACGGTGTGGCTGGCCAACCTCACCCTGACACAGGTGTTCGTGCCGCTGTCGTTGACGGCGGGGCTCACCCAGATGTGGAGTCTGTCGGTGGAGGTCGCCTTTTACGCCTTGCTGCCGGTGATCGGGCTCGCGATGGTGCGGCTGCGCGTCGCCGACGGTGCCGGGAGCGGGCGGATCGGGTGGCGGATACCGGTGTTGTTCGGTCTCGGGGCGCTCAGCCTCGGGTGGGCTTGGCTCGCGATGGTATTACCGGTGGCCGCCGGGGTGGAACCGAAGAACTGGGTGTTCGGGCATCTGCCGTGGTTCTTGGCCGGTCTGGTGCTCGCGGAGATGGTCGGCGCCATCGAGTTCGACGCCCGTCGGCCGGTGCCTCGCTGGTTGCGGGTGGTCGTCGGAATCGGTGCCCGGCGGTGGGTGATGGCCGCGCTGCTGCTCGTCGCCTACGTGCTGGCCTGCACGCCGATCGCCGGCCCCACCGGCCTGGGTGATCTCGCGCCCTGGCAGTTCGCCGTGAAGATGGTCCTCGGTGCGATCTGCGGGTTCGCGGTGCTCGCGCCACTGGTGTTGTCGGCGGGCCCGTTCCGGTTGTTGTGCTCGCGGGTGATGCTGGCGTTGGGCCGCTGGTCCTACGGCATCTTCATCTGGCATCTCGCGGTGCTGGCCGCAGTGTTTCCGCTGTTCGGGATTGTGCCGTTCAACGGCGATTTCGTGCTCGTGTGGGCCATCACCCTGGCCCTGACGATCGGGGTGTCGGCGGCCAGTTACGCCTTCATCGAGGAACCGGCTCGTCGGCGGCTGCGCACCTGGGAGAGCGTACGGGCGAATCGTCGCCGGGCCCAGCCGGATTCGTCGCCGAACACAGCCGAGAAGACCGTCGACGAGACGGCGATCAACGCGGGCAACTGAACCCACCAGTCGAAGCCGGTGTAGCCGGTCGAGGCGTGCCAGGGCCCGCTCGCGAGGCCGAGGGTGGCGGCGACCATCGCGGCGAACACGAGGGTCACCGTGACCGGTGGGCGCAGGCTCAGGGTGATCACGCCGGTCAGCACCGCGACCATCAGACCCGCCCAGCCGGCGAGCAACCACGCCGCGCCCAGCCAGGACACCGCGGCCGCGCCGGTGAGCCAGGACTCCGAGAGGCTGGGGCCGGTGAACGGTTGCGGGTGGGGGTGGGGGTGGTCCGAGGTGCGCCGTGGCCACCAGGCGAGCAGCAACAGCAGCGCGGTCAGGGCCAGCCCGAGGCCGAGCGACCAGCGGTAGAGCGAGTCGAACCGGTATGTGAGGTCGATGGAACCGGCCGCACCCGCGGGCACCACCCAACCCTGCTGCCAGCCGTTCACCACCACCGGGGCCAGCTCGCGGCCGTCGAGTGAGGCCTGCCACCCGGGGTTGGTGCTCTCCGGCACCACCAGGATGCGGTCGCGGTCGACGGCGTCGACCGCGACACCGCGGTGGGTGTCCGACCAGTCGGTGACGTCGGCGGGTACGGACGCGCGCGATGTGCCGACGTCGGACCGGTCGGTCACCGGCAAGGAGACCTGGTCGACGCTGAATGCCGGGCCGGGGTTGACCGACAGTTCCTGTTCGCCCGCGGGCAGCGAGACCGGTTGGGAGGTACAGGGTGTGGCGACGACGGGACGGCCCGCACGCAGATCGCCGGCGGTGGTGCGCACCGACAGGCCGATCACCTGACCGGACACGGTCAACCCGATGCCGGCGTCACAGCCGATGTCGATCACCCGGTCGTCGTCGGGGGTCGGCTGCGGGCCGGGCAGGATCTGCACTTCGCTGATCCCGACCGGGGCGGCGCGGGCGAATCCGAGGCTGTTGACGTCGATGAGGTCGGTGGTCTCGGTGACGGTCAACCGAATCCGGTCGGTCACCGCCGGCGCCAGGTCGACGATGCCGTCGCGGCCGACGGTGCGTGCCTGGGTGCCCGTGCCGAGGTCCACGGTGACGCGGTGCGGCGCAGCCGGATATCGTTCGGGCAGAATCAGTCTGAGGCGCTCGACACGCTGGGCCTGCGGTAGCCGGATCACGAGCTCGGGGTCGTCGGCCTCCTCGTCGTCGGAACGCGTGGCGGGTTCGGGTGCGGTCCAGGTGGTTTCAGGGTTTCCGTCGACCGCCGCACTCGCGTTGCCGCGCGGATCGTCGACGGCGGTGGGGCCGTCGGCGGTGATCTGGCCGGGGGCGTGGATCAACGCGCGCAACGCATCACTGGATTTCGGCCGCAGCACGACCGTCGGGTCCACGGTGACCGGGGTGGGCACCGACAGGGCGCGCGTCACGATGCCCGGTGTTTCTGGGGCCAGACCGAGGCCGGGTGCGCAGCGCACGGCCGTGTCGTCGGCGACGCAGGTCGAGCGGCCGCCGAGTTCCTGGGTGAGCAGCCAACCCGAGACGGTGGTGTCGGAGGGTGGAGCGGGCAGCGTCACTCGATGCCGGATCGTCATCGGCGCTTGGGTGGCCAGGTCCGCGACGGACACCTCACCGAGTGCGAACTGGTTGCCTGCGCTGCCGTCGGCGGTACTGATCGCCCGGATCTGTACCCAGCGGGTCGGGCCACTGGGAGCGGTCACCGTGACCGGGGTGCCCGGTTCCACGTTCTGGGTGACCGCGCTGCCCGACTCGGTGCTGACCAGGATGGCCGACACGTCGGAGCCCAGCGCCGGCGCGGTGGTGAGGGTGACCGCGAGATCCGAACGTGGCTCGGTGAAGTCGAGTCGCAACCACTTGCCGACCGCGGAGTCGAGGCCGTCGGAGACCCAGGCGGTGTCGGGGTCGCCGTCGAAGGCCGCCGCCGACGAGTTGGCCGGCGAGGTCTGGCCCAGTTGGGTTGCGTCGGAGGCAGACCCGGATGTGGTGACGCGAACCTGGCCGGGTTGGTTGTTCAGCAGCCATTCGCCATGCACCAGGGGTTGTCCGTCGACGGGGTAGTCTGCCACGGCGTTCTGGGTGCGCCGCGGGTCGTCAGGAGCGCGGATCGCCGAACTGTGGTCGTCGACGCGGCCGAAGTCGGTTTCGCGGTCGGTGGGGGTGTCGGTGATCAGGACGCCGGGGCCGTCGCCGAGTCCGGCGCGGCGGGCGTCGGCGGTGAGCAGTGCCGGTCCCATCGGCGGGGCTCCGATGCGTGCGCGCTGTTCCTGGGCGGCGGCGAGCGCCTCCGGTCCACCTGCCACCCGCGGGGTGTCGTCGGCGTCGACGAGGACCGGTCCGGTGCCGGGGAATCCGGTGTCGGCGTTGACGGCATAGATCTGGATGGCCGGCATCGGTGGGCGTAAACCATTGTCCCGCACCACACCCGGCACGGCGGCCGGTCCCACGTCGGGGCCGAAGGTGGCCACCCGGTCGAGTCCCGGCGAGGTGTCGAGGGCCTGCTGGGCGACCAGCGGGCGGGCCGAGCGCGACGTGTCGGGGTCGAGGTCGGCGCGCAGCACCACGAAGCCGATGCCCTGCTGGGCGAGGGTGGCGGCGAGGCCGGGGGAGCCGCGGCCGTCGGCGATCGCGCGTTGCACCGAGTCGAGGGCGCGGATGGCGCCGGGCGGGGTGAGCGGGATGGCATCACGCACCGCCCACGGGGTGTCGGCGAGCGGCTGCAGCGGTTCGTCGCGGGTCAGACCCCACAGTTGGTCGGCGAATGGTGCCCCCGGCACCACGAGTGTGCGGGTGGGGGCGGTGGTGTCGGGGTCGGTGCTGTGGGCCGATAACCAGTTCGCGGTGGCACGCCAGTAGTCGGGGATCTCCTTGTAGGTGCCCGCGGGCGCGAGTTGGCCAGTCCACATCAGCGAACCGGCGCCGATGGCGGCGACCACCACGACGATCGCCGCGGCCACCGGCCGGGACCGCTGGGGGTGGGCGAAGGAAGCCGCGGTGTCGCGAACCGACGTGGTGCCGGGCAGCGGCACGCGGGCCAGCAGATGCGCGATGCCGAGGACCAGCGGGATGCGGATGAATGGTTCGAACTTGTGGATGTTGCGCAGGAAGGCGCCGCTGCCGTCGAGGAACACCCGCACGGGTTCGGCGATGGGGGAGCCGAGTTCACCGGCGTAACCCACACACATCAGCAGCAGACCGACGACCAGCACCGTCACCAATCGTCCGCGGAAGGGCATCCGCCGCATGCACAGTCCGGCGAGTCCGGCGGCGGCCAGCACGCCGGTGGCGACGACGGCGGCGGGTTGGGTGACCAGCACGGCGCCGGCGACGCGTTCCGGTGACACGAACGGTGTCCATGAGCTGGTGCCGCGCAACACCTCGGTCAGCGATGTCCATTCGGTGGTGACCCGGGACGACTCGATGAAGTCGAGGAACGGCGGACTCACCCTGGACAGGATGAGGAGCGGGATCACCCACCACGCGCAGGCCATCGTCAGTCCGAGCGCCCACCAGGCGCCGAAGCGCCACCAGCGGCGCGCCGGGACCACGGACAGTGCCGGCGCATGCAGCAGCCACCACAGCACTGCGACACCGAGCGCGGCGAGGGTGGCGACGGCGTTGACCGCGCCCATCAGCGCGACCGCGGCCGCCGACTGCAGAGCTGCGCGCCACACCGGGCGGTCGGGTACGCGGGTCAGTACCCGGATCAGCGGCAGCAGCACCCACGGGGCCAGCACCATCGGCAGCGTCTCCGATGAGATCGAGCCGATGGTGGTCAGGATGCGTGGGCTCAGCACGAACACGATGCCGGCGATGATCCGGGAGCCGGGGGAGCCGATACGCATCGCCTCGGCGAGTCGGACGATGCCGACGAACCCGATGACCAGCAGCAACGCCCACCACAGCCGTTGGATCACCCAGGGTGGGAGATGCAGGAAGTCGCCGAGAGCGAAGAACGCGCCATGCGGGAAGAAGTAGCCGTAGGCCTGATTCTGCACCTGGCCGAGCGGCGCGTTCGCAGACCACAGGTGGGCGGCGCGGGCGAGGAACCCGATTGGGTTGGCGGTGAGGTCGAGTTTGGTGTCGGCCGAGATCCGCCCTGGCGATTGCAGGAACGAGATGATCAACGAGCACAACGCCGCCACCGCGATGCCGCGGCGGGAGAGCGTGGCGTCCTGGGGCGTCGAGGAGCGATGTACCGCTGGCGTGATAGGCGTCAGGGAGGGCCGCCCGAAGGTCAGTTGTCGGACCCGGAATCGCCGCGTGAGCCGTAGTCGACCGAGCCCTGCACGAACCCGTTGTTGGGGTTGATGCTGTTCACGTCCGTCGACGGGCTGGTCTCGGTGGACAGGAACCCGCCGAGGAACACGGCCCCGAGACCCACCACGATGCCGGCGACTCCGGCCACGGCGCCGGCGACGAGACGGTTGTTGGTCATGGCGACGAAACTACCATCGACCGGTGATGACGACGGTCACCGTGGTCGCGTGGTTCCGGTGGGCCGGTCAGCGGATCACGATCGATCCGTTGCATGCGATGGCGGGGATCGCCCAGAGTGCGTTGCTGTTGGTCGCGTTCAAGGTGATGTTCACGCGGCCCGTGCCGATCGCGGAGGTGTTGACGACGAAGTTGTGCACACCCTGATACGGCGGGCTGATGTGCGTCGTCGACCGCAGCACGCCGCGCTTGTTGGTGCGGGTGTTGTGCCAGTCGAGGCGGGCGTCGGAGCGGTAGCCGACGCCGATCCAGTAGCTGGTGAAGTCGACGGCGATGTAGGTCTTCCCGGCGTACTGCGCCACGATCGCGCGACTCGGCATGAACGGGACGTCGACGACGTTGGGGCTCAGCCCCAGGCATTGGGTCATCCGGTACTCGGTGGCGGCGGCGGCTTCTCCCGCGGCGGCAGTGGTCAGGCCGACGACCCCGGCGCCGGTGATGGCGACGGCAGCAGCGGCGGCGGCGACACGATGGCGGAGCGACTGGCGCACAGACATGGTTCCTCTTATCGGCGACGACATGGCGTTCACGGATGCGGTGTCCGCTATGGGCGTTACCGCCGGCCGGGCGTGCTTTGTTAGCCACGTCACGGTTTTGTGACCGCCTTGTGATCCCGCGAGGGCTGCGGAGTCACTACGCAGTGACCGGCGGTTGCTTCTCACATTGCGCCGGAACGATGAATACCGGCCGGTGGCAGTGTTTGAGGACCCGCTCGGCGACGCTCGACCGCAGCAGCGCCTTCAAGCCCGACGACCCGCGGGTGCCGGTGACGAGCAGATCCACGGCGAGCGCGTCGGCGGCGGCGACCAACGCTCCCCACACGGTGGACTCGACCTCGACCAGCGAGCCTCTCGCGGCGAGTCCGGCCTCGAGGGCCAGTTGGACGCCGCGGCGGTTGATGGTCTCGGCTTCCTCTTCGAGAGCCTGGTCGACGCCTTCCTCGAGGCGGGTGTCGATGAACGGCTGCATGCCGCCTGAGAGCGTCGACAGGCGGGCCGGGGACAGTTCACCGGGCTGCCACGCGGTGACGACGTACGCGGTCTGTGCGCGGAGGAATCGGCCGGCGTAGCGGATGGCGCGGTCGGCGTTGTCGGAGCCGTCGTAGGCGATCATCAGGGTCTGGCGGGCACCCCGGTCCATACCACCGTTGGTCGGGGCGGACTGGGCGGTGGTGGGTGCGCTCGGGTCGGACCCCACGTCCATTGCCCCAGGTTACATGCCAGACTCGTCGCATGGGCTCATCTACACGAGGTTCCGTTGTGCGTGGCGTGGTGTCGATGATCGCGGTCGCGGTCGTGGCGGTGACGAGCGCCGGGTGTGCGAGCAGCGAACCCGCGGGCGTCACGAGCAGCGCGACGTCGGCATACAGCGCTACGTCGGTGGTGTCGAGTTCGTCGGCCGTGGCCTCGCCGACGCCGGTGGCGTGCGGTGCGGCCGAACTGGATCGGATGACGTTGCGGCAGAAGCTTGCCCAGCTCATGGTCGTCGGCGTGACCGGTACCGCGGACGCGCAGGCGATCGTGGACTCCGAGCAGATCGGCGGGATCTTTGTCGGTAGCTGGACCGACAAGTCGATCCTGACCAGCGGTGCCGCGGCGCGGATGTCGCGGGGAGGGCGAATCCCGTTGATGATCACTGTCGATCAGGAGGGCGGTCGCGTGTCGCGGTTGTCGGAGTTGGGTATCGACAGCCCGTCAGCGCGGGAACTCGCGCAGACCCGAACGCCGGAACAGGTGCGGGAGTTGGCCGCCTCGACCGGACGGCAGTTGAGTGAACTGGGTGTCACCGTCGATTTCGCGCCGGTGGCCGACGTGAGCGATGAGGCCGATGGCGAGGTGATCGGGGATCGCTCGTTCAGCAACGACCCGGCGGTGGTGGCCGAGTACGCGCAGGCCTATGCCGAAGGTTTGGCGTCGGCCGGGATCACCCCGGTGTTCAAGCACTTTCCCGGGCATGGGCACGGTTCAGGTGATTCTCATCTAGGCGTGGTGGTGACGCCGCCGCTGTCGACGCTGGAGACCAGTGATCTGGTGCCGTATCGCACGTTGCTGCAGAATCCGGGGCCGGCTGCGGTGATGATGGGGCATCTGATCGTGCCCGGACTGACCGGGCCGGAGACGCCGTCCAGCATCAGTCCACGCGCGTATGGCATGTTGCGGACCGGAAAGCCTTATGGCGGACCGGCATACAACGGTGTGGTGTTCACCGACGACCTGTCCGGGATGGCGGCGATCAGTGCGCGGTACCCGATCGAGCAGGCTGCTCCGATGGCGATCCGCGCCGGCGCCGATATCGCATTGTGGCTCACGACTGACCGCGTGCCAGCGGTGCTCGATGCACTCGAGCAGCAGGTGGCGTCGCAGCGACTGAGCGAGCAGCGGGTGGATCGTTCGGTGGTGCGCGTGCTGCGATCGAAGGGCGTGCTGACGTGCTGAACGAGCCGCCCGACGAGGGGTCGGCCCGACACGATCAGCCGCCTCGTCCTCGCGTTCAGATCACTCCGATGCGCACCGAACGTCCGGTGCGCGGTCGCGGGGTCGTCGTTGCGGTTGGCCTGTGGGCGGCGGCGATCGTGGTGATCGCGGTGACCGCGGTGTTGGTGGCGTTGCACCTGAACGAGATTCGCGTGGTGTTGTCGCTCGACCTTGCGCGCGACGAGCCGGGCGCGACCGCCGACGAGGTGGTGCGGGCGGTGAACATCGCGCTCGGTGTGGGAGCGGTGCTGATAGGCGTCGTGGTGGTGACGGCGATCTACGGATGCACTCGCCTGTGGCAGGGCGCGGGTTCGGGGCGCGGGTGGCTCGTGGTCGCGGTGATTGCGGCAGTGGCGGTGACGGTCGGTGCAGCGATCGTCACCGGGCCGTCGTCATCTGCGGTTGCCGAGGCGGGGCTGCCTGCGCTGTTCCAGTGGCCCCTGCCCGCCGTTGGGTCTGCGATCGGCGCTCTGGCGACGGTGATCGCCTACGTCAGCGCGGGTAGGTGACGATGACCTGACCGGTTCGGGCGTTGCGCCAGGTGATGGTGCGGTCGGTGTGCATGGTCGGTATCCACGGCCCGTCGTGCTTGCGGTCGTGGTCGGGGCGGCACAGTGGTGCGAGGTTGAAGGCCACGGTCCAGCCGCCGGCCAGCGGGTCGGCGTGGCAGAACTTGTGTAGGTGGTCGAGTTCGCATTCCTCGGATGGTCGGCCGCAGTAGGGGTAGCGGCAGCGTCGGTCGAGTTGGATGATCTCGGCGCGCAACGCGGCTGACGGTTTGTAGGTCAGTGCTCCGGGTGGTGGGGTGGCGAATCCGCCGTGGCCGGTGGGGTCGATCGGTGGGGCTGGTGTGCGGTTGCCGAAGATGATCAGTCCGCTGGCGGTGCGGGTGTCACTGGGGCGGGCGGTGATGGTGGTGGCGTGTGGTGCGATTCGTGCGGCGTGGGCCGGGTCGATGGCGCCGTAGCCCATCAGGCGGGTGGGGTCGAGGCCGGTGGGGTCTTGGAGCAGGGTCAGGCCGGGGACGGTGAGGTCGGTGTCGGTGTCGGTGTCGGCGGCGTCGTCGTCAGGATCGTCGGCTACCTCGGCATCTGCTGTGCCTTCGGCGTCCGTGGTGAGTTCGGCTGCTGGGTCCGCGCTGTCCGCGTCGGGGTCGTCGGCCGCTTCCGCATCGGCGACGTCGGTGTCGTGGTCGGCGGGTGGTGCGGTGATGAAATCTCGCCTGGGTTCTGGGGAGGGCGCGACATCCTGAACGGTGTCATCGGCGTCGATTCCGGTGCCGGATTGGGTACTCGCACCGATGTTGTCGTCGTTGTCGATGTTCGAGTCGCTGTCGCGGCCATTGTCGACGTCAGTGTCGTCGTCGAGGTCGGCGAGGGTGATCGGCTGTTCTTCGGCCGCATCAGGCCCACCCAGCACGGGTTCGACGGTGGTCTGGCCGGATGCAGCGGTGTTGTCCGCCGTGGTGGTGTCGACCGACGAGTCACGGACACCGCCGGTGACCGGACTCGGGGTGGTGGCGGGTGCTGGGTTGTTGGTGCGGGTTGGTGTGGCGGGGCAGGTGTCGTCGCCGCAGTGGCAGCGCAGCTTGGCGCCGGGGGCTTTGATGATTTCGGCGAACGCGGCGACGCGTTGGGCTTTGATGCTGCGCCCATCACGGCGACACACCCGTCGTCCGATGAGGGCGCTGATGCGGTCGCGCAGGTGTACGCCGTGTTCGGCGGGGATGCAGGCATCGACGGTCATGTGCCCGAACGCTTCGTTACCGATCGTCACATCCCCGAACAGGTCGGTGATGTCCTCCCGGGTCTCGGCGGCTCGATCGGGGTCGAGGCTGATGATGATGGCGTCGAGATCATCTCGCAGGGCGGTGTCGGTGGTGGGTCGGCTGGCCAGATCGAGCACCACATCGTCGAAATCCCACGGCTCATCCTCGGCGGGATCGTCGGTGGTGGCGGGGTCGGTCTCGGCCGCAGCATCATCGGAGCCGCCATCATCAGTGCCGTCGCCGTCGGAGCCGTCGCCGTCGGTGCGCTCACCATCGGTGCCGGCGTCGAGGTCAGATTCGGGGTCGTCGAGGTCGAGGGTGAGTTCCTCCTCGACATCCTTGCTGTCGGCGTCGGTATCGGGTTCGTCGGTGGTTTCGGCGTTGTCGGCGAGTTCGCCGAGTCGTGCTCGCAGGTCGCCGGTGGGGCCGGTGGCGGCGCCGCGGATGGCCACACCCAGCCGGTGAGGTCTCAAATCGCCGGCACGGAAGGCGTCACGGATCTTGGGGTGTTCGTCGAGTAATTCGTCGAGACTGACCCATTCGCCGGCTTGACGTCGGGAAATACCCAACTGCAGTGAGATTTCGCCTTTCGCGGCCTTGTCCGCGGCGTTGCGGACTCGGTTCGGAACGAAATCGTTGTACCCGGCGAGGCGCTCGTTGTAGGTGGATTGCCCGATCTGGCGGGCGATCTGCATCGCGATGGCCTGGGCTTGATTACTCAACCGCAACAAATCGCGACCATGCTGCGCCAACTCATCGAGACTGCTGGAGGCCAGCAGAGCGTCGTCGGCGGCACGGTCGGTGAAGGTGAACACGGAACGCTCCTTTCCGGCGAAGACGGTCTCTGAGGTCGGGATGGGTTGGTGGGGAATCGAACTGCTGTCAGACTATCGGGCGGGTCTGACAACTTTGCGGCGTTGCGCGCGGCCTGTGGATGGACTTGCTCGGTGAGGTGTTGAGTTCAGGATAGCGATGGGGTGTGACAACTTTTCGTGGATGAGTGTGGTTGTGTGCGTGGACCCTTCGTGACGCGGCCTCGCAAGCTCGGGGCGCTCCTCAGGGATCGTGAGGTGAGCTATGGACTTCCTCCTTGCGGTGGGAAACGTTGGTGGGTAGTCGGACTGGTATCAGACTATCGGGTGGGTCCGACAACTTTGGCTTGCTGCGGGTGCGGTGTGGATGGACTTGTTCGGTGAGGTGTTGGGTTCAGGATAGCGGTGGGGTGTGACAACTTTTGGTAAGTGAATATGGTTGCGTGGGTGGGCCCCTTCGTGACGCTTCCCTCGCAAGCTCGGTCGCTGCTCAGGGATCAGGGGACGCGACCTCGCAAGCTCGGTCGCCCCTCGCGACCAAGGGCTTCGTTCGTTCCTCAGAGGTGATCGGCGTACGCGTCGATCTGCGCAACAACACCTTCGGCGCTTCGTACAGCGGTGGCGCATGCGTCAGACGCCTCGGCGGGCAGCAGTGGGTGGCGGCCCTGGGTGCGCCACGACTGCGCGGCGTCCACGGCCGCGGCGCGGATCTCCGGCGGGGAGGCGTCGGGATGGAGGCGGAGTCGGGAGGCGGGGTCGACGCCGTGGCCGCCGATCAGGTGGCTCAGCTCGTCGGTCTGATCTTCGGTCAGCGGCAGCCCGCCGGCGCGAATCGTGTTGAGCAGCCGGAGTTCGCGGAAACCGTGGACGTCGGCGAGAGCCTGCCTGACCGATGCGCGCACGTCGGTGGCTGCGGGACTTCCGTTGTGCGACAGCACATGGTCGAGGGTCACCAGCACCGAATGTGCCTTGAGCTGGTCCGCTCGCTGACCGAACTGGATGTCGATGACGTCACTGAGCTCGGCGAGGCCACTCCGGGTCATCATCTCCGAGGCGAGTTGTGTCGAGGTGGTGACGCCGAAGCGGATCAGCGTCACCCCCAGCCGTATTCCGAACACCCCGAATCGCTCGGCGAGCGCCCGGCGCGCCGCGGCGTCGATGTGGGGGAGTAGATCCGGCCGTTGGAAGCGGTCGACGCTGAGCAGGGCGGACTCGAGGTCGGCAGGCGCGACCGCGGCCAACTCCATCAGCGTGCGGAACTCCGCCTCCCGCATCGTGCGTGCACCCAAGGCCACCAGGCCCGCGACCGGAACCACGGCCTGGCACAAGCCGGTCCGCGACAGTTCGGTCGCGAATCGGCCGGCAATCTGTTCGGCCGAGATCATCGCATCCATCCGGCCTGCGCCGAGCTCATCGGCACGGGAGACCACGCCGATCACACCGAGTGGCCCGGACCCGCCGCCGATCGATGCGGCGATACGGCGCAACATGTCGGTGTCGGTGGCCGATAGCGAACGCATCAGATAGACGACCGCATCGACGCCGGACTGGCCGTCGTCGGGCGTGAGCAACGACAAAGTCGAGGCCGACAGCTCGGTGGACAACGACGCCGTGCCCGGGGTGTCGACGATGGTGCGGGTGTGTAATGCACGTGACGGCCATTCGACGTCGAGGTGGTCGACGTCGTCGGCGGTCAACGCGCCGAAGTCGAAACCCAGCCGCCCGGCGGTCCGGGTGACCGGGATCGACATCGATCGGCCGTCGACGGTCCGCGCCGACACCGACGCCACCTGACCGCGCCGGTACCAGGTGACCACCCGCGTGCACTCGGTCGCATCAGTGGGCGCGATATCCTGCCCGACAAGCGCATTGAGCAACGTCGACTTTCCGGCCTTCAGTGATCCGGCCAACGCGATCCGGACCGGCTCGGACAGGCGTTGCGCGCATCTGTCGACTGCTTCGGTCGCCACAGCGTCGTCCGCTACCGCCGCGCGTGCCGCCGAGATGAACTCGGCGGCCTGATCGACACCGGTCATCACGCCGTCACCGCAAGGGATTCCAGACGGTCTGCGGCGCGGCGCAGCGCCGCGACGTCCGACAGTGACGATTCCACCACGGCAGCCCGTTGCGTGCGTTGTGTATCGGCGAGTGAGGCGGCGGACTGCGCTGCGCTGAGTGACTCGGCGATCGAACGTGAGGTCTGCTCGGCGACGGTGGTGAAATGATCGCGCAGCACCCGCTGGATCACCCGCAGACGATCCCGTGATTCCTTGCCGACCTGGAAGCTGACGTCGTCGGTGAACGCCCGCACCGCGTTCTTGGCCTTGGCGCGCCGTTCGACGATGCGTGCCTGCTTGTCGTCGCGATAGGCTTTGCTGCCCAGCAATACTCCGGCGCCGACGGACACCGGGTTGATCAACGCCATGCCCATCATCGTGGAGATGAGACCGAACATCAGGACGCCGCCGTACGACCCGCGCATCCCCACCAGCAGCTTCTGGCTCAGTCCGGTTTTCTGTGCATCCAGCGCGGCCAGTTCGGCCACCGAGTCGAATACCCCGTCCAGATCGGCGATGTCGATGGCGGGCAGCGATTCGTCGCCGGATTCGGCGAAGTGTGCGGCCACCCGCTGCGCGAGCCACACCGACCGCTCGTGCGCCCAGACGAAGTTGTCGCCCACCACCGCCGCGGTCTGATCGGCCAGCCACTCGGCGAACCGATCCCAGTCGGTGCCCGGATCGCCGTCGTCGATGGCCCGCTCGGCTTCCCGAGTCACCGCGCGTAAACGATCACGCAGGTCGTGGTCGATGTCCGCGGCGAGATCACCGATCCCGTCGGCGAGCGTCTGCTGCCACTGCGCGGTGCGGCGACGCATGGTCTCCGCGTGGTCTTTGGCCTCCTGTAAACCCGATACGGCGCGGCGCGCGGTATCCGGATCACGTAGCCCCGCCAGTTCGCTGCCGTAGGTCAACGCCAGATGCTCGGACACCACCCGCAGATCGTTGGCGACGGTCGCCCGGGTGGCCTGCTGGGCGTTGGCGACCACGCTGCCACGCAGGTAGCGGTACAGGTCCACGAACCCGGCTTCGGTATTGAGTTGCTCGTCCTGCAGGCGCAACGCGTGAATCCGCAGCGCTGACGACACCGGCAGCACCGGGATGTCGATGCCCGCGGTGCGCAGGTGCGCGCGGTCGGCATCGGCGATCGCCCGCCACTGCGGGTAGAGGTCGGTCTTGGTGAGCAGACACGCCACGGTCGGACACAACTCGGTGACCTGCTGTAGGAAGCGCATCTCCGGGGCGGTGAACTCCTGGCTGGCGTCGGAGACGAAGAGCACCGCATCCGCGGTCGCCACCATTCCCAATGTGGTTGCCGCGTAGGGGTGCCCGTGCCCGCCGACGCCCGGCGTGTCCACCACGACGAGTCCGTCGGCGAGCAACGGTCCCGGTGCGTCGACCTCCAGCCGCGCCACCTCCCGACCCTCGGCGAGATCGGTGGCCGGGGTGATGGAGGTGATCTGATCCAGCGGGACCGGTACCCGGTCCTCGGCCGCGCCGCCGACCACGAGGTGCGCAACCGGTTGCGCGGCATGGCCGATCACGGTCGGCACCGCCGTCGTCTCGTCGTCGCCGACCGAGCAGACCTCGAGATTCAACAGCGCATTGACGAACTGGCTCTTACCCTGCTTGAGCTGGCCGACGACGACGATCCGCAGGCGAGGATCGGTCAGTCGTGTCCGCGCCCCGGACAGCCGGGTGACCAGGTCACCGCGCCCGGCCTCCTCCGCGAGGCCGACCATGCGGTCGAGCAACTCGGGGAGGGCGGACGTGGTGCCCGCGGGAGCGTCTCCCGGTGCGGATGTGCTGTCGGTCATGGTGCTCTCACGGTAACGGGGTCGGACGGGACGCGGCGACGGTGCGTGTCGCGGGATGGCGTGGGATCAGTTGCCGAGCAACCCGTCGTGGTCGGACGTTTCCGTGTCGGTCACGCCCGCATCTGTGTCTCCGCCGAGTCCACCGGACAGCCCGCTGGTCAGTCCGCCGGTGAGTCCACCGGACAGATCCGAGGTCAACCCGGATGCGGTGTCGACGGTTCCGGACAGCGCGCCATCCGCGGCGCTCGTAGCCGAACCGGTCAGCGAACTGTCGGCGTCGGCACCGCCCGATGCCTCCGCTCCACCGGCCGCCGAGGCCGACGCGTCGGCCGAGCCGTCCGCACCACCGCTCAGCGAGGCCGCGGGGCCTCCGAGCGCCGCATCCAGGCCGCCACCGACGGTGCTGTCGAGTCCGCCGGTCACCTGGCCCGCCGCATCCAGCCCGCCGCCGACCGTGCTGTCGAGTCCACCCGTGACCTGACCCGCGGCATCGGTGACACCGCCGACGTCGAGTCCGCCGTCTGCGGAACCGCCCGGCAGATCCAGGCCACTCTGCAAACCGAGACCGTCGGTCAGGCCGGTGCCCCCGGTCAGGGCGCCACCGAGTTCGCCGCCGCCGGATGCCGAGCCGTCACCGGACAGACCCAGATCGACGCCGGCGCCCTGCACGGTCTGGTCCACCGCGCCGGCAGCCGAACCGGCCAGACCGGCACCACCGGCCAGCCCCGAGTCGCTGTCCAGACCCAGCCCGCTGTCCAGACCCAGCCCACTGGTGAGCCCGAGTCCGCTGTCCAGACCGCCGGTGAGGGCCCCTGTGACGCCGGAGTCGCCGGTCAGCGACAGGTCGTCGCCGAGGAGTCCGGTCGATGCCAGCGAGCCGCCGACCGAGAGCGGTCCGGTCGCCGACAACCCGGTGTCGGTGAGTGCGAGCGTCGGGTTCGCGATCGCATCGATCTCACCGGTCACCAATCCGCCCAGACCGCCGACGGAGTGCAGGCTCGAGTCGAGGGTGGCGGTGATGCCGTCGGCGGCCGAGGCGTCGAGGTCCAGTGCGGTACCCAGTGTCGAGGTGACCGCGGTGGTGAGGTCGGTGCCGGCGTTGAGTTGCCCGGTCAACTCCGAACCCAGATCCCCCGAGTACGCCGCACCGAGCACCGCCCCCAACGAACCGCCGAGCCCTGCGGCCACCTCGCCGCCGGCGCCGAGCGCCGACGACAGTGCCCCTCCGAGCTCGGCCGTGGTGCCGGTGAAGACCTCCCCGCCCAACGCGCCGGACAGCGAGCCGCCGAGCGCGGCGTCCAGTGAGCTGCCGAGGTTGGTGACGAGTGCGCCGTCGACACCGAGCGCGGTGCCCAGGTCGGCGGCGAGGAGCTGTCCGATGCTGACGCCGGATGCGGCCGACAGCAGACCGTCGACGCCGACGGCGCCGTCCAGCATGCCGCCCAGGGAGGTGCCCAAGGCGGCGGCGATGTCGCCACCGGCACCGCCGACCGCGGCGAGCCCCGCCGACAGATCGCCGGTGAGGCCACCGTCGAGCAGACCCGTCAGGTCCGCGCCGAGTACGCCGCCGGCGCCCAGCGCGCCCGCCAGCGCGCCGCCGAGGTCGGCGCCCACCTCGCCGCCGGCGCCCAGCGCCCCGGACAGCACGGTCGACAGCGAGGTGTCCAGCCCGGCACCCGCGTTGAGGAGTCCGTCGAGGGCGGCGCCTGCGGAGAGTCCGTCGAGTTCCAGGCCACCGTCGAGCGCGATGCCCAACGCCCCGCCGAGCGCTGCCCCGAGGTCGGCGGCGACGTCGCCACCCGCGGCCAGCGTCGACGACAAGGCGGCCCCGACGGCCCCTTCGAGGTCACCACCTGCGGAGATCACCGACTCCAGGCCTGCGCCGAGCGCGGCGTCGAGGGCAGCCGACAACCCGGCTTCGGCTCCGCCGCCGACACCGAGCGCGGCGGCGACGGCACCACCCATCACCGCACCGAGTCCGGCGCCGCCGGTCAACGCGATCCCGCCGACGGCCGCCGCGCTTGCCGACAGCACCGCGGTGACCGCGGTACCCAGTTCGGCGGCGACCGCGCCGCCGGCACCGAGTCCGGCGGCCAACCCACCGCTGAGGGTGGCGCCCAGCTCACCGGACAGTTCGCTGATGGCCTGCGCGTCGAGCAGTCCGCTCAGCGCGGCTTCCACACCACCGGCCGCGGCCAGGGTCCCGGCGAATGCGGCCGAGAGTTCGGAGGCCAGCGCGGCGTCGAGGCCCAACGCTCCGGACAACACCGCGGAGACTGCGCCACCGGCGCCGAGCCCCGCCGACAATGCGGTTGCCAGTTCGGCACCGAGTCCGGCGCCCGCGCCGATCCCGGCGCCCACCAGGCCGCCGAGGGTCGCGCCGAATGCGCCGGCGGCCGCACCGCCGAGTTCCAGACCGGCACTCAACGCCCCGGACAGTCCGCCACTCACGGCACCGGCCAGACCGCCGCCCGCTTCGAGCGCGGCATCCAGTGCGGTGGCGAACTGGCCGACGAGTGCGCCCTCGGCCCCCAGCGCTGCAGACAGCGCCGCCGCAGCCTGCCCGCCGATACCCGCCGCCGCCGACATCCCGCCGGCGAGCATGGTGTCCAGCGCCGCACCGATGGTGCCGCCGAACTGGGCGGCCACCGTACCGCCCGCCGCCAGCCCGGCCGACAGGGTGGCGCCCAGCATCACCGCGAGTTGTCCGGCGAGGTCGAGATCGCCGAACGCGATGCCGCCCAGATCCAGATCGCTCACCTGGAATCCGGACAGGTCGATCGCACCGAGCCCGATGCCACCGAGCGCCGAGCCGAAGTCGATGTCACCGACGGTGAAGGACCCGAGGTCGAAACCTCCCAACCCGAAACCGAGACCGCCGAGATCGACACCGCCCATCGAGCCGCCGCCGAGTCCGATGTCGCCGGTCCCGACACCGCCCAGGCCCACCCCGCCACCACCTGCAGCACCACCGCCGATGCCCACCCCTCCGAGGGCACCGCCGGCAGCTCCGCCACCGAATCCGGCCCCGCCGCCCAGCGCTGCGCCGGCGCCGGTGATCGCCCCGATCCCGGCACCCGCCGACACCAGACCGGCGTCGGCGATGAGCGGCGCGGCGGCCGAGATGTCGGCCGGAGTCACCCCGTGCAGGCCGGCCGCGTCGAGCGAGGCCTGCGGGTTGCGGCAGTACGCGGCAATCGATTCGTCGTCGCGCAGCAGGCCGAGAATGAAGTCGAGTACGGCGTTGGTGGCCATCAGGATCGTCCCCTCGTCGGACGAGACCAAGGTGATCTCGTGTCGTGAATCCGACGGTAGGGACACCGTCACCGGCGCCGCATCGGGGAAAATCCCGGGTTCTTCGGCGGGCCTCGGGGCACCCTCGGGGTTTTGTCCCCATTCTCTGCGGAGAGCTAACGAAAGGCCCTCTGAGCACGACACACTCAGCAAGCGCACCGTTGGAGACCAGGGCCATCACCGGCAACGGGTGATGTCGGAACTGTCGACTCCGATCCGGGTGCGAGGACAGGAGTGTGGGTGATGACCCTCGGAATCGGTGTCAAGATCGGCGCCGACACGTGCGTGGCGACGGTGGCGACCGACGCCGCGTGGGAAGCGACGATCACGCGTGAGACGACCGGACTCGTCGGCCGCGACGATTTCGTCGATCGGGTAGGTGACCCTGTCGCCCTCGTGGACGCCGACGGCGACCCGATCGCTGCCGCGGACCTGTTCGCCGACGCGGTGGCCGCGATGGTGCA
Organism: Gordonia sp. Z-3; assembly: GCF_036233855.1. Taxonomy (NCBI): domain Bacteria; kingdom Bacillati; phylum Actinomycetota; class Actinomycetes; order Mycobacteriales; family Gordoniaceae; genus Gordonia; species Gordonia sp. Z-3. The sequence continues at coordinate 117,600 of NZ_JAZARS010000011.1, forward strand.
GGCGGTGGCCGATGAGGTCGGCGACGTGTCGTCGGCGCGGCTGGCGATCGCCTACCCCGACAGCTGGAGCGACGATGCGCTCGACGCGGCGCGCCGCAGCGTCGACGACCGCCTGGGGCCGACCGGCGTGGAGGTGGGCTGGCAGTCCACCTCCGCCGCCGTGGTCGCCGCCGCCGAGCATGCACACGGCTCGTTCGCCGACGATTCGGTGGTGGTGTGCCACGATCTGGGCGCCTCGGCGGTGACGGTGTCGGTGGTGCGGGTCGGCGACGATCCCGAGGTGATCGGGCAGCCGCTGATGTCGTCGGCGGTCAGCGGTCGCGAGTTCGACCGGCTGCTGCTCGCCGAGGTGCTCGAGGTGACCGGCGCCGCGTCGGCGCTCGGCGCGGCGGCCACCACCATGGCCGATCCGACGGTGCTCGACGACCTGGAACGTTTGCGCGCGGACTGCCGCGCCGCGAAAGAGGCGCTGTCGGTGGACACCGACACCGTCGTCGACGTCGCGGTCGCCTCGGTGCACACCGAGGCCCGGCTGGTGCGTGAGGACGTCGAGAATCTGTTGCGCGCCCCGATCCTGGAATCGGCCGCGCTGATCCGTGAGGCACTCATCGCCGCCGACGTCGAGCCCACCCAGGTGAGCGCGATCGTCGCCACCGGCGGTGGTGCGGCGATCCCACTCGTGGCCGAACTGCTCTCGACCGCCGCGCGGACCTCCGTGGTGGTGGACCCAGACCCGATCACCGCCCCGGCAGCCGGGGCCATCCTGTTGGAATCCCGCGTGTCGGCGGAGTCCACCGCCGTCCTGCCGGTCGACGCCGCCGCGACCGCGGTGCAACCGGCCGAGCCGCCGGTGCGCGGCATCATCCCGGCGCCGGCACTGCCGGTCGGCGAACCCGAACCCCGGCTCAGTCGCCGTCGACGAGGCACGTTGGTGGCCGTCGGCACCGCGGTGCTGGCCGTCATCACCGCTACCGGGCTGTCGGTGGGTACCGGCCTCGTCGGGCATTCGGAACCGGCCACACCCGCGCCGGCCGGGGCCGCGGTCACCGAGGGACCATCGAGTCGGACATCACCGGCCGGCGGCACGACCGGGCTGCAGGCCGAACAACTCGAGAGTCGCAACGGTGCGTCGGGTGCCACCACGACGGCGCCGGGCACCACCGCGGCCGATCAGCCGGGCACGCCCACCGCGCCGGGCACTCAGGCGCCGGGCACGCAGGCCCCTCGAACCCAGGCTCCGGGCACTCAAGTGCCCGGTACCCAGGCCCCGGGCACTCAGACCCCTGGCACCCAGGCTCCGGGGACCGGTTCTCCGGGTAGTCAGAATCCCAGCCCCAACCCGCCCGCGCCGAGCCCGCCACCAGAGTTCCCGGCGGACTCGGGGACCGGCGGCGGTTCCGGCGGTGGCGGTAATGGCGGTGGCTCCGGCGGTGGCGGGTTGACCCAGCTGCCCGGCGAGATCGTCGGCGGCGCCGGCGACACCGTGTGCGGTGTCACCGACCTGCTGTGCCTCGGCCGGTAGCGCCGATGTCGGTGGAGACGGCAGATGCGGCACACCGGCGGTCGGCGACCGCGGCCCGCGATTGGATCGACGACGTCGTCGAACGGCTCGGTAGCGGTGCCGGAGACTGTGCGCTCATCGTCGGTCCGCCCGGCACCGGCCGATCAGGACTGCTGGCGACGGTCGAGCACCGCCTGCGGGACGCGGGCGCGCACGTCGTGGTGGGACCCGCTGGTGCGTCCCCGAACGCCGGCACACGCCCGGTGGTGATCGCCGACGACCTGCACGCCTGGCCGAGCGACGTGGTGGCAGACCTCGCCGCACGCCTCGAGCGCGGACAGATCGCTCTTGTCGGCGCCACCCAGAAACGTCGCCGCGGCCGAGAGCTCCCCGCCCTCATCGCACGGGCCCGACGCAGCGGGATGGAACTCGAACGACCCGCGATGTCCACCGGCGACGTGATCGACCGGGCCGTCGAACTCGGCGTGTCCCTCACCCCGACCGAGGCCTCCCACATCCGTCGACGGTGCTGCGGCGCGAGCGCCCTGATCGACGTCGCGCTCGAGGCCGTGCGTGGCGAGGACATCGAGGACCCCGATGCGCTCACCGAACTCGACCCGGTCGCCGTCGCGACCCGCATCGCCCGCGACTGGCATCACCAGCTGCTCGGTGACCTCGACGACGACGCGCTCGACGTGCTGGCGGTGGCCGCTGTGGGCGCCGCACTCGATCCACACTCGGTGTCGACGATCCTGGAGCTCGAACCGCGCGATGCCGGGGATGCCGTCGACCGTGCCCGCGGCACCGGCCTGCTGGGGGCCTGTGACCGGCCACTGCCCGAACTGATCGACACGCTGCGGGCCGTCGTCGGCGAGGTGCGTCTCGGTGTGCTGCGCCGACGGGTCGCGCAGACCGTCCTGGACACCGGCAACCTGACCGCCGACGATGCGGTCCGCGCCGTGGAGGCCGGCCTCACCGGCACGGTCATCGTCGACACTCTGCGTGCGGCCGCTGACGAGGCGCCACCCGAGCGTGCCGCGGCGCTGTTGGCGACCGCCGAACGGGGTGGGGGAGCGCCGACGATGCTGCGTCCGCATCGCGCGCGACTGATCCTCGACACCGGCGACGTGGTCGGGGCGGCCGCGTTGCTCGACGAGGTGCTGCAGTCCGGCTGCGAGCCGGGGTCGGAGGTTGCCGACACCGTCGCCGTGGCCGCCGAGGTCGCCACCGCGGCCGGGCGTCCGGGCCATGCCGCCGAGCTGTTCGGTTGGTTGGGTACCGAGCACCTCGGAGTGCATCGCGCCGCTGCGGTGACCGCGCTGCTCGGCGTCGGGGACCGGGGCGGGGCCGACACCGTGCGCGCCGCCGGCACCGGACCACCGTCGACGCTGCGGCATGCCGAGGACACCGTCATCGGCTATCTGCTCGACGCAGGCGACGGGGGCACTTCCTGCGACGCGGTGATCGCGGCCTGGTCGGCGGTCGGGGATGCCGAGTCGCTGCGGCCGTGCGTGTGGCCGGTGTTCGCGCTGGCCCTCTGCCGCGGCGAACTCGACGGTGCGCGAGCACTGGTCGAGGGTGTCGAGGCCGTGTCGCCCGGCGACCGCGACGTGCTGCGGTCATGGCTGTCGGTGCTGGCCGACGGCACCGATGGGTCGGCCGCGCACCTCGACGACCTGACACCGGCGACCCGGCTGCGGGCGGTCGTCGCGGGACTCGGCGCCGCGCGTCGGGCCGATGATCGCGATGCGCTCGCCTCGCGGTGGCAGCGGGTGGCGCCGTCGGTGTCGACGATGCAGGTGAGTCTGCACGACCTGATCGTCGTCGACGAATGCCGGCGCAGTGCCGCCCGCCTCGACGACGCCGACCGATTGCACCGCCAGTGTGCTGCGATCGACGATCTGCTGGGCGCGCTCGGCTCCGGCACGGCGTGGCATCGTGCCTGGCAGTGGAGCGAGACATCCATGCCCGGGGTGCCGGCCGCGGTGTCGGCGCCGGCCCACGTCGTCGACGGTCCGCTCACCGAGCGAGAAGCCGAAGTTGCGCGTGAGCTGCTGGCGGGATACACCTACCGGGAGATCGGTGAGCGTCTGTTCATCTCGGCGAAGACCGTCGAGCATCATGTCGCCAACATCCGGAGGCGGCTCGACGCAGGTTCCCGCTCGGAACTCCTGGCCGCAATTCGCGAGGTCGGCTACCGCTGAACTTACCCCCGGGTAAGATGGTCCGAACGCGTCGACGCGCGATCTGGGCTAGTGGTGAGGAGTGGTGATGGCCGGCGGTACCAAGCGGTTGCCCCGTGCGGTGCGGGAACAGCAGATGCTCGATGCCGCGGTCAAGGTGTTCTCCGAGAACGGCTACCGCGAGGCGTCGATGGATTCCATCGCCGCCGAGGCGGAGATCAGTAAGCCGATGCTGTACCTGTACTACGGATCCAAGGACGAGCTGTTCAGCGCCTGCATCGAACGCGAATCCACTCGCTTCATCGAGGCCATGAGCGTCGGCTTCGACCCGTCGCTGCGCCAGCGCGAACAGGCCTACACCGTCGTCAAGGAATTCCTGCGCTTCGTCGACGAGCACCGGCAGTCGTGGAAGGTGCTCTACCGCGTCGCCGTCGGCACTCAGACGTTCTCGCATTTTGTCGTCGACAGCCGCAAACGCGTCACCGAAATGGTCACCGAACTCATCCGCACCGGCACCACCGTCGAGGGTGCCCGCGACATCGACTTCGAACTCACCGCCGTCGCCCTGGTTGGTGCCGGTGAGGCTGTCGCCGACCGCATCACCGAAGGCGACGTGGACCTCGAGACCGCCACCGACCTACTCGTCGGCATCACCTGGCGCGGTCTGAAGGGGGTCGGCACCGCCGACGTCGGCGTCGACTAAGGCCGCACAGTTCCGCCCTCGGCGTACGCCGAGGTGAGACTTGGTGAGGTGTCTCGCTATGCGCCGCGGGTGGTCGCGGTCAGGTGCGGGGCACCCTTGCGGCGGTCGAGGACCGAGATGTCGAAGTTGCCATTTCCATCGATGCGCCGCGTGTACAGGTTCACCTTGGCGGGCAACAGGATCGGCTTGCCGAAGCGCACCGTGTAGGTGACGTCGTCGGGCAGCTGCGCCTCGACGTTGGCCACCGCGGCGGCGGCACTCCACATGCCATGCGCGATGGCCTTCGGAAAGCCGAACGCCTTCGCGGTCAGGTTGCCCATGTGGATGGGGTTGCGATCGCCTGAGGCCTCGGCGTACTGACGGATGCGCCCGAGGTCCACCGACAGGATCGAATCCGGCGGTGGAGGAGCGTACTGCTTGGGCTCCGGGCCGCGCGGCTCGTCGGACAGGCTGGTCCGCTGCTGCTTGAGAAACGTCGCGGTCTGGGTGGTGACCAGCTCGGCGCCCACCCGGATCTCCGAGATCATGTCGATCAACAGTCCCTTGCGGTGCTCGCGCAGGTTCTCCGCATGGGTGTCGATGGTCAGCGGTTCGTCGACACCGATCGGACGAGCCCGGTGGATCGAGTTCTCCAGATGCACCGAACCGACTGCGCCGAAAGGGAAGTCGCCGTCGGTCATCACCTTCATGGCAAGCGGGAACTGCAATACGAACGGGTAGGTGATCGGCAGTGTCGAACCGAATCGCTGGCCGGTGACCCGGGTGTAGGCGTGCAGCTGCTCCGGATTCACCCGTACGTTCTCCAACCGATAGTGGCGGTCGGGGATGACGGCGTCGGCCCGCACCTTGGCGGGCTTGCCGATGACCGGGAGCATCGCACCGACGGCTTTCGAGTAGACCTCGGCGGTGCCCGGCGCGCTGGACAGTGTGATCGTCTTGGCCATCAGGCCCCCAGGAATCCCTGGCCGCACACGCGGACCACGTTGCCGGTGATGGCGCTCGACGCCGGGTTGGCGAAGTACGCCACGGTTTCGGCGACGTCGACGGTCTGCCCACCCTGCTGGAGCGAGCTCATCAGGCGGCCGGCCTCGCGGGTCGCGACGGGAATCGCGGCGGTCATCTTGGTCTCGATGAAGCCCGGGGCGACCGCATTGATGGTGACGCCCTTCTCGGCGAGGATCGGCGCGTAGGTGTCGACCAGGCCGATCACGCCGGCCTTCGAGGCGCCGTAGTTGGTCTGGCCGCGGTTGCCGGCGATGCCGGCGATCGACGACACGTCGATCACGGCGCCGCCCTCCTTCAGGGCGCCCTTCTCGATCAGTCCGTTCACGAGCTGCTGCGGCGCGATGAGGTTGACCGCGATCACCGAGTCCCAGCGCGCGGCATCCATGTTGGCGAGCAGCTTGTCGCGGGTGATGCCGGCGTTGTTGACGATGATGTCGATACCGCCGTGACGTTCGAGCGCGTGCTCGGCGAGCTTCGCGCCGGCGTCGTCGGCGCTGACATCCAGCGGGAACGAGGTGCCCTTGACCTTGTTGGCGGTCTCGGCGAGCGCCTCACCGGCGGCCGGGATGTCGGCGCAGATGACGTGGGCGCCGTCCCGGGAGAGGACCTCGGCGATGGTGGCGCCGATGCCGCGGGCGGCGCCGGTCACCACGGCCACCTTGCCCTCGAGTGGACGATCCCAGTCTTTCGGTGCGGTCGCATCGGCGTCGCCGACCCTGATGACCTGTGCGTCGACGAACGCCGACTTCGCCGACAGCACGAACCGCACCGTCGACTCCAGGCCGGTGAGACCGGTCTTGGCGTCGGGGGAGACGTAGACGAGCTGGACCGTCGCGCCCTTCTGTAGCTCCTTACCGACCGAGCGTGTGAAGCCCTCGAGCGCGCGCTGGGCGACGTGCTCGTTGGGGTCGGACACGAGCTCCGGGGTGGTGCCCAGCACCAGCAGTCGCGCGCTGGGCGCCAGCGAACGCATCTGCGGTCCGAAGAACTCGAACAGCTGACGCAACTCCGACGGCGAGGTGATGCCGGTGGCGTCGAACACCAGCGCGCCGTACTTGTCGGCGCTGCGGCCGGACGTGGCGTTCTGGATGAGGGTGTAGTCGGGTGCCGACAACATCTCGCGCAGCGGCTCGACGAGCCGGCCCGATCCACCCAGCAGCACCGGGCCGGGCAGCGGCGGCTCCGATGGCTTGTAGCGGCGCAGCGTCGGCGGGACGGGCAGGCCGGCCTGCTTCGCGAGGAACGAGCCGGGTGCGGAATGGACGAAATTCGAGTACAGGCCAGTGGCTGCCACGGGAGATCTCCTCTGTGCTTCTACGGCAGATCGGGTTGGGTGAAGTCCGTGTGCGACGACGCTCACGCAAAGCGACGTTCGACAACTAACTTACTCATGAGTAAGAATACTGTACAGACATCGAACTACACCCCCTGGGAGATCGAAGTGGCTCAGACACCCAAGACCCGCACTCAGCGCCCGGTCGCGATCCTCGGCGGCAACCGGATTCCGTTCGCCCGCCAGGACAAAACCTACGCCGAGGTCAGCAATCAGGAGATGTTCACCGCAGCTCTCGATGGCCTGGTGAGCCGCTACAGCCTCCAGGGGGAGCGTCTCGGCATGGTCGCCGGCGGCGCCGTCCTCAAGCATTCACGTGATTTCAATCTCATGCGCGAATGCGTCCTCGGGTCGGCGCTGTCGCCCTACACGCCCGCCTTCGACATCCAGCAGGCCTGCGGCACCGGCCTGCAGGCCATCGTCGCGGTGGCCGACGGCATCGCGGCCGGCCGCTACGACGTCGCCGTGGGCGGCGGCGTGGACACCACCTCCGACGCGCCGATCGGTGTCTCGGAGTCGATGCGGCGGCAGATGCTCCAGGTCAACCGGTCACGCAGTACCAAAGATCAGCTGCTCAACGCGTTGAAGCTGCTGCCGAAACTGGGCATCGAGATCCCGCGCAACGGTGAACCGCGCACCGGCATGTCGATGGGGGAGCACGCCGCCATCACCGCCAAGGAGTTCGGCATCAAGCGTGCCGACCAGGACGCGCTCGCTGCGGCCAGCCACCAGAACATGGCGGCCGCCTACGATGCCGGCTTCTTCGACGACCTGATCACCCCGTTCCTGGGACTGACCCGCGACCAGAACCTGCGGGGCGATTCCACCGCGGAGAAGCTCGCCAAGCTCAAGCCGGTCTTTGGTGTCTCGTTGGGTGACGCGACGATGACCGCGGGCAACTCCACCCCGCTGACCGACGGTGCGTCGACGGTGCTGCTGGGCACCGACGAATGGGCCGAGGCCAAGGGGCTGCCGGTGCAGGCCTACCTCGTCGACAGCGAGACCGCGGCCGTCGACTACGTCAACGGCCCGGACGGTCTGCTGATGGCCCCCACCTACGCGGTGCCCCGGCTGCTCGAGCGCAACGGGCTGACCCTGCAGGATTTCGACTTCTACGAGATCCACGAGGCCTTCGCCAGCGTCGTGCTGGCCACCCTCGCGGCGTGGGAGTCCGAGGAGTACTGCAAGGAGCGTCTGGGCCTCGACAACGCGCTCGGAGCGATCGACCGCGCCAAGCTGAACGTGCACGGCTCCTCGCTGGCCGCCGGTCACCCGTTCGCCGCAACCGGAGGACGGATCATCGCGCAGGCGGCCAAGACGATCCGCGAGAACGGCGGTGGTCGCGCGCTCGTCTCGATCTGCGCGGCCGGCGGCCAGGGCGTCACGGCCATAGTCGAGGGCTGACCAGCGCAGATGTGACCGGATTGAGGCCTGCGCAACGATCCGGTCACACTCGCCGAAGAAAAGTTCTCGGAAAGCTGTAACGCCGCGCGAAGTAGCGTAGATATACGAGTAGCTCCGGCTGAGCTGCCAGACCCCCGACCCGGCAGCTCGGTCGGGGCGCCTACTTTGTGGGGCGCCCGACAGTCGAACACTCGACGCGGCGTATCCATCAACGTTTCCTTATGGTTGTCTCCGTGAACACACATCCGGCCGTGCTTGCGGTGGTGCGTGTCGCGGTCGGCATCGCCGCCACACTCGGCATCGTCCTCGCGACCGACCTCGTCCTCACCGATGACACCACCGCGCGCGGTGCCGTGGTCGCCGGCATTCCGGCGGGCAATCTCGCCGATGCGCAGGCCCAGGCAGTTGTCGACCGACTGTCCGAACGAGCGAATCACCGGGTGCGACTGCACACCGATTCCGGATCGGCCACCGTCGCGCCCGACGATCTCGGCCTCTACTTCGACGCCGCGGCCACCAAAGCCCGATTGATGGAGCAGCCCCGCAGTCCGCTGCCCAGGCTGATGGCGATTCTCGGGCGCACCCACACCGTGGAACCGGTCGTGACCATCGACCGCGCGGTCTTCGACGCCACGCTCGACGACCTGCGCCCCGAACTGGAGAAGGCCGCCGTCGAAGGCGGGGTGCACTACGAGGTGACCGACGACGTGCCCGCCCCGGTCGCAGACATGCCCGCCGCCGGCAAGCGCGTGGCCCGCGATGCGGCGGCGACGACGCTGGTCACCGAATGGCTTGACGACAAACCCATCGACCTGCCCACAGAGGACTTCGATCCGTCCGTGTCGGCCGAGGTGGTCCGTCAGACGGTCGCCGGTGCTGCCACCCGCGCGGTGGCTGCGCCGGTCACCCTCGATGGTGCCGACGACGTGTCAGTACGGGTCACGCCGGCCCAGCTCGGCTCGGTGCTGACATTCGTCGCGGACGGGCGTGGCGGACTGCAACCCGAGATCGACCCCAAACGCAGCGCCGAGATGTTGCGGCCCGAGCTCGCCGAGACCGAACGAAAAGCCGTGGACGCCACATTCTCACTGAGCAGCGGCAGTCCCACCGTGGTGCCGTCGCGCGACGGTTCGCGCGTCGACTGGGACAAGACCGTGGCCTCCACCGCGGCGACCGCGACCGGCGCAGACGCGTCAGACTCGCGGGTGGTCGAGGTCGCCTATGCACCGGTGAAGCCACAGTTGACCACCCGGCAGGCACGCGGACTCGGCGTGCGTGAAGTGGTCAGCGAGTTCACCACCTCGGGGTTCTCCAGCGCATCCGGCGAGAACATCCGCCTCGTCGCCGCCGAGGTCGACGGCGCACTGGTCATGCCCGGCGAGAAGTTCTCGCTGAACGGCTACACCGGGCCGCGCGGCACCGCGCAGGGCTATGTCACGTCGACGATCATCGACGACGGGCACGCCGACAAAGCGGTCGGCGGCGGCATCTCCCAGTTCGCGACCACGCTTTACAACGCAGCCTATTTCGCCGGTCTCGAGGATGTGGCACACACCGAGCACAGCTACTACATCTCCCGTTATCCCGAAGCTCGCGAGGCCACCGTTTTCGAAGGCGCCATCGACCTGGTGTTTCGCAACAACACCAAGCACGGCATCTACATCGAGACCGGTTGGTCACCGTCCGACGTCACGGTCCGAATGTGGAGCACCACCACCGTCGATGTCGAATCGATCACGGGCGAGCGGTACGCCTACACCGACCCGCCGTCGTTGAAGCTGCCCAAAGGCGACAACTGCATAGCCTCCACCGGCAGCCGCGGGTTCACCACGTCGAACACCCGCATCATCAGCGACGCCGCGTCCGGCGCCGAGATCAGTCGCAACACCCGCACGGTGAAATACGATCCGGCGCCGAACGTCGCCTGCGTTTGAGATAAACCCGCGCCCCCTCTGGTGTCCCGCGCCGGAAATTCGTTGATGATTTCGACGCCCAGGCGGCGCCTCGCTTCGTTGGCGTCGTCGGAGGTACATCCAGTACCTGCTTCCTCCGCCGCCTCGCGATGCATCCACCTGGACCGCCGAACTCATGAAACGAATTTCCGGCGCGGGACACTAGACCGAGCGATGTAACGCTCGATAGGCTCCGCAACGTGGATATCAATGGAGCAAGTGCAATCGTCACGGGCGGCGCGTCGGGTATCGGCGAGGCCGCGGTTCGCCAGTTGGCGGCCAAGGGAGCCAAGGTCGTCGTCGCCGACCTGCAGGCCGACAAGGGTGAGGCCCTCGCCAAGGAGGTCGGCGGTGCGTTCGTGCGCGTCGACGTGACCGACACCGCGCAGATCGAGGCGGCTGTGAACAAGGCCACCGAGCTCGGCCCGCTGCGTGCGCTGGTGAACTCGGCCGGTATCGGTTGGGCGCAGCGCACCATCGGCCGCGACGGCGAGTTCTCGTCGGCGCACGACCTGGATGCGTACAAGAAGGTCATCGCCATCAACCTGATCGGCACCTTCGACGCCTGCCGTCTGGCCGCCACCGCGATGAGCAAAAACGACCCGCTGGAGTCCGGCGAGCGCGGTGCCATCGTCAACATGGCGTCGGTCGCCGCGTTCGACGGTCAGATCGGTCAGGCGTCGTACTCGTCGTCCAAGGGTGGCGTGGTCGGCATGACCCTGCCGGTTGCGCGTGACCTCGCGGCCGTCGGTGTGCGCGTCAACACCATCGCGCCCGGCCTGATCGACACCCCGATCTACGGTGAGGGCGAAGCCGCCGAGGCCTTCAAGGCGAAGCTGGGCGAGTCCGTGCTGTTCCCGCACCGCCTGGGCAAGCCCGACGAACTCGCCTCGATGGTGATCGAGCTGGTCACCAACTCCTACATGAATGCCGAGGTGATCCGCGTCGACGGCGGCATCCGGATGCCTCCGAAGTAGGGCTGCGACACACACTCACGCGCACCCGTTCGGCCCGCGCGCACGTCGAGACGCGCGCGGTTGCCGGGCGGGTGCGCGCTGTTGTGAAGCCGCTGCTCGCTGCCATTTCAGTGGTAGCGTCATGGTATGAGAACGACCATCGATCGTGCCGGCCGGGTGGTGGTGCCCAAGGAACTGCGCGACCGGGTCGGTTTGATCCCTGGGGAGATCGAGATCACCGTTGCGGGTAGCGGGTTGGTCCTGGAACCGGTGGCCACCGATGAGCTCGTCGATGACGAAGGAATGCTGATGCTGCCGGAGGGCGGCGCGCACCTATCGGTCGACGACATTCGAGAACTGCGCCTTGGCGACCAACGCTGAGGTCCTCCTGCTGGACACGAGTGCCGCGATCGCGCTGGTGCGTCCGGAGCAGGGAGGGCACTCCGACGTCCGTGCGGAGGTGAAGGGAACAACGCTGGGTCTCAGCGGTCACGCGGCGTTCGAGATGTACTCGGTGCTCACCCGCCTGCCGGCGCCGCAGCGATTGACCGCACGCGCCGCTGCCCGGTTGATCACGACGAACTTCCCGCACCGGTGTCACCTGAGCCCGCATCACACGGCCGAACTCGTCGAGCGGTTCGCGGCGGTCGGTATCTCGGGTGGCGCGGTGTACGACGGACTCGTCGGAGCAGCAGCCGCACACGCGAACCTCACCCTGCTGAGCCTGGACCGTCGTGCCGAACCGATCTACCGCGCGCTGGGAGTCCGGCTGAAGCTGCTGTGAGAGGCCGCCTTTCAGATCATCCGCGCACCCGTCGCGTGACCGCGCACGTCGCGACATGCGCGTCAGCGTGATGGGTGCGCGTCGTCGAAGGGGCGGCCCGCCTCGGTCCCGGTCGCCGACTGGCGCGTCGGCCACCAACGCGCTGCGCTCGATCACCGACAATGCCGGCACCAGCATCGGGGCCATCACACACGACGCCAGCACCACCCCGATGGCGACGCCGGCACCCAACTCCGCGAGATTCTTCAACCCGGTCAGCGTGAGCGAGGCGAAGGTCAACGCGAGGATCACGCCGGCCGCCGCTGCGGTCTGGCCGTTCTTCGTGATCGCGAGTTGCGCTGCGTCGCGAGGTGTTTCACCACCCACGAAGGCTTCCCGAACGCGTTCGGCCATCAGGATGTTGTAGTCGGTGCCGATGGCCACCACGAACAGGTAGAGCACGATCGGTGTCGAGAAGTCGATGCCGACATAGTCGAGCAGATACTGGAACACGATCACCAGGGTGCCGAGGGTCGCGGCGAAGGTGACGAAGACGCTGACGATCAGATTCACCGGGGCGAGGACGGCCAGTAACAGCGCGCCCAAGATGATCCACACGATCACCACGGCGACCGGGAACACGTGGCGGGTGTCGGAATGCAACTGGGAACGTACGTCGGCCAGTGTGGCGGTTTGTCCGCCCACGGCGACCACTGCGCCGGGGACCGAGGAATGCGCGACCGGGCGTAGTGAATCGTCGATCGTGTCGAGGGCTTGGGTGGAGAACGGTGAGGTGTCCAGTACGACGTTGACGACCGCAGCCGTGCCGTCCTGGCTGACCCGTGGTGGCGTCACTGCGGCGACACCGGCCACGCCCTCCAGATTCGTTGTCAGTGCGGCCAATTCGTTCTGCGGGATGGGGCCGTTGGCCTTCACGTAGACCTGGGTGGGACTCAGGTCGCCCGGCGGCATCGACGCGGCGAGGGTGTCGAATGCTTGTTGTGACGGTGTGTCCGAGGGCATCTCGCCGAGAGTGTCGTAGGTCGCCTTGTAGCCCGAGCTGAACACCGCGAGCACGATGAGGGTGACCCCGATGGCCGCGGCCGTGATCACCGGGCGATACGCGACACTGCGCCCGAGGGCGGCGAAAGCTGATCGCTGCGGCTCGTGTCCCGGGCCGACCGGCCAGAACATGGCCTTCGAGAGGATCGAGATCACTGCCGGGATCAGAGTGAGGGCGGTGATCAGCATGATGGCGACCGCGATGATCAACCCCGGGGCCAAGGAGTTCAGCGAGCCGAGTCGCGCGAAGAACAGCGCGGCGAACGCGCCGATGACCGTCAGCGCCGAGGACGCGATCACGCGGCCGACGGCCCCCGTCGCGGCGCGAGGCCGTCGAGCCGATCGGCGCCGGCGCGCATCTGTTCGCGATACCGGAACAGCAGGAAGACGGTGTAGTCGGTGCCGACGCCGAAGAGCACCACCACCAGGATGGCGTCGAGAGTGGTGCTCACCTCGAAGTCGAAGATCTGGGTGGCCCACGCGGTTGCGCCGCGAACAGCGAGGAAGACGACGCCGATGACGAACACCGGCAGGACGGCGATCAGTGGGCTGCGGAACAGGATGCCCAGGGTGGCCAGGATGACGATGACGGTGGCGATCGAGATGATGCGTTCGGCGTCGTCGTAGGCGGTGTTGCTGTCCACCAGGATCGCCGCGTTGCCGGTGAGGCCGGAGGTGAGATCGGTGTTCTGCAACGCCGACGACGCTGCTTCGCGCACCGCCGGCACGGCGTCGTTCACCTGCGGCTCGCCCGGCTGTCCGGTGAACGCCACCTGAATGGCGACCACCTTGTCGTCGGGCGAGACCGATTGCGGCCCAGCCGATACGGCGCCGACTCCGGCGATGTTGTCGTTCTGCAGGGTGGTGGCCAGGCCCAACGCCGTCTGCTGATCGGTGGGCGTCAGCGCGCCGCCGTCGCGACGGGAGACCACGAGTGTCCCGGTGGCACCGGCGGTGGCCGGGAACTCGCTTTCGCCGATGTTCTGGGCGGTCACCGACTCGAAAGAAGACGGCAGGAAGTCCTGTTGGTTGCCGGTGGTGTGGTCGGACAAGTTGGGGGAGAACAGGATGATCGCCAGCGCAGCGACGATCCACACGCCGACCACCCGCCAGGGATGGCCGACGACCACACGGGCGAGCGCAGCGAACATCGCTGATCCTCTCGTGGCGGTGTGTTACGAAGCAGATTACTCCGACGACGGTGCCCGTACGCCGAAAACAGTTCGTCCCCCGGGGAAGTTACCCGGGGGACGAACTGTGTCAGGTGATCAGCGAGTGGTTCAGAAGACCGCCTCGTCGACCTCCATGATCTCGGCGTCGATGTTCTCGATGTTGACACGGGCGGTCGTCAGCTCGGGCAGCATGTTCTTCGCGAAGAAGCTCGCCACGGCGACCTTGCCCTCGTAGAACGGCTTGTCCTCGGCGGAGGCGCCGGAATCCAGTGCGGCCAGCGCGACCTCGGCTTGACGCAGCAGTAGCCAACCGATGAGCAGGTCGCCGACCGACAGCAGGAACCGCACCGAACCGAGACCGACCTTGTACAGCTCCTTCGGGTCCTCCTGTGCGTTCATGAGGTACCCGGTGAGGGTGGCGGTCATGGTCTGCACATCGTCCATCGCGGTCTTGAGCAGCGCGCGCTCGGACTTCAGCCGACCGTTGCCGCCCTCGGCGTCGAGGAACTTGGCGATCTCGCCGGCGACGTGGGAGAAGGCCTGGCCCTTGTCGCGGATGATCTTGCGGAAGAAGAAGTCCTGCGCCTGGATGGCCGTGGTGCCCTCGTAGAGCGAGTCGATCTTCGAGTCACGGATGTACTGCTCGATCGGGTAGTCCTGCAGGAAGCCGGAACCACCGAGGGTCTGCAGCGACTCGTGGCCGAGGATGCCGTAGGCGCGCTCGGAGCCGACGCCCTTGACGATCGGCAGCAGCAGGTCGTTGACCTTGTGGGCCAACTCGGGGCTCGCGCCGGAAACGATCTGTGCCGCAGCGGCATCCTGGTGCGACGCGGTGTAGAGGTATACCGCGCGCAGGCCCTCGGCGTATGCCTTCTGGGTCATCAGCGAACGACGCACGTCCGGGTGATGGGTGATGGTGACACGCGGGGCGGTCTTGTCGGTCATCTGGGTCAGATCCGCGCCCTGCACCCGCTCCTTGGCGTAATCGAGGGCGTTGAGGTAGCCGGTCGACAGTGTCGAGATGGCCTTGGTGCCCACCATCATTCGGGCGTGCTCGATGACGTCGAACATCTGCGCGATACCGTCGTGCACCTCGCCGACGAGCCAGCCGACGGCCGGGGTGCCATGCTGGCCGAAGCTCAGCTCACAGGTGGCCGAGGCCTTGATGCCCATCTTGTGCTCGACGTTCGTGACGAAGACGCCGTTGCGCTCACCGAGCTCACCGGTCTCGTGGTCGAAGTGGAACTTCGGCACGAAGAACAGCGACAGTCCCTTGGTGCCGGGCTTGGCGCCTTCGGGGCGGGCGAGAACCAGGTGGAAGATGTTCTCGGTCATGTCCTGGTCGGCGGAGGTGATGAAGCGCTTCACGCCGTCGATGTGCCAGGTGCCGTCTTCCTGCTTGACGGCCTTGGTGCGGGCGGCGCCCACGTCGGAACCGGCGTCGGGCTCGGTGAGCACCATGGTGGCGCCCCAGCCGCGCTCCGAGCAGATGGCGGCCCACTTCTTCTGCTCTTCGGTGCCGTTGTTGAAGAAGATGTTGGCGAAGCCCGAGCCGGCGGCGTACATGAAGACCGGCGGGTTGGCGCCCAGGATCATCTCGCCGATGGCCCAGTACAGCGAACGCGGTGCGGGCAGGCCGCCGAGTTCTTCCTCGATACCGATCTTGTCCCAGCCGCCCTCGATGAGTGCGTTGTAGGACTTGGTGAAGCTCTCGGGGATGGTGACGCTGTGGGTCTCCGGGTCGAACACCGGCGGGTTGCGGTCGGCGTCGGTGAACGATTCGGCGATCGGTCCCTCGGCCAGCGCCTTGACCTCACGGAGCATGTCCACGGCGGTCTCGTGATCGAGATCGCCGAAGTCGCCTTCTTCGAGCACCTTGTCGAGGTCGAACAACTCGAAGAGGTTGAAGTGCAGGTCGCGGATGTTGCTCTTGTAATGGCCCATGGAGGTTCCTTATCTGACTGGCGGTGTGGGCTACGCGTGTGGTGAAGCACGATCGGCAGAAGCTAAGTTACTCGCCGGTAACTACAGAATAGCGTCATCCGCGGCACGGAGCAATTGATCGGTCTGTGATCTGCGCTAACTCGAGCAAGCGTGCGCGTGTCCCGACGGTTCGTCCCCCGGGTATCGCTTCATCCCCCAGCGGCAACCGGGGGATGAAGCGATACCCGGGGGACGAGCCGGAACGGGTCGGTCAGAGGGCGTCGCGGAGGAGCGTCAGGTCGTCGGGGATGCCGTCGGCCGGGGTCTCGAGGATGACCGGGGCGTCGGCGGCGGCGGCGACCGCAACGAGGACGTCGGGATCGATGTGGCCGCCGGCGAGGTTGGCGTGGCGGTCGCGACCCGAGTCGAACTCGTCGCGGGAATTGTTGAGATGGACGAGGTCGATGCGCCCGGTGATCGCTTTCACGCGTTCGACCAGACCCACGAGGTCCTCGCCGCCCGCCCACGCGTGGCAGGTGTCGAGACAGAATCCGGCCTGCTCGAAATCGCCCACCGATTCCCATAGCCGGTCGATGGCCTCCAGGGTGCGGGCCATCGCGTGATCGCCGCCGGCGGTGTTCTCGATCAGGATCGGTACACCGAAGCCGCCCTTGTCGACCTGACGATCGAAGAGTTTGCGCCAGTTGGCGAATCCCTCCTTGGCGTCCTCGCCGTCACGCAGGTGTCCGCCATGCACGACGAGACCGAAGGCGCCGAGGTCGGCAGCGGCGGCGGCTTGCTGTTCGACCGCCTTGCGCGACGGCATCCGCAAGCGGTTGTTGAGGCTCGCGACGTTGATCTGATAGCTCGAATGCACCACCACGTCGATCGCGGAGTCGCGGATCGCCTCGGCGTCCGGGCGTGGTTGCGGTTTCTTCCAGCTCTGCGGGTCGGTCACGAACATCTGAAAGACGTCGATGCCCAGTTCGTCGGCGGTGGACAACGGGTCGGCGTCCTCACGCAGGTGTGCTCCGATGCGCATGGCTCAACGATAATGGTCGCCTCCGACGCCGCGGTTCGCGCGTCGGGTTCAGTCATCGAGACCGGGGACGGTCTCGATCGTGATGGGCACCCCGGTCGCTATCAGCAGGCGACACGGCGCCTCGGTGCCGTTGTAGAGGTTGAGCCACTCGTGGCCGCGGCTGCCCTCGGCGTAGACCGAGTCGAGCGCGCGGTTGAGTCGGGACTCGGCTTCCTTGGTGATGATGTAGCGCTGTTCGCCGTAGCGCAGGTAGCGGTCGGGCACGGCTCTCCTCTCCGTTGATGTGACGCCGATCACCAGCATATGGGTGAATCCGGGACTTGTCGGCACTCTGACGGCGGTTTACCGGCTCTCGAACGGAAGGTGATCACTAGGCTTACGGAAAGTAACGTGCAGGAGCCCTGTCGGGATCGGCTCGACGGGCGTGGGCGGGCAGGACCAACACGAGTGAGCATTGACGACGCGGTCGACGACGGTCCGGCCTCGGACGGGTCTGCCGCCACGTCGCGCACCCGCGGCGTCGAGCCGGTGATCGACGACGTCGCGGCGGCTGCGGCCGTCGACACCGGGCCTCAGCGACGACGTGACCTCACCATGGTGCGGCGCATCGCGATCGTCGCGTGGGTCGTGTTCATGATCTACGAGTTCGTAGCCTACGGACTCGCCTTCGACCGCACCCGCTTGATCATCCTGCTGTGTCTGGGCATGCTCGCGGCGTCGATCGGTCGTCGCAAGGCGATCAGCGTCATCATCGATTGGCTTCCCTTCGCGCTGATCCTGCTGCTCTACGACTGGACGCGCGACGTCGCGCGCATCGTCGACATGCCGACCCAGTGGCATCTGGCGGTCGACGTCGACCAGTGGATGTTCGGTGTCAACCCGACCGTGTGGCTGCAGAGCCACATCAAGGCCCCCGAGCCGCCGTGGTGGGAAGTCGTCACCAGCGTCATCTACATGTCGTATTTCATCGTCCCGTACGCCGCCGCCGCGGTGCTGTGGCTGCGGGACCGGTCCGCATGGCGCCGGTACGCCGCCTGTTTCGTCGCCACGACGTTCCTGGCCCTGGTCGGCTACACCCTCGTGCCGGCCGCACCGCCGTGGGCCGCGGCCCGATGCACCGCAGAACAGGTCGCAGACCACCCCCGCGAACCCACCTGCATGGCGTACGAGGGCGCGGTCGCCGACGGCGGCATCCTCGGCGAGGTCACCCCGTCCAACCCGGACGCGCAACCCTACGTCGAACGGATCTCGGCGCGCGGCTGGAATTTCCTCAACATCCACGCCGCCTCCACCCTCGTGGAGGTGGGGCAGGGCAAGGCCAACCTGGTTGCGGCGATCCCGTCGTTGCACGCTGGTCTCACGATGCTGCTCGCGCTGTTCATGTGGCCCCGGGTCAAGGCCCTGGGCAGAACGCTGTTCATGGGTTACGCGGTCGCGATGGCGTTCACCCTCGTCTACACCGCCGAGCACTACGTCTTCGACATCATCCTGGGCTGGGCGTTGGCGGGCTTCGTGATCCTGGTGGCGCAGGTCGTCGACCGGAGGTGGTTGATCCCGCGCAAGAAGCAACGTGAGCAGCAGGCCGGTGCCGAGTCCGCGGCGACCACCGAGGCGGCCGAGTCCGATTCACCGGTCTCTGGGTAGTCTCGGCTGCGTGTTGAGATCCCGCCTGCGTCGCCCGTCGTCGACGCAGCTGCGGGTGGGGCTACTGCTCGCGGTCGCGGCGTCGATCCTGCTGATGCATTCGGTGATCGCCGTGGGCACCGCCGCCGGCGGTCATCACCCGCCGTCGGCGTCACACGGTTCGACGACGATCGGCCCGGCGGCTCATCAACTCGATGAACCGACGATGGATGACGCCGGCGACTGCGACACCCACCAACATCCCTGCATGTTCCTGCGCAACGACGACCCGGTCGTCATCGCGATCGCGGTGTTGGTGCTGGCGTGGGGATTCCCGATCCCGCCGCTGCTGCGGTCGATTCATGCCCGCCTGGTCGGTCGCTCTGGTCGGCCGCCGCCGTGGGCCATGCCCACCCATCTCCGAATGCAGGTGATCCGCTGCTGATCGGCGTGCGCCGGACCGTATGTCCGGCCCGCCGACATCTCCGCCTGCGCTGACCGCAGCGCGGCCCCTTCACTCTGCAGAGGATCCCAAGACAATGAAACGACAGATTTTCGTGGGCGCGGCCGTGGCGGCCGTGGCCCTGCTGGGCGCGTGTTCGGACGTCGACGACGCCGCGCCACCGTCGTCGGTCACCGCCGTCACCACGACGACGATGCCGATGGAGCCGTCGGCCGAGTCGGCGACCGAGTCGTCGGACAGCCGGCACAACGACGCCGACGTCACCTTCAACCAGGAGATGATCCCGCATCACATGCAGGCGCTCATGATGGCCGATCTGGTGGCCGACCGGACCACCACACCTGCGGTGCGGGATCTGGCCGACCGCATCAGGGCCGCCCAGAAACCCGAGATCGACGAGATGACCGCGCGGCTGACTTCCTGGGGCGTCTCCGGCGAGATGGGCGGTCACAGTGGTGCTCACGGCGCGGGCGGCCACGACATGTCCGGCATGATGACGCCGCAACAGATGGCGGCGTTGTCACAGGCGGAGGGCACAGATTTCGACCGGATGTGGCTCGAAGGCATGATCGCGCATCACGAGGGCGCGATCGCGATGGCCGACACCGAACTCGCCGACGGCGTCAACGGTCCGTCGCGGGAGCTCGCCAAGCGCGTCAAGTCCGCCCAGCAGGCCGAGATCGACGAGATGAACTCGATCCTGCGACGGTGATGCGGTGACGGGTCGGTCCGGACGTGACGCATCGGAGTCCGGACCGACCCGCGGGGCGGGTCAGGGTTTCCGCAACGGGATGCGCATCAGATAGACCTGATACCCCGCGGAGATGGAGTAGGTGAAGTACAGGCTGCTGCCCGACGACCACGGGTGAATGTAGGGGGCGTAGCCCGAGTACGGGTCGTTGGCGGGGACCACGAGTTCGCCCGACGACCACGGTCCCTCGGGCCGGTCGGCGGTCCGCAGCACCACACCGGAATCCTTCTGGCCCAACGAGATGAACTTGCCGAGGTACTCATTCCACGCGACCGACAACTCGCCGGTCGGTGCCGCCATCACCGGGGTCGCCGAATCCGGGTTGTTGCGCACCCACCGGCCCCATGAGAAGTACTCGTACTTGCCGAGATGTTCGATGTCGGAGGCCTTCACACGGGCCAGGTACACCGCACCCCATCGGCCGTCGGGGGTGCCGTAGGTGTAGACCGTGTCACCGACCTTCAGGTACGCCGACATCTGGAATTTGTGGTTTCCGCCGCCGTTGGGGCGGAATGCGTTGACCGCGCGCCAACTCTGCCCGTTGTTCCCCGACACCACCAGGCCGGACCAGTTGGTGTACCAGATCCCCGGCGGTCCCCAGTGTTTGACCGACATGACGTTCATGTACTGCTTGCCGTTCGCGGCCACCCCGGCGGTCGGGATGATGGTGATCTCTTTGCGCAGGTCGGGTTTGAGTAGACGCTTGGCGTGACCGGGTGGTCCGGCGTGACCGGTGAAGGTCATTCCGTCGCCCAGATATCGGTCGGTGCTGCGCAGCAGGACATTGGAACGCCAGTACCACAACTCGCCGTACAGCAGCGACCACCCGTTGAATGTCTGGGTGTCGCCGAAGGCGGCCATGATCTCGCCGTGCCCGTTGTCCCACAGGACGCCCAGGTCGGTGCCGACGATGTTGAAACGCCCGAATGTGTCGTTGATTGAGCCGGGGCCGGTGAGCCGGGCGACGATCCGGCCGTTGGCCGCGGCGACATCGGTCGCCTCGGCCTGCGGAGTAGCCGCAAGGCCGGCGGTCAGTGTGGCGGCGAGTGCCGTGACCGTCAGGGCTGTGCGCCACCGTCCTGTGAGCCGCGTCATGGCGGTGACCTTATCAAGACCTGAGCGTCACCGGAGTGTGACATCGACCCCCGAACGAATGAAATTCACGCCTCGCTGTACCGCCCCCCGGTATCGACGGCGGTGAAGTCGATGGTGGCGGCCGAGTTGTTCACGCCGGTGACCATGCCGACGCCGAACTGGCCGTCGCTGTCGTAGAGATTCGTGGTGCTGGTGGAGATCCCGTCGACTTCCACATGGCTGGCCGCTTCGACCCCGATGCGCGGCCCGACCGGCAGACGCGAGAGCGCGACCGTCAGATCACAGTTGATGAATGCGATGCCATCGCTACCCCAATTGCAGACCAGGCTGGTCGATTCGCCGCTGATCACCGAGCGCTCGAACGATGACGGCCGCTCGCCGACCACAGTGGACACCGCGCGCGTCCACAGCCACGTGCGTTGGGCGTTCTGGTGGGCGCCCATGTCCTGGCTCCACTCGATCGTGCCGTCGGCGGTGGCGGTGCCGAACCAGGGCAGCGGATCGTCGGAATCGGTCTCGGGCGGCCGGAACTCGATCATCTCCGGCGACCGCTCCCAGCGCTCCCCGGGCGGATTGGCGGCCTCCTTGACGAACACGGTGGTGCTGCGGGCAACCGTGACCTCGGTGTCGTCGACGAACTGCACGACGTCGACCTCGGCCACCTTGATCCGGCCCCCGTTGCGTAGCAAGCGGCCACGGGTCGCGGTGGGGACGTCGCGGGCGGCCTTGAACAGATCGATGGTGAAGCGTGCCGGTCGAAAGCCCGGCACCGAGTGGTCACGTTCGGCCGCCCGGGCAGCCAACGCACACACCGCGGGACCGTTCAGAGTGCCCGGAGCCCACAGGCTCGCGGCATACCGGGTCGGCAGGAAAAGACTCTGTCCAGTGGAATCGGTGCCGCCGGAATCGACGGAGAAGAATGCGATCGACGACACGAAGTTTCCCTTCTGTTCGACCCAAGAATGTGGTGTCGAACCATTCGGCGCGTACTAACCTGCGTCCATGACAATTGCAGATTACGCACGGCAGATCCCCAACGAACTCGTGGCCGCGGTGCGCACCACGATGATTGCGACCTCGGTGGTCGGCATCGTCCTGGGGATCATTGCGCTCGTCTGGCCGAAGGCGACCCTGCTCATCATCGGTGTGCTCTTCGGGATCTCGCTGATCATGGCCGGACTGTTCCGGCTTTACGAGGCCTTCGCCTCGACGTTGCTGTCCGGCGGTTGGCGCTTTGCCCTGGGTCTCATCGGTGCACTGATCCTGGCCGCCGGCGTCATCGCCGTGTTCAATCCCGAGGAATCGCTGGTCTTCCTCGCGATCTTCATCGGTATCGGCTGGATCTTCCAGGGAATCGCCGACCTCGCCCGCGCGTCCGCCGGGTCCCAGCACGTGCCGCGGTGGGTGCTGATCCTGTCCGGTGTCGTCTCGATCATCGCCGGCATCGTCATGATGCTGATCCCCGGCCTCGCCCTGGCCACCTTCCTGATCATCGCGGCGATCATGCTCATCGTGATCAGCGTCGTGACGCTGCTGACCCTGCCGAAGAAGATCGAGGAGCCGCTGGTCTGAGTCGCGGGCTGCCGAGCTTCTGAGAATCAGGCCAACTCGAGGCCGTCGATCGTGACCGCGGCGCGGGCGGCCTCGACGTCGGCGGGAAGTCGCTCGATCAACTGGGTCATCGCGGCCTCGACATCCGGGCCGTGTGCCAGCCGAACCGGATCGACGTGGGGTCCGGTGGCATCGAGGATCGACGCCGCCGGATCGACGCCGGTTCGGTGGGCGACCGCCGCCGCCAGCAGGCGCCGTGCCTGCGCTGGGTGACTGTCCCACAAAGCGTCCGCAGTTGTCAGATACAGCTGCACGGCCGGCGGATAGTCGTGCAGATGCACGAGCGCCCATGCCCAGTGCTTGGCGACATCCACCGTGTCCGACTGTCCACGACCGTGGGTGCGGACATACTTGCCATGGAGTTCGCGGCACAGCGGGGTGGAATCGGCCCACAACTGCAACTCCGACATGCACCGCACACAGTCGTGCAGGTTGGACAGGTACATCACCGAGTACGGTCCCTCGCGTCGCGACCGGATCTCTCGCAGCACGGAGAACTCGGCGAGCGCGTGCGAGTACTCGCCGGCCGAAAGATATGCCTCGGCCTCGTCTTGCATTTCCGCGAGCATGTGTCGATTGTTCCGCACTCGGCGGGCTTGCGGGCGGAATTCATCCGGACACGCGACATGCAGACGCGAAACGACCCGGCCACCTGGTGTGAGGTGACCGGGTCGTTGCGTCGAGCGAAGCCGCTCAGTACTGCTGATTCGGCGGATATGGCGGCGGGGCCATCGGGGCCGCCGACGCCAACGGTGCGACCTGGCCGCCGGTGAAGAACCGGTAGGCGTAGGTCGTGGCGATCATGGTGACCGGCAGGGTCACCAGCAGGCCCACCAGGCACAGCAGCGCACCGACGATGTTGAGGCCGATGACGGCCAACGCCAGCAGGAACAGGGTGCCCGCGTTCTTGCTGATCACCGAGAAGCTGGCCTTGATGCCCTCGATGGGGTCCATGTCGCGGTCCACTACGAAGGTGAGTGACCAGTAGGCGAGGAACGCGAAGACGATGCCCGGGATGATGAGCAGGATCAGGCCGATGAAGGTGCCCAGTCCCACCAGGAACGCGGTGATGATGACCGCGGCGAAGTTGACGTTGAAGAAGCGGCCGATATCGGGCTTGCTACCCGACGTCTCGTCGAGCGCGCCACGCGCATAGGCGCCCTGGAAGATGTAGCCGATGATCGTGGCGATGATGCCGAAGATGGCGCTGATCCAGAAGATCCGGCCGTAGTCGGACGAGATGTTGCCCAGCCACTGGATGACACCGGACACGACGAGCGAAATCAGGATCACCACGATCCACGACAACGCGTTCTCCTTGTAGCGGTTCCAGCCGTAGCTGAAGGCCTCGCCGATGGAGAACTGCTCGGCCGTCGGAGCGCCGTACGCGCCACCGCCGTAGGCGCCCGGTGCGCCGTAATCGCCCGGCGGCGGCGGGTATCCGCCGGGACCGCCGGCGGGTTGGCCGTAGCCACCGGCCGGGGGCGGCGGGTAGCCGGGCTGCGCACCGTAGCCGGGTTGCTGGGCGCCGTACCCGGGGGGCGGCCCCTGCGGCGGAGGCCCCTGCGGGGGCGGGCCTGATGGCGGCGGACCCGGTGGCGGCGGGTAGGCACCACCGGGCGGCGGGCCCGAGGGTGGCGGGTAAGAACCGGGCGGTGGGTAGCCGGACGGCGGCGGGGGTGTGGAGCCCGGCGGCGGATACGACGGCGGCGGTGTGCCGCCGGTGCCCGGCTCCGGGGTACGACCGGACTCGGCGCCTGCACCCGGGTCGGGGTCGGAAGAACCGGGATTCTGTGGATCTGACGGTGTGGTCATGGCAGGGAGGATACGGAACACCGGCGCCGGTCAACAGTGTTTGGCACTCCACGTCGTGTCTCGGCGTCAGGATTTCAGGTGCCCGGCGTCCTCGATGGGCGTGCACGACCGCTACACCTGGATTCGGCGCCGGTGGGCTGGCATCGTGGAACCCGTGAGTGACATCGGCAGCACCCCGGAAGGTTCCGACGGCGAGTACAGCCTCGACGACGACGATCAACTGCAACCCGAGGACACGCTGGTCGACCGTGGTGTCGACGATGTCCTCGACGAGGGATATTCGCCGCCCGACCATCAGCCGAGCGGCGCGCGTCACGGGCTCACCGAGCAGGAGCAGCGCGACGGGGAGACCCTGGACGAACGGCTCGCCGAGGAAGAAGCCGACATCGGGGCGACCGATCCGCTCGACGACATCGAAGCCGAAGAGAACGTCGAGAAGCGCTGGCGGTCGCACGAATCCGATCGTTCGGATGACTTCGAAGGCGACGAACAAGCCGGGGACGGGCGGTCGGGACGGTTGGTGGCTCCGGACGAGGGGTCGGGCGTCGACCGCGAGAAGGATGCGGTGGCCGGCGACGTCGGCATCGACGGCGCCGGAGCATCTGCCGAAGAGGCGGCAATGCACTACATCGCCGCCGACGAGGTGGAGTGGTCCGACGAGTCCGACTCCACTGCCGGTGGATCCGGTCGATCGGACAGCTGATCGTCGGCGTCAGCTCGCGCCGTGACCGAGGTCGGCGAGCGAGCTGACGATGGTTGCGCGGGCGACGGTTTGCTCGATGCCGAGCCCCGAAAGTATGGCCGCCATCTCCGGATCGGTGAACAGGCCCAACAGGATGTGTTCGGTGCCCACGAAATCGTGGCCCAGATCGACCGCCGACGCCAGTGTCGCCTGCAGCACTGAACGGGACCGCTCGTCGTAGGGCACAACAGTTTTCTCGCCCTCGGAGGGCTGCATCGCAGTCGACGCCGGGCCGTTGGCAGTGCACGCGGCGGCAAGAGATGCCGCCGGCACACCGTGGGCGCGCAAGGTCAAATCGGCGATGGATTCCGGAGCCACGGCCAATGCCCGCGCCAGGTGCTCGGGCGTGACCGCGGTGCTGTGATCGGCGACTGCCACATTGTGTGCCTCGGCGATCACATCGCGTGCTCGCGGAGTGAAACGCGCGAACGGATTCGCCTCATCGGCCAACGGTGTCGGCGCGGCGTCGGCGGGAGTGCGCGTCACGAACCGTTTCTGGGCCGCTTGTTTGCTGACCCCCATGGCCGCACCGATGTCGGCCCACGAGGCCCCGGTGCGCCTGGCCTGGTCGACGAAGTGGCCGATCAGGTGGTCGGCCACTTCGCCGATGTGTTCGGCGGTGATCATGGCGCCGGTCAGCTGGTCCAGGGGATCATCGTGCGCGGCACGGACACCGGCGATCAGATCATCGAGGCGGACATCGTGGACCTGGGTGCGCTCGGGCATGCGTCAACACTAGGTTGACAAGCGAGAATGCGTCAACCCTTGGTTGACGCAGTTGGTTGCCGGCGGAACTTGTCGGTGGCGTGTGATGCGATGACACCGAACCCGTCCGTCGAACGTCTGAGGCCACCGGCATCGCTGAGTGTCGTCGCTCGAGTGCGTTGACTCGAGCGTCGTTGACAGCGGTGGGGAGGCTGGTAACGATGGATGCCAGGGTTGCCCGTCCGCCCCCGGCCTTGCCGCCGGGTCCACCACAACGGGAGGTACCGGTGAGCATCACCAATCGCCCTGTGTCGATCGAGACCGAGTCGACCCAGTCCGGCAACGTCGAGTCCATGTCCGCCCAGGCCCGCAGATTCCTCGAGGTGCGGTCGTTGACCGACGCTCTGAGCGCGGACCTCTCCGCCGAGGATCAGACGCCGCAATCGATGACCGACGCCAGCCCGGCGAAATGGCATCGGGCGCATGTGACCTGGTTCTTCGAAGAGTTCATCCTCCGAAACGTCGAGTCGTATCACGTTTACGACGACTCATTCCGCTACCTGTTCAACAGCTATTACGAGGCGGTCGGCGACCGGCACCCACGCCCCGAACGCGGGTTGGTCACCCGACCGGGTGTCGCCGACGTCGGGCTCTACCGCGAGTACGTCGACCGCGCGATGGTTGATGCGCTGGAACGCGGGGTACTCGACGACGATGCGTTGGCCTTGCTCGAGCTGGGATGCAATCACGAGCAGCAACATCAGGAACTGCTCTTGATGGACATCAAGCACCTGTTCTCCACACATGCCTTCGATCCGGTCTACGTGGATCGCGACATCGACGAGCCCGGTGAACCCGGTCCGCTCACCTGGCGCTCGGTGGCCGGCGGTGTCACCGAAGTGGGAGCAACGCCGGGATCTGCCGGCTTCAGCTACGACAACGAGGGTCCCCGACATCGGGTCTTCCTGGAGGACTTCGAGATCGCCGAGCGGGCGGTGACCAACGCCGAATGGTTGGCGTTCATGGCCGACGACGGCTATCGGCGCCCCGAACTCTGGTTGTCCGACGGCTGGGCGCACATCACGCAAACCGGTTGGCAGGCACCGGAATACTGGCGCCTGGTGGATGGGGAGTGGACCACCTTCACTCTATCTGGCCGACGTCAGCTGGTCGCCGACGAACCGGTGGTGCACGTGTCGTTCTACGAGGCCGACGCATTTGCCCGGTGGGCCGGCGCGCGGCTACCCACCGAGTTCGAATGGGAGGCAGCCGCCGAGACCGGCGACAGCGCACGTGGACAGCTACTCGACGTGGGACGTTGCCATCCCGGGAGAGCCGGCGCCACCATGATCGGCGACGTGTGGGAGTGGACGGCCAGCGCCTATCTGCCCTACCCGGGATTCGTGCCCGCCAACGGCGCGGTCGGCGAGTACAACGGGAAGTTCATGTGCGACCAGCATGTACTGCGCGGTGCGAGCGCGGTGACCCCACCCGGGCACGAGCGCATCACCTACCGTAACTTCTTTCCGGCCTCGGCGCGGTGGGCCTTCTCCGGTCTGCGACTGGCCCGATGACCGCCGACGCCGGTCGTCAACTCGCCGACGACGCCGCCGACGGATTGTGGTCCGATCCGCCGACCCTGCCCACCAAGTGGCTCTACGACGAGCGGGGCAGCCTGCTCTTCGACGAAATCACCCGGTTGCCGGAGTATTACCCGACGCGTCGGGAGACGTCGATCCTGTACGCACGTGCCACCGAGATCGCTGCGCTGACCGATGCGGCGACCATGGTGGAATTCGGGTCGGGCACCTCCACCAAGACACGCTTGCTGTTGGCGGCGTTCGCCGACCGGGCCGAGGCCACGGGGCGTCGATTCACCTATGTGCCGCTCGATGTCAGCACCGAGATCCTGGAATCCTCGGCCGCCGAACTCGCCCGCGACTACCCGGATATCGACATCGAACCGGCGGTCGCTGATTTCACCGCGCCCGACCTCGCCTTGCCGGCCTCGGACGGTCCGCGGATTGCGGTGTTCCTCGGGGGCACCATCGGCAACTTCGACGACGCGATGCGCGCCACCTTCCTGGGCCGCCTGGCCAAGGCGCTCGATCCGGGAGACTACTTCCTGCTGGGCGCCGACCTCATCAAGGACACTGGCCGACTTGTGGCGGCCTACAACGACAAAGCCGGTGTGACGGCCGATTTCAATCGGAACATGATCGAGGTGCTCCGCCGCGGGCTCGACGCCGACGGACTCTACGTCGACGACTTCGACCACATTGCCCGGTGGAACCCGGTGCAGCACCGCATCGAGATGTGGCTGCGTGCCCGCCGCGATGTCGACGTGCGGTTCCGCGGCCTGGACCGGAATTGGCAGCTCGAGCGCGGTGCCGAGGTCCTCACCGAAATCAGCACCAAGTTCGATCGCTCGACACTCGCCGACGAACTGGCTCAGGCCGGGGTCGTGGTGGAGCGGCAGTGGACCGACGATCACGACGACTTCCTAGTGACGCTCAGTCGGCGCTGAGCAGGTCGCGGACCTGCGGGATTACTTGGGTGCCGTACAGTTCGACGCTGCGCATCAGATGCTCGTGAGGCAGTGTGCCGTGTGAGTACTTGAGGTCGAAGCGGTTGAGCCCCAGTGTCTTCGCGGTTGCCGCGATCTTGCGGGCCACGGTGTCGGGAGAGCCCACATGGAGCGCGCCGGCCGGGCCCGCGGCGCGCTCGAACTCGATCCGGGTGGGTGGCGGCCAGCCTCGTTCGCGGCCGATCCGGGTCATGTAGGTCCGGTAATGCGGCCAGAGCTGTTCGCGTGCCAGCTCGTCGGTGTCGGCGATGTGGCCGGGGGAGTGGACTCCCACCGGCAGATCGGTGGGCTGCTCGAGTTCACCGAGCGCACGGCGGTACAGATCGGTGTAGGGCGTGAACCGGGCGGGATCGCCCCCGATGATCGCCAGCATCAGCGGCAGACCGTGCGTCGCGGCGCGGATCACCGACTCCGGACTCCCGCCGACCGCGATCCAGGTTGGCAGCGGCGCCGACGACAACCCCGGGTACACCGACTGTCCGGTCAGCGGAGTGCGGGTCGCACCCGACCAGGTCACCGGTTCGCCCGTCCGCAGCTGGGCGAACAGCGACAGTTTGTCGGTGAACAACTCCTCATAATCGGCGAGGTCGTAGCCGAACAGGGGAAACGACTCGGTGAACGATCCGCGCCCGAGAATCACTTCGGCGCGGCCATCCGACAACGCGTCCACGGTGGCGAAACGCTCGAATACCCGGATCGGGTCGTCGGAACTGAGTACGGTCACCGCCGAGCCCAACCGCATCCGGTGGGTCGCAACGGCGATGGCACCGAGGACCACTTCGGGTGCCGAGACGGCGTAGTCGTCGCGGTGGTGTTCCCCGACTCCGAAGAAGTCGACACCCACCTCGTCGGCGAGGACTGCTTGTGCCACGACGTCACGGATGGTCTGTGCCGCAGACACCGCATTCCCGTCGTCGTCAACCGTCACGTCGCCGAAAGTATCGAGGCCGAGTTCCATGGGAGCACCCTAGCTTTGCCGGTCAATGCGCACTGCGTGAGCGCAGCTGTGAGAAGCTATGGAACGCAGCGTCGGACACCCCGACGTCACCTACCGGCTAAGGAGTATGCCCGATGTGGGACTCGTTCTGGGACTTCATCTGGTACACGATCGTCATTTTCGCGTTCGTGGCCTATCTGATCGTCCTCTGGCACATCATCATCGACCTCTTCCGTGACAAGTCCTCCGGCTGGATCAAGGCCGTGTGGATCATCTTCCTGATCCTGCTGCCGTACATCACCGCAATCGTCTACCTGCTGGTCAAGGGCCGCGGTATGGCAGAGCGTCAGAATGAGGCGGTCAAGGAGGCCAAGCAGGCCACCGACAGCTACATCCAGTCGGTCGCCACGGCCAAGAGCCCGGCCGAGCAGATCGCCGACGCCAAGCAGTTGCTGGACTCCGGCACCATCACCCAGCAGGAGTTCGATTCGCTGAAGGCGAAGGCGCTCAGCTAGCTTTCGCGCCGACGGAACCCTGTTTTTCGCCGACAGCACCCTGTTTCGCGCCGACAGAACCCTGTTTCGCGCCGACGGCATCTGGTTCTGTCGGCTGCCGTGCTGGGCGCGTGTGAGGGTGAGGTTGCGGGGCGCGGGGCGCGGGGCGCGGGGCGCCTGTCAGGTCCCGAATGGGTTCGCGGTGTGGCCGACGAGATCGGCAACCGAATCGATCACCCGGGTGGCCCGATAGGGGAACAGTTCCACCGACGTGGGAGTCGATATGCCGGACAGGACCAGGATGGTCTCCAGCCCGGCCTCCATGCCGGAGATGACGTCGGTGTCCATCCGATCGCCGATCATCAGGGTGTGCTCGGAATGCACACCGATCTGCCGCAGCGCTGAGCGCATCATCAGCGGATTCGGCTTGCCCACGTAATACGGTTCGCGGCCGGTGGCCCGGGTGATCAGGGCGGCCACGGCGCCTGTCGCAGGGAGCGAGCCGGCCGCCGACGGCCCGGTGGCGTCGGGGTTGGTCGCGATGAACCGGGCCCCGCGTTCCACCAGGCGGATGGCCGTGGTGATCGCCTCGAACGAGTACGTCCGAGTCTCCCCGAGTACGACGTAGTCGGGGTCCGAATCGGTGATCACGTAGCCGATCTCGTGTAGCGCCGTGGTGAGACCCGACTCGCCGACGACGTACGCCGATCCGCCCGGGCGCTGGGACTCCAGGAACCGGGCAGTGGCCAGTGCCGACGTCCAGATCGACTCCTCGGGAATGTCCAAGCCGGTGCGCAGCAGGCGTGCCCGCAGGTCGCGCGGGGTACGGATCGAGTTGTTGGTCAACACGATGAACGGGACATCGTTGGCGCGCAGCTCGGCCAGGAACTCGTCGGCGCCGGGGATCAAGTGTTCTTCGCGGACGAGAACACCGTCCATGTCCATCAGATAGTTCCAGCTCATGTACCGCATTATGGCCGGGCTCGGCAATGGCCGCGTCGAACCCTCGAAATGCGCCCCCTGGGCTGTTTCGCTGGGGTGCATTTCGGTCGTGGGTGCCGCGTTCGCCGCGGCGGTCAGTCGGGACGCTCTGACACCCGCCACAGCGGGTTGACCGGACCGTGCCCGGCCCCAAGCGGGTAGGCGGCCTCGAGTCCCCGGGTCACCCACCGCTTGGCGAAGTCGATCGCGTCGGGCACGGGATAACCGTGCGCGAGCGCACCGGCGGTGGCCGCCGCGAGGGTGTCCCCGGCGCCATGATCGTGCCCGGTCTCGATGCGTGGATGGGCGAACTCGTGAAAGTGCTCGCCGTCGAACAGCAGGTCGGGGCTCTGGGCCGACGTGCGCAGGTGTCCGCCCTTGACCAGCGCCCATTGTGCCCCCAGCGCGTGCAAGGCGCGGGCCGCGTCCTGTTGCGACGCGGCGTCGACGACGTCGATGCCGGTGATCAGCCGCACCTCGTCGAGGTTCGGCGTCACCACGGTGGCGATGGGGAACAAGGTGGAGCGCAACGTCTCCAGGGCTTCGGCAGCCAACAAGGGGTCACCGTGCATCGACGCACACACCGGGTCGACGACCAGCGGGACGGGCCGATCGCGACCGATGCCGAGCTCGCCGCATGCCGCGGCGACGGCCTCGATGATCGGTGCCGAGGCCAGCATCCCGGTCTTGGCCGCCCCGACGCCGATGTCGGTGACCACGCTGTGCATCTGCGCGGCCACCGTCGCCGGCGCGATCTCCGCAAAATCCTGCACGCCCACCGTGTTCTGCACCGTCACCGCTGTCACGGCGACGCAGGCATGCAGTCCGAGAAGCGCGAAGGTGCGCATGTCGGCCTGGATGCCGGCGCCGCCGCCCGAATCCGAACCGGCGATGGTGAGAACCCGTCGCGGCGTCACACCGGGTGGCGCCGTGGGTAATCGGAGGTCATCGGTCATCAGGTGGGGGAGCCTCCGGCCGCGGCCTCCAACGGTAGATAGACCCGGTTGCCGTGCTCGGCGAACTCCGCCGACTTGGCGGCCATCTCCTCGGCGATCTTGCGGTCGATGTCCTCGGCGGTCACCAGGCCGTTCTGCTCGGCGTAGTCGCGCACATCCTGCGAGATGCGCATCGAGCAGAACTTCGGCCCGCACATCGAGCAGAAGTGCGCGGTCTTGGCCGGTTCGGCGGGCATCGTCTCGTCGTGATATTCGCGTGCGGTATCCGGATCGAGGGCCAAGTTGAACTGGTCGGTCCAGCGGAACTCGAAGCGCGCCTTGGACAGTGCGTCGTCACGCGCCTGCGCGCCCGGATGCCCCTTGGCGAGGTCGGCGCTGTGAGCGGCGATCTTGTAGGTGATCACACCGACCTTGACGTCATCGCGATTGGGTAGTCCCAGATGCTCTTTGGGCGTCACGTAGCACAGCATCGCGGTGCCGGCCTGCGCGATCATCGCGGCGCCGATGGCCGAGGTGATGTGGTCATAGGCAGGTGCGATGTCGGTGGCCAACGGTCCGAGCGTGTAGAACGGCGCCTCTTCGCACAACTCTTCTTCGAGTCGCACGTTCTCGGCGATCTTGTGCATCGGTACGTGGCCCGGTCCTTCGATCATCACCTGCACACCATGCGATTTGGCGATCGTGGTGAGTTCGCCAAGGGTGCGGAGCTCGGCGAACTGCGCCTCGTCGTTGGCGTCGGCGATCGAGCCGGGCCGCAGACCGTCACCCAGCGAGAAGGTGATGTCGTAGCGGGCGAAGATCTCGCAAAGCTCCTCGTAGTGGGTGTAGAGGAACGACTCCTGGTGATGCGCCAGACACCAGGCGGCCATGATGGATCCGCCGCGCGAGACGATGCCGGTGACCCGCCGGGCCGCGAGCGGCACATACCGCAGCAACACCCCGGCGTGCACGGTCATGTAGTCCACGCCCTGCTCGGCCTGCTCGATCACGGTGTCGCGGTAGATCTCCCACGTCAGCTTGGTGGGATCACCGTTGACCTTCTCCAGCGCCTGATAGATCGGCACCGTGCCAACCGGGACCGGGGAGTTGCGCATGATCCATTCGCGGGTCATGTGGATGTCGCGACCTGTGGACAGGTCCATGATGGTGTCGGCGCCCCATCGGGTGGCCCACACCATCTTCTCCACCTCCTCGGCGATCGAACTGGTGACTGCCGAATTTCCGATGTTGGCGTTGACCTTCACCGCGAACCGCTTGCCGATGATCATCGGTTCGGATTCGGGATGACGGTGATTGGCGGGGATCACCGCACGTCCTGCGGCGACCTCGGCACGCACGAGTTCCACCTCGACACCCTCACGTGCGGCGATGAAGCGCATCTCGTCGGTGACGATGCCGGCGCGTGCCCACGCCAGCTGCGTCGACGCCCCGTTCACTGGTTCGGGTCGGTGCCACGCATCGCGAGTCGGCGGCAATCCGTGCTCCACGTCGATGGTCGCGGTCACGTCGGTGTATGGACCGGACGTGTCGTAGACGTCGAGGTGCTCGCCGTTGGTCAGCTGGATGCGTCGCGCCGGAACCCGGAGATGATCGATCTCGCGGTAGTGCTTGCTGCTTCCCTCGATCGGCCCCTGGGTGACAGTCGAGACGGCAGTTTCGGATACACGTGTTCCCATGATGCGACTTCCTACGCCGGCATTACCCGGACAGGTTCAGGCGGTCGGCGACCGTCCCGTCGCCATCTCAGCCCCCGGTGATCGTGGGAGCCCCCGCGTGTTCAATTTGTCGATCGCGGCGTCCGCCGGGATCAGCACCACCCTACGACGTCGCGGTGCTCGGTGCGGGCCGGGGGCCGCGACCGACAACCTACGCCATCGTAGGGTAGCCTGTGACAGGGATCACATAGGGTCCTACGTCGGTGTCGGGAGGGGAGCCCCGCCGCCGGCGATCCGCCGCGTTCAGGAGGGATTGTGCAGAGGAAGCATCAGCATCGACCACCACAGTCTGCGCAGGCGATTCTGCAGCAGATCGCCCAGGTGGTCCACAATCCCGACCGCGACAGGTTCGAGCTGTGGGTGGCCGGCGACCTCGTCGGCGTGCTCGGGTACAGCACCGAGGTCAGCGAGGGAAAACCGACAAT
The DNA here is from genome assembly GCF_036233855.1 of Gordonia sp. Z-3. NCBI lineage: Bacteria > Bacillati > Actinomycetota > Actinomycetes > Mycobacteriales > Gordoniaceae > Gordonia > Gordonia sp. Z-3. Next base: position 151,499 of record NZ_JAZARS010000011.1, read on the forward strand.
CACGATCCTGCACACCGTGCTCTACGACGAATACACCGGCCACGGTCTCGGCACCCGCCTGATGGTCGGGGCCATCGCGTATGTGCGTGACCAAGGAGCTCGGCTGAGGCCGGTCTGCTCGTTCACCAAGTCGTACCTCGATTCCCATCCGGGGATCGTGCCGCTGGCGCCGGCGTGAGCGCAGCCTAAGTTAGGCTACCCTGACGGAAGTTGCTGTCGAGGGAAGGCCGTGTCACATGGCGGAACAGACCAAGTCCAAGTCGCGCGGGTGGCAGGGCGCCGTCCTCAAGCTCATGGGTGCCGACGACTACGAGCTCACCGTGACCAGCAATGAACCGGTCACCGACGACTACATCCGGCTTGGCTTCACCGGTGGCGGCCTGCTCGCCGACCGCCCGGTCCACCCGACGATGTGGCTGCGCATCTGGTTCGAGAACAAGCACGGCAAGCTCCATCAGCGCGCCTACACCCTTGTCGATCCGGACCCGGCGACCGACTCGTTCTCCCTCGAGTTCGCCATCCACGACGGCGCAGCCACCCGGTGGGCGCAGTCGGCCCGGCCCGGCGACACCATCTCGTCGACCTTCATGGGGTCGAAGTTCGCCATCGGCGACCCGGCCCCCAAGGGCTGGCTGATCGCGGGCGACACCGCGGCGCTGCCGGCAATCAACTCGCTGCTCGACGCGATCTCCGCGTCGTCGAACCCGTCGGCGCCGGCGACGATCTGGTTCGAGTACGTGCACGAATCCGACACGTCGCTTCCGCTGCGACTGCGCGACCAGGACACCATCAACTGGATCAAGCGTGACGGCACGGCGCTGACCGATGCGGTCCGCGATGCCGCGTTCGACGCCACCGATCATCACGGGTTCGTCGCCCTGGACATGAAGTCCACACGCGCGGTGTCCGGGTTGTTCAAGAACGACTACAAGCTTGGCAAGGCCAACGTGAAGGCCCAGGCCTACTGGCGGGAGAACGGTCCGGCTTCCTGACGACGCCGAGGCGTGAGCCCGGTCACGGCTCCTGCAGCGACCGGACCAGCACCGCCTTGTCGATCTTCCCGACCGCGGTGACCGGCAGGGTGGGCACCACCACCAGGCGGTCGGGCAGTTTGAACGACGCGAGTCCACGTTCGGCGAGGAACGTGCGGACCTCAGGGAGCGTCAGTTCGCGTCCCCGCGGATGATCGTGCGACAGCACCACGGCGGCGCAGATCTTTTCACCCAACGACTCGTCGGCTAGGCCGACGACTGCGGCTGCACGGATCGACTCGTGGGCGAGCAGATTCTCCTCGACGTCATCGGCAGCGACGTTCTCACCGGCCCGCACGATGGTGTCCTTGATCCGGCCGGTCACCGCCAGATGGCCCGACGGCAGTCGGCGTACCCGGTCGCCGGACCGGTAGAAGCCCTCCGGGGTGAACGAGCGTGCATTGTGCTCGTCGGCGCGGTAGTAGCCGCGGATCGTGTACGGACCGCGTACCAGCAGTTCGCCGTCGGTGCCGTCGGGCACGTCGTCACCGTTCTCATCGACCACCCGCACCTCGTCGAACTCCGACATCGGTGCACCCTGCACCGCGTGCACCAACTCGCGGGGGTCGTCGAGGCGGGTGTAGCAGATGAGTCCCTCGGCCATCCCGAACACCTGCTGGACCACGTCGCCCAGTGCGGCATCGAGTGCGACGGCGTCGGGTTCGGCCAGCTTGGCGCCACCCACCTGCAGCAGTCGGAGACTGCTGATGTCGGCGGGTTCCCACTCGGTGGCCGCGCACCACACCTGGGCCAGCGCCGGGACGAGTGCGGTCACGGTGACCCGGTAGCGCTCGATCAGGTCGAAGGTGTTGTCCGGGCTGGGGTTGTCGGTGACGACGGTGTGCCCCCCAACCGTCATCACCCCGAGCATCCCGGGACAACACAGCGGGAAATTGTGGGCACCGGGCAGCGCCACCAAATACGTGTCGGCCGCAGTGAGTTCGGCCACCTCGGCGGAGCGGCGCGCGTTGTAGGCGTAGTCATTGTGGGTCCGCGCGATGAGTTTCGGCAGCCCGGTGGTGCCGCCGGAGATGAGGAACAGTGCCGGCGCGTCCGGGTCGGTGTCCTCGGCCGACGGCAATCTGGTGGTCTCCGGGTCGGCATCGGGCAGTGCGGCATACACGCCGGGGTCGCCGTCGACGAACACAGTCGCCACCGTGCCGACGCGTCGCTGCAGATCCGCGGCCAATTCGCGGTAGTCGTATCCGCGACGGTCGTCCTCGGTGATGTAGGCGACGGCAGCGGAACCGGCGGCGAGGTGTGCGATCTCGCTGACCCGATGCGCGGGCAGCGTCATCACCGGCGCCACACCGGCGCGCAGCAGCCCGAACAGCGTGATGACGAACGCCGCCGAGTTGTGTTGCTGCAGGATCACCCGCTGACCCGGCCGCAGGCCGGCCTGCACGAAGCCTGCCGCCCGGCGCAACACGGCGGCATACAGCTCGGCATAGCTGAGGGTGAGGTGGTCGGTGGTCGCGGTATCGGTGACGGCGGGCGCATCCGGGTGCCGGGCCGCGGCGCGTTCGAGTGGGTGCCACAACGGCTGGTCGGGAAAGATGCTTGCGTCGCGATAGCGCGCGGCGATTGCATCGGGGTGGGGGCGGAAGCCGAGCTGCAGATCGGCGACCGAGGTCGTGTCAGATGTGCCGACGTCAGACATGGGCTGCCGCCGTCGTGTGGAAGCCCAAGAGGGCCGAGGTTCCGGCGCCGATGTCGATCACGCTGGGCTGCGGTTGCGGTGCGGGGCTCCGATCGTCGGCGATGACCAGTCCGATCAGGACGAGGGCCACCGCGAACGCCGAGATCACCGCGGCGACGCCGGCGGCGGCGATCACGACCGGGATGTTCACACGCCGCCGCCACGACGATTTCCGGGCACTCATGGGGGTATTCAAACACACCGATAAGGCCAGGCTTACCGATGTGAGCTTCGGTTGTCCGCCTCCATCGTTTAGCCTTACCTAACGGGGGTTGTACGAATCACGAGCTTGTGCGAGGAGGACTCGGTCATGTCGCTGACCGTTGAAGCGGCCGCCGGGGGTGTGGCCGACGACCTGCGTCCGCCGCTCTCCGCGGCCCGGATCTGCGCCGCGTGGGCCGCATCGGGGGAGTTCGACGAGTACCTGGTGTACGAGCGTGAAGGTCGCTGGGTGTTCGCGGCCGGTGTGCGTGCACGGCTGATCCTCACCCGCAGCACGGTCGACGTCGTCGACGGGCACTCACGAACGACGACCGAGTGGTCGGGAGACCCGGCCCGTGTCATCGCCGATGCGCTGGCCGGCCTCAAGTCGTCGACGTGGCGTGTCTACGGGTGGGTGGGATTCGATTTCTGTGCGCCCCGTCATGGTCTGCTCGAGCGGGTTCCCGAAGACGCGGAGCTGGCGCATCTGATCGTGCCCGAGGTGGAGCTGGTCATCGAACCCGACACCGTCGATCCCGCCCACATCGACACCGGTGACACCGACCCGGATCGCGCAGCACGACTGCTGGCGGTCGCTGCGCGAGCAACGGCGCCGCCCGAGTCTGCGGCGGTCGATGTGATGCCCGTCGATGTGTCCGATGACCGGGACGACTACCGCGGCCGGGTCGCCCGCGCGGTCGACGAGATCGCCCGAGGCGACTACCAGAAGGTCATCCTGTCGCGGCGTGTCGACATCCCGTTCGACATCGACATCTCGGCCACCTTCGTCCGGGGGCGCGAGGCCAACGATCCGGCCCGGTCCTATCTGTTCCGACTCGGCGCGATGTCGGGCGCCGGGTTCAGCCCCGAGTTGGTGGTTGCCGTCGATGCCGACCGACGGGTGGTTACCGAACCGCTGGCCGGCACGAGAGCATTCGGACGCGGTGACGCCGACGACGCGGCTGCCCGCGCCGATCTGCTGTCCGATCCGAAAGAGGTTGTGGAACACTCAATGTCGGTACGCGCATGTATCGAGGAGATCGCCTCGATCGCCACCCCGGGTAGCACTGCGGTCAGCGAGTACATGGTGGTGCGCGAGCGCGGCAGCGTGCAACATCTCGCCTCGACGGTGGCCGGGCAGTTGGCCCCGAATGCCGATCCCTGGCAGGCGCTGTCGGTGTTGTTCCCATCCATCACCGCTTCCGGAATCCCGAAAGCACCTGCGTTGGAGGCGATCTATCGACTGGAGCCGGAGTCTCGCGGCTTGTACTCCGGTGCGGTGATCACCGCGTCGTCGGCCGGTGAACTCGAAGCCACCCTGGCGTTGCGCACGGTGTTCGCCACCGACGAAGCCGCGTGGCTGCAGGCGGGTGCGGGGATCGTCGGGCAGTCCACTCCGGCACGCGAATTCGAAGAGACCTGCGAGAAGCTCGGCAGCGTCGCGCCGTATGTGGTGCGACGCGGGGAAGGTGGCCGATGAGCGGATTCATGCGAGCACGCGACGAGGTCAAGGACGCCATCGCCGACGCGCTGGGCATTCCGCGTGACGAGATCGCCGACGACGCCGACCTCATCTCGCTCGGGTTGGACTCGATTCGGATGATGAAGATCGCCGGAGGCTGGCGTAAACGCGGACACCGTCTGAACTTCGCCCAACTCGCCGCCGATCCGAGTGTGGACGCCTGGGCCCGGATGCTCGACGCCACCGCGGCTCCCGCCGACAGCGCCACCACCGCCGACGCAACCCCGAATCCCGCCGAGAGCACCCCGAACCCCGGCGACGGAACCCCGGATCGCGTCGAGGGTATCGCGGATTCGGACGATGCCGCGTTTCCCCTCGCCCCCATGCAGCATGCGTACTGGATCGGCCGCACCGATGCAGCCGACCTCGGCGGGGTGGCCGCCCACCTCTACGTCGAATTCGACGGCGCCGGAATCGATGTCGAGCGCCTGCGGGCCGCCGCCGACCGTCTCGTTCAACGTCACCCGATGCTGCGTGCCCGCTTCCGGCCCGACGGCACCCAACAGGTACTCGACCACGTCGGCCGAGATTCGTTGGTAACTAACGATCTCCGCGCGGAAACTCCAGCGGCGATCGAACGCGAACTGGCTGTCCTGCGCGACACCAAGAGCCACCAGATGCTCGACGTCGCCGCAGGTCAGGTGTACGACCTGACCCTGACCCGGTTGCCGGACGCGCGTCATCGCCTGCACTTCGACATCGACATGCTCGCCGCGGATGCGATGAGCTACCGGATGCTGCTCGCCGATCTCGTCGCACTCTACGACGGCCAGGCGCAGCCTGCGGCCGAGGTCACCTATCGCGACTACCTCACCTATCGCGCCGAGCATCCCGACCCGAACCGCGACCGGGATCGCCGCTGGTGGGCGGAACGCCTCGACGAACTGCCGTCCGGACCGGCCTTGCCCGCCTGGAGCGAGTCTGCCGGCACCACCGACAGCCACCCCGAACGACCCAACCGTGTGGTGCGCCATCACCATTGGATCGATGCCGCGACCAAGGAGACCTTGCTCGGTTCCGCGCATCAGCGCGGCGTGACGCCCGCGATCGCGCTGGCCGCGGTGTTCGCCGCCACCATCGGGGCATGGTCCAGCGATGATCGTTTCCTGCTCAACGTCCCGCTCTTCCACCGCGAGCCGTTGCATCCCGAGATCGAGAGGGTGTCCGGGGATTTCAGCTCCTCGGTACTCGTCGATGTCGACGTGAGGCACACCCGGTCGGTGCTCGATCTCGCCCGGTCGATGCAGAAAACAATGCACGCCAACGGGTCACACGCCAGCTACGGAGCGTTGGAGGTCCTGCGCGACCTGGGGCGTGCCCGCGGCGAACAGGTGTTGGCGCCGGTGGTCTACACCAGTGCGCTGGGCCTCGGTGAGCTGTTCTCCGAGGATGTGCTGGCGCGCCTGGGCGACCCCTCCTGGATCGTGTCGCAGGGCCCGCAGGTGACGTTGGATGCACAGGTGACCGAGGTGCGCGGCGGCCTGCTGCTCAACTGGGATGTGCGCGCTGCGGCGTTTCCGCCGGGCGTGGTGGAAGCGATGTTCGCGCACTATATCTCGGCCATCGAACGGCTGACCGACGGGGACTCCGGCTGGCTGGGTACAGCTGTCCCCGCGCTGCCCGCCCCGCAGCGGGAGGTGCGACGACGGGTCAACGACACCGCCGCACCGAGCAGTGGGCGAGTGCTGCACCAGGAATTCTTCACCCGCGCCGTCGCCGAACCCGACCGCGCCGCCCTGTTCTGGCGTGGCGGCACGCTGAGCTACGGCGAACTGGCGGGTCAGGCACTCGCGGTGGCCGGCGCCCTGCGCGATGCAGGGGTGCTTCCCGGCGACGCGGTCGGCGTGCAGATCCCGAAGGGGCCTGACCAGGTGGTGGCCACACTCGGGGTGTTCGCGACCGGGGCCACCTGGGTACCGATCGGTCACGACCAGCCGGTCACGCGCCGCGCGACGATCCTGTCCACCGGCGACATCCGGGTGGTCCTCGGCGCCGACGGCGCGCTCGACGACATGCTCGACGGGGTCGTCGGCATCGACCTCGCCCACGCCAGGACTCATCGCGCGCCGTTCACGCAAGCCGTGCTGCCCGACCCGGAATCGATCGCCTACATCCTGTTCACCTCCGGCTCCACCGGCACGCCCAAGGGTGTCGAGGTGCCGCACCGGGCCGCGATGAACACCATCGACGACATCAACGACCGCTTCGCGGTGGGCCCCGAGGATCGCTCGCTGACCGTGGCGGCACTCGAGTTCGACATCTCCGTTTACGACATCTTCGGCCTCTACAGCGCCGGCGGTGCCGTCATCGCGGTGGACGCCGACGATGCCCGCGACCCGGCCGGCTGGCTCGATCTGCTGCGCACCCATCGCGCATCGATCCTCACCTGCGTCCCCAGTGCGCTGGACATGCTGCTGACCGTCGCCGAGGAAGGATCTGCCGGGCTCGGAGATTCGCTGCGCGCGGTGTTGCTCGGTGGGGACTGGGTGGGCGTCGACCTACCGCGCCGCCTGCATGCGTTGGCACCCGGCGCCCGCTTCGCCGGCTTGGGCGGTGCCACCGAGATCGCCATTCACGGGACCGTCTGCGAGGTCGTCGATCCGCCGGCGCAGTGGACGTCGGTGCCGTTCGGAACCCCGCTGCGCAACGTGATGTGTCGCATCGTCGATTCGGCCGACCGCGACTGCCCGGACTGGGTCACCGGTGAACTCTGGGTCGGCGGTGCCGGTGTGGCGCACGGATACCGCAACGATCCCGAGCGCACCGCGCAACGGTTCATCGAACGTGACGGCCACCGGTGGTATCGCACCGGCGATCTGGCGCGGTATTGGCCGGACGGCACTATCGAATTCCTGGGTCGGGCAGACCATCAGGTCAAGATCCGTGGATTCCGGGTCGAACTCGGTGAGGTCGAGGGTGCATTGCGATCGGTCGACGGTGTTCGTCACGCGGTCGCGACCGTGCACACCGCGCCCGGCGGTGCCCGCAGTCTGGCCGCCGCGGTCACCACCGACGACACCGCCGCCACGAGGCCGTCCGCCGAAACGATCGCCGCTGCGCTGCGGGAGTTGTTGCCTGCCTACATGATCCCGGCCACCATTGAGATCCTCGACGAGCTCCCGCTGACCGGGAACGGCAAGCTCGACCGCGCCGCGATCGCCGCGGTGTTCGACGACACCGGCGCCGGCAACCATCAAAGGGTGGAACCGGCGGACGACCTCGAGCGGGCGCTGTTGATGATCGTCGTCGAGGTGCTCGGCGCCGACCCCGCCCGGATCGGGGTGACCGACGACTTCTTCGCCGTCGGCGGCGATTCGGTCCTCGCGACCGCCGTGGTGGCGCGCGCCCGGGAGTGGCTCGACGCCCCGCAGATCGGTGTGGTCGACATCTTCACCGCCCGTACGGTGCGTGAACTCGCGCAGCGCGTGGATGCGGCCGACGAACAGCCCGGCCGGCTCTACCAGGTGGCGGCGATCTACCTCGAGGTGGCGGCCATGGACGAGGCCGAACTCACCGATGCCGAACTGGCTGGGGGATCGCGCTGATGAGCACTCGACCTCCGCAGACCCTGCTGGTGATCGGGGCCGGCCCGAAGGCGATCGCCGTGGCCGCCAAAGCCTCCGTGATGCGTGGACTCGGGCTGCCGGCACCTCATGTTCGTGTGGTGGAATCGCATGCGGTGGGCGCGAACTGGCAGTCCATCGGCGGTTGGACCGACGGTCGTCACCGGCTCGGCACGGGACCCGAGAAGGACATCGGTTTCCCGTACCGGTCGACGGTCACCGGCCGCACTGCACACAGCGACCTCAACGCCGAGATCAGCCGCCGCATGCAGGCCTATAGTTGGATGTCGTTCCTGGTGGAACACCAGACCTACGCCGAGTGGATCGACCGAGGTCGCCCCAACCCGCATCACCATGTGTGGGCGCGCTACCTGCAGTGGGTGGCCACCCGCATCGACCTCGACATCACCATCGGCACCGTGCGTTCAGTCTCCGCCGACGACGACCAGTGGAGCCTGCAGATCGCCATGCCCGACGGCGGCAGCAGTGAGGTGGTGGGCGATGCGCTCATGATCACCGGACCCGGATCGAGCGACACCGCGATCCTCGACGACGAGCACGTGCTGTCGGTTGCCGCGTTCTGGGACCGCGTCTCGCGCCGCGACCTGCCCGTGGCCTCCCGCGCCGCGGTCATCGGTGGCGGCGAGACCGCAGGTTCTGCCCTCGACGAATTGGCCCGCCACGAGGTCATGTCGGTCTCGGTGATCTCGCCGGGCGCCACCATCTACACACGTGGCGAGAGTTACTTCGAGAACGCCATGTTCAGCGATCCGACCGGATGGTCGGCCATCTCGCCGGCCGAACGGCGCGACGTGATCCGGCGCACCGACCGCGGTGTCTTCTCGGTCAGCGTGCAGGAAAACCTGCTCGGCGACAGTCGTATCCAGCATCTGCAGGGTCGCGTGGTGGCGGCCCGCCGGGCCGGTGAGCTGATCGCGGTGACACTGCACAACGAAGGGCGCGCCCCGCAGACCCTCACCTTCGACCTCGTCGTCGACGCGACCGGCGGGCAACCACTATGGTTCCTGGACCTGTTCACCGACGACGCCGCGGATCTGTTGGAACTGACACTGGGCTGGCCGCCCACGCTCGAACGCATCGAGTCGGCCATCGGTCACGACCTCGCCGTCACTGGCCTGACGCCGAAGTTGTTCCTACCCAACCTCGCCGGGTTTGCACAAGGTCCGGGCTTCCCTAACCTGAGTTCGCTCGGCGAACTGTCCAACCGGGTGCTACGGATCACCGAGCGTCAGGGCCGCGGTGCACGCGCGGCCGTCCTGAGTGAGGAACGCTGACATGCTCGGATCACAGCTGCGGCACGTCGGCCGGGGTGCGGCCCAGGATGTGCAGGGCGATCCGCCGATCCGGCCGCACATCGAACTCACCCGCATCGGTCCACCCGTGACGGGTCAGTGCGCGGCGAATTCGCGAGTTGCGCGCATCGGGCTCCAGAACCACACGCCGACAACGAGAATCGGCATCGAAGAGAGCCTGCGCCAACTCGGCGAGCCACCCCGACATCACGCCGCGGCCGGTGAGTGCCGGGTCAGCGGTCGCGATGTGGATGCCCATGTCGTACGGGTCCACCGGGTACAGCCGCGCGATCTCGTCACGAGCGGGCCGGTACAGTTCGACGTAACCGATCTCGGTTCCGTCGAGCGAGACGATCAGCGGACGCGAATAGTCGCCGGCGAGGCGGTGCGTCGAGTCGGCCCGCCACTTCGCCTCCGACCACTCCTGCTCCCAGGTTTCCACCAGATGCGGCCGAGCGAACCAGGACACCAGCATCGCCGGGTCGTCGCCGGTCGGGTCCACCGCCCGCAACCGGAAACGGCCGGTCAGCGCCGGTACCACCGGGCCGCCGGCGGCGACCACATCCGCTCCGACATCGGTGATCTCGCGGCCGATGGTGTACCCATCGGGCGTCCCGGCAGCGGCGGATTCCATGAGGGTCGGCTCCGTTCGGTCTCGAGTGGACATGCTGGCCAGGCTAACCCACACAGGAAGTTGACATGACGCAGAACCAGACCGGCACCGCCCGCCCCGCCCTCGGTGCGCTGCGGCAGTTCCATCAGCCGCTGCGACCCGACCTCCCTCCGCTGCTGGTGTTTCCGCATGCCGGCGCCGGGGCATCGGCCTATCGCGCGCTGTCGGAACTGTTCAGTCGCGAGTTCACCGTGCTGATCATGCAATACCCCGGGCGCCAGGACCGGATGCGTGAACCGGCAGCCACCGCTCTCACCGATCTGGCCGCCGAAGCGCACACGGCCTATCTCGCCCGACCGGACGCATCCGAACGCCCGCTGACCGTCTTCGGCCACAGCCTCGGCGCCATCGTCGCGTTCGAATTCGTTCGCCGCGCGGAGGGTTCGGCGGTACCGATCGCGGGACTGGTGGTTTCGGCGGCGACCGCGCCCAGCAAGGTCGCCGACCTCCCGCCGCATCCGACCGACGACGACGGGTTGATGGCGCATCTGTCGGCGCTCGACGGCACCGGGGGAGCGGTGATGGGCAGCGACGCCGTCATGCGGATGGCGCTGCCGGTGCTACGCGCCGACTACCAGGCGTTCGACGCGTACAGCGCGACAACCGATGCGCGCATCGCCGCGCCGATCACGGTGCTCGGTGGCGCAGACGACCCGGTGATCCGGCCGCACGACCTGCACACCTGGGCCCAGCACGCCGACGACGTCACGGTCAGCGTCCTCGACGGGGGACATTTTTACCTCGACGCCAACGACACGGAGATCCTCGAGGTGCTCGTCGAGACGCGCGATGCGGCCACCCACCGGGTGGGCGACTGATGAGCGTCGAACCCGTCGTCATCGCCGGCATGGCGGTGGAGGCGCCCGGTGGGATCGAGACACCCGAGGACTTCTTCGCCGCACTGGCCGACGGTGTGGAACTCATCGAACCGTTTCCGCGGGACCGCGACTGGCCGGTCGATCAGGTGCTGGCGCTCGGCGCACTCGAGGGCTGGGGTGAGGTCCCCGATGCCGGCGGATTTCTGCGCGGCGCGGCCGATTTCGACCCGCTGTTCTTCGGGGTGAGTCCCCGTGAGGCGGTCGCCATGGACCCACAGCAGCGTGTCGCGATGCGAGTGGCGTGGCGGGCGCTGGAGAACACTGGAATCAATCCCGCGGCGCTGCGCGACCATGAGGTCGGCGTCTACATGGGTGCCTCGATCGCCGAGTACGGGCCGCGCGCTGCCGCGGTCAACGACTACTCCGGTCATCGCATCGCCGGTACCGCGCTGGGTGCGGTGGCCGGCCGGATCTCGCACGTCCTGGGTACGGTCGGCCCGTCGATGACCGTCGACACCGCGTGCGCGTCGTCGTTGACCGCGCTGCATCTGGCCGCCAACGCCGTGCGGTCGGGGGAATGCGAGTGGGCGCTCGCCGGCGGTGTGTGCGTGATGGGCTCTCCCGGCGCCTTCTTCGAGTTCGCCAAGAACAACGGACTGGCCGACGACGGACACTGCCGTTCCTACAGTGCCGGCGCCACCGGCACCCTGTGGGGCGAGGGTGCCGGCGTGGTAGTGGTGGAACCGGAGGGCCGCGCACGGCGGCTCGGCCATCGCATCTACGGCACCGTGCTCGGCACGCGGGTCAACCACAACGGTGGCGGCGGCCCGATCGTCGTGCCCAGTGCACGCGCCCAGCAGCAGCTGGTCGATCGCACCATCGCTGCCGCCGGGGTGTGCCCGGCCGACGTCGACGTGATCGAAGGACACGGCACCGGTACGCCGCTGGGCGATCCGATGGAACTCGAGGCATTGCAGAACACCTACGGTGCCGCCCGGCCAGCCGACCGCCCGGTCCTGCTCGGGTCGGTGAAATCCAACGCGGGACACGCACAGGCGGCCGCGGGCATCCTCGGACTCATCAAGGTGCTGCAGTGTGGCCGACACGGGATGACCGTGCCGAGCTTGTACGCCGACGACCCCACCGCCGCCATCGACTGGGATCGCGGCGGGTTGCGCTTGTCGACGACGACACAGCCGTGGCAGGCGCGCGGAGACCGCCGCTACGCCGCGGTGTCGAGTTTCGGGGTGTCGGGAACCAACGCCCACGCCATCATCTCGATGCCGGTCGCGGAGAGCGAGGCAGCCCATGTCTGAGACGACCACACGCGCAATGTCGGGTGCCGCACCCCCGTTCGCGGGACCGCGGATGCCCGACGGGCGGGTGCCGGTGCTGGTGAGTTCCGATGCCGCAGAGCTCATCGCAGCCGAGGCCGCAGCCCTGCACGACTACGTCCGAACACATCCGGGTGTGCCGGTGGCCGCCGTCGCCGATCAGCTGCTGCGCACCCGGCCGGCCCGCCGGCATCGCGCACTTATCCTCGCCACCGAGCCTCATCAGCTCGCCGGCGCGCTCGACGCACTCGCCGAGGGACGGCCGCATCCCGACGTCATCGTCGGTGCCGGCGCCGCCACATCCCGGCAGATCGCCTACACCTTCCCCGGCCAGGGCAGCCAGCGACCCGGCATGGGACGGGGGTATCACGCACTCTCCGAACCGTATCGGCGCGCGGTGGAGGAATGTCACACACAGTCGATGCGACTGTTCGGCACGTCGCCGCGCGACTACGTGCTCGGCGAGCTCGCCGAGGACGACCCGGCGGCATCCGATGTCCGGGTGATCCAGCCGGCCCTGTTCATGCAGATGGTGGGGCTCACCGCGATGTGGGACGCCGCCGGAGTGGCGCCCGCGGTCACCGTCGGGCACTCGCAGGGTGAGATTGCCGCCGCCTACCGCAGCGGTGCGATGACGTTGCCGGATGCGTTGACGATCGTGACTATCCGCGCCCGGCTGGTCCACGAGCTGTCGCCGCGCGGGCACACGATGGCCGTCGTCGGCATCGACGTCGACGAATGCGAGGACATGCTGGCTCGCCACTCTGGGTGGGCGCAGCTGTCGGTGGTCAACTCCGCCCACATCCTGTGCATCTCCGGCCAACGGGACACAGTGCTCGAGATGGTGGAATCGCTCACCGCCCAAGGCAAATTCGCCAAGGAGATTCGCGTCGAGTATCCGGCGCACACCAGCATCGTCAGCGAGTATCAACCCGCCTTCCTCGACGCGCTGGGCACGTACCTGGAGAACGAGTCGATGCTGGCCGGCGGTGTGCCGTGCGTCGGCGCGACACTTGGCGGTGCCCTCGACGAGTCGATGTCGCTGGGCGACTACTGGTTCTGGAACCTGCGCAACAGGGTGCGCTTCGACAAGGCGATCAGCGATGCCGCGCGGACCCATGGCGCCGACCTGTTCGTCGAGATGTCCGAACACCCCACTCTGTTGCTCGCGATCGGCGAGACGCTGGCCGGGGTCGACGATGCCGGATCGAGTCGACAGATCCTCGGTACGTCGCGGCGTGATGCCGATGGCCTGGCCGAATTCACGCGCAACGTCGCCGCGGTGGCCGTCGCCGACACCGGATTCCGGTGGGACGCGCTGGGGGACGCCGACGCGCAGGCGACTCCGCGGCCACCGCTGGAAGGGTTCCCGAACACCGTGATGCGCCGGGTCCATCTGTGGGCCGACCGCGAATCCGGGCTCGGCGACGACGTCAATTCGCCGGACTGGGCCGCCCGGCAGGTCGGCCGGGCCGCGCATCGTCTGCAGGCCGGTTGGCTTCCGTTGAAGCGCCGCAAGACCCAGGCGCCGAGAAAGATCGCGGTGCTCGATCCCACCGGTCAATGCGCGGACCTGGCCGCGCAGATCTGTGCGGCGGCTCCGGATCACGGCGCAGTCGCCGACGTGGTCGACCCGACGACGACCGACGGTCAAGGGCAGCAACCGGAGTCGGAGTTCGACACCGTGCTGCTGTTGACCGGCCTGCCGGGCACCAAACCCGACACGGCCGGCGATCACCTCGCAGCTGTTCTCGCCGACGGACGCTGGCGGCCCGGCCCGGGGCCGCTCGTCGAACAGTTCTGGTGGCTGACGATCGATGGTGAATCGGTGGACAGCGACGCGGCCGGAGACGGAACGGCACCGGATCTGGTCCAGGCCTCGGTGAGCTCCGCGCTGCGGTGCGCGGCCGCCGAACACCCGGGTACCCGGTTCCGACACCTCGACCTCGGCGCCGCCGAAGACACTGCGTCCGCCGGCGAGCGGGCATCCGCTGTGCTGTCCGCGCTGCACATCGCCGACGAACCGGAGATCGCGCTGCGCGGGGGCTCGCCATTCGTGAAACGACTGATCCCCGCCGCACCCGATGCGACGACCGCCGCGCCGCTGCGGGCAGACACGCCACACGTCCTCATCACCGGCGGCACCGGCAAGCTCGGACTGGAATTCTGTGCGCACTTCGCGTCGGGGGGCGCCGGCCGCATCACGCTGGTCAGCCGCTCGGGCGGCACGGCGGAGGCACTCGGCCGTATCGACGCCATCCGCCGTCGATACCAGACGGTCATCGACGTGGTCGCCTGCGACATCGGCGACGAGGCCGCGATCGACCACCTCGCGGCCCGCCTGCCCGAACCCGTCAGCGTGGTCCTGCACGCGGCCCTGAACTATGTGGCGGGGCCGATGGAAACCATCTCCACCACGGACATCGCGACCGCCACCCGCGCCAAGGTCGTCGGCATCGGCAACGTCATCCGCGCCGTCCCACAGGTCGACGATGTGCGCGTGGTGCTGTGTTCGTCGCTGGCCGCGACGCTGGGCGGCCGTGACCAGGCCCTGTACGCGATGGCAAACCGGATGCTCGACGTCACGGCCGCCGAGCTGCGCGCCGACGGGATCAACGCGGTGTCGGTGCAGTGGGGCCTGTGGCAGGCTCAAGGGCCGCTCGACGCCGACGGTGTGGCCCGGGTGGCGGGCGCCGGGGTGATCCCGATGGCTCCCGCTGCGGCCATCGCGGCGGGATTCGCGGATCTGTCCGGTGACAGCGTCGTCCTCGCCGCCGACTTCGGCGAGTTGCGTGCATTGCTGAGTGTGCTGGGAGCCGCGCAGATCCTGACCGAGGTCGGTGACAGCCCCACGCCGTCTGTCGGCGATCCGGCACCCGCGGCACCGCCCCCGGTCACTCCGATGGAGACAGTCGACACTCCTGCACCTGGCGCCGACAGTGTCGAAGCGGGTCCTGGGACGACCAAATCTGGCCAGGCCGAACTGCTCCGCGCCGAACTCGCCGGCGCGATGGGCTTGCCGGCGGGCGGAATGGATCTCGACCCCGATCTGCCGCTGGTAGCACTCGGTCTGGATTCACTGCAGGCCCTCGACCTACGCAAGCGAGTGCAGGCCACGCTCGGCCAGGACCTCCCGATCGAGGCGATACTCGGTGGTGCGACGTTGCGGGAGGTCATCGCCCTGATGGCTCCTGACATCCCTGCAGGTCGATGAAGTAAGGTCAGGCTAATGAAACAGCACGGGCCCAGTGAGGGGAGCGAGCCCATGTCGAGCGATTACGACGACACCGCCACCGGACCGATCGGTGCCCAGGCCTACTCGGCAACGCCAGAGCAGTCCGCGGCCGACAGCGCCGTGGACACCCCGACCGACGAGCCGGCAGATGACTCGGGCGACGCCCCGAATGGCCCGGCCGGGGGCGTCAGCTGGCCGACCGTGCTCGTGGCCGGCGGCGTCTCGGCGATCATCTCCGCGCTGATCGTGACGATCGGTGTGGTCGGTCTGTTGCTGTCCGACATCGGGCAGGGCACGTCGGCATCATCCGCGCAGCCCACGGTGGTCAACCTGGGTTCCGCACAGGGACAGCTGCCGCAGCAGGCGCCCACCGCCGGTGCGCCGGCGTCTGCCGCACCGCCGGCCGGTGCCGCGAACCCGTCGATCGCGGCCGGGCCCAAGGGGGAGGTGCTCGGCCCGCCCGGCGAGGGCAGCAGCGCCGACCTGCCCGCCGGTGGCGGCGCCTCCGGTGGGGGACTGGCACCGGGCGCGGTGCCTGAGGCAGCCCCGCAGCAGCCGACCCAGCAGACTCAGCAGACCACCCAGACGACCACCGCATCGCGGGCGACGCCGACGGTCGGTCAGCTTCAGAACGACCTCGACGTCCTCGTCGGTGGCGGATCGAATGCCCAGAAGGCGCAGCGACTGGAGGGTGGTCAGCGCGCAGTGAACCAGGCGCAGCCCATCGTGCTGCTGCTCCAGCGGTTCAAGCCGCTCGGTTTCACCTACAACGTGACCGGGCCGGTCACCGTGAACGGCAACACCGCCAAGGCGACGCTGGAACTGAAGTCGCCGGGCTACCAGCCGGCCCGCATGCCGGTGTACTGGGTGTGGCAGGGCGGCCAGTGGAAGTTGTCGAACCGGTCGATCTGTGACATCGGTTCCTACGCGCAGATCCCCTGCAGCCTCTGACCGCGATGGCAGACGATCTCACCCAGCGCAGGAAAGAACTTCTCCGTCAGCGGCTGGCGGCCGGCGGGCTGGCCGGTTCCGGTACGGACACACTGATCGCGGCCCGCCCGGACGGTGCGACGAGTCCGTTGGCGGCGGCCCAACGCCGACTCTGGTTCGTGTCGCACCGCGACAGCGCGGACACCAGCCTCAACGTCGGGGTCGCCTATCGGCTCGCCGGTCCGCTCGACGAGGAGCGGCTGCGTGCCGCGTTCACCGCGGTGGTGGCCCGCCACGAGATCCTGCGCACCACCTACGAATCGGACGATGACGGCGAGCCACGTGCGCGTCATCACGCCGCCGCCACCCTGGCCTGGCGCACCGACGACATCGGCGATCTGACCGGCACTCGTCGCGACCGGCGGCTGACGGTGCTCGCGCGCCGGGAGTTCGGGACGCCGTTCGATCTCACGACGCAGCCGCCGATCCGGCTGCTACTGATCGCCTCCGGCACCGACGAACACATCCTGCTGCTCACCGTGCACCACATCTGCTGGGACGACGAGTCGTGGCCGATTCTGTTCGACGAGGTCAACCGCGCATACAACGCCGAGGACGGTGTGGCCGACGCCGGCGGGTCGACGCCGTTGCCGCGGCAGTATGTCGACCTGCCCGACACCGACGCCGCGACAGTGGCCGCAGACCTCGACCATTGGCGAACCCAACTCACCCCGCTTCCGGAACCGGTCGGCCTACCGGCCCGGCGCGCCGACGCCTCCGGGCGGCGCCAGAGTGCGCTGCTCACCCGTCCGCTGCCCGACACCATGCGTGACCGAGTCGACGAGCTGGCCCGCACGGGCGCGGTCAGTCCGTTCACCGTCTACGCCGCCGCCCTCGACGCGCTGATCCATCGGCTCACCGGGGCCACCGACTTCACGATCGCGGTTCCGGTCACCCAGCGGCCTGCCCAGGCAGCCCCGCTCATCGGCTACTTCGGCAACACCCTGCTGATGCGAACCCGGCTGGCCGGCCACGACAACTTCGACCGGCTCATCTCGCTGGCGGGACAGCGCCTGACCGACGGACTGGCCCACCAGAGTGCGCCGATCGACGCGGTTGTCGGAGCGCTCAACCCGCAGCGCGCGCCCGGAGCCGACGGACTCGAACAACTCGTCGAGATCAGCCTCAGCGCCCGCGGCGACGCACAGGGCTTCGCCTTGCGCGGAGTCGCCGCTGAACCTCTCGTCGAGCTGAGCACGCCGAATGGTCAGCTGCCGTTGGAGTTCAGCATCGTGACCGGTGAGCAGGCGTCGCTGGAGATCGAATACGACACCGAACGCTTCGGCGACGTCCTGGCATCCGACATCGCCGACGGCTACCTCAACCTGCTCGAGCACATGCTGGGCAATCCGCTCGCGCCGATCCGGGACCACGAACTTCTCGCCCCCGCCGCACGCGAGCGCGTGCTGGCGGCCTCCACCGGGCACCGCGCGCCGGTCGCGTCGAGTACCGTCGTCGATCTGTTCGCCGCCGCGGTCGCCGCGCGCCCCGAGCATGATGCGGTCGTCTCCGATGATGTCACCCTGAGCTACCGGGCCCTCGACGAGCGATCGAACCGGCTGGCGCACTGGCTGATCCGATCGGGTGCGGGCCCCGACGACGTGATCGGACTCCGCCTCGGCGCATCGGTCGGATTCGTGGTCGCCGCGCTGGCTGTGATCAAGTCGGGTGCCGCATATCTGCCGATCGACCCCGACTATCCGGCCGACCGAACCGAGTTCCTCATCTCCGACGCCGCGCCTCGCTTGGTACTCGACGCAGCCGCGTTGGCGGCCGCCGAGGAGGAGGTGTCGTCGAACACGGAATACGCCTCGGCGGCAAGCGCTCCCACCGACGCCGAACGTCGATCGCCGCTGCATCCATCGAATCTCGCCTACGTGATCTACACCTCCGGTTCCACCGGGGCGCCGAAAGGTGTTGCGGTGTCGCACGATGCCATCGCCGACCATCTGATCGGATTCGGTGCCGGCGAGGTGATCGGTGCCGAGGATCGGCTCGTGCAGACGTCGTCGGTGAGCTTCGACGCATCGATGTTCGAGATCTTCTGCACCTTGGCCGTGGGCGCGACCCTGGTGGTGCCCAAGCCCGGTGCGGTGCACGACATCGCCTATATGGCAGAGCTTCTCGTACGTCGTCGCGTGACCGTGATGCACATGGTGCCGACCTTGCTGTCGACGCTGCTGATGGTGCCGGAGGTCAAACAGTGGACGATGCTGCGCACCGTCCCGGTCGGCGGCGAGGCCTTCTCCGGCGAGGTGGCCGACGCCTTCACCACCAACTTCGATGCAGCGTTGTCGAACAACTACGGACCCACCGAGGCCGTCGTCGCAGCCACACATCACCCGATCACCACACCCCAGGGCAACACCGTGGTGCCGATCGGCACACCCAACACCAATGTGGCCGCTTACCTGCTCGACCCGGGACTGCGGTTGGTCCCTGACGGTGTGGTCGGGGAGATCTATCTCGGCGGTACGCAACTGGCGCGGGGATATCTCGGTCGCCCGATGCTCACCGCGACGCGGTTCGTCGCCGATCCGTTCACGCCGGGAGCTCGTCTCTATCGCACCGGAGACCTCGCGCGCCGAAATCCCGACGGCGACCTGGAATTCGTGGGCCGCGCCGACGAGCAGGTCAAGGTGCGCGGATTCCGCATCGAACTCGGTGAGGTGGAAGCCGGTCTGACCCACCATCCCGACGTCGCCCATGCGCTCGTCCTGGTGGACTCCGACGATTCCGGTGCGCGTCTGATCGCCTACGTCATCCCGGCGGCACACGCAGGGTCGGCGATCGACCTCGACGCGGTGTTGGCCGACGCCCGCACCCGCCTTCCGGACTACATGGTGCCGTCCGCGGTCGCCGTCATCGACGAGGTGCCGCTGACGACGCACGGCAAGCTCGATCGGGATGCGCTGCCGATCATCACGGTGCGTCCCCGCGATGACCGGGAACCGCAGACGCCGACCGAGAAGCGGATCGCGGCGGTTTATGCCGAACTGTTCGGCCGCGACGACATTTCGGCCGGAGCATCGTTCTTCGACCTGGGTGGCCATTCGTTACTCGCTGCTCGGCTCGTGACCACGTTGACCACCGAGTTCGGTATCGATGTGGATGTACGTCTGCCGCTCGACAATCCGACCGTCGCCGGGCTGGCGGCTGCGGTGAATGCCGCGGTGCGCGAAGAGTTCGGTATCGACCTCGACGACCTGGGCGATATCGACGACCTGGGTGAACTCGACGCCCTGGATGACGGTGCTGTCGGTCTCGACGACAGCACCGGCGTCGACACCAGCGTCCCGGCCGCACCATCGGTGAGCATGCCGGCACCCCCGAACGCCACGGCATCCACCCGCCCACCGTTGCGCCACGTCGATGTGCCCGACCCGGTTCCGCTGTCCTTTTCGCAGCTCGCGATGTGGTTCCAGCACCGTTTCGAAGGGCCGGGCGCGGCGGGGAACATCCCGCTGGCGTTGCGACTCGACGGTCCGATCGACGTGGCTGCGCTGCGTGCCGCGCTCGACGATGTGGTCGCCTGCCACTCCGCGCTGCGCACCACGTTCGTGGAGCGCGACGGCCTGCCGACCGCACGCGTCGCCGACAGTGTGAGTCTGGACGTGCCGGTTGTCGACGTCGACGGCCCGGACACGCTCACCGCACAGTTGGCTCAGACCCGCGAGCACCTCTTCGACCTCGCCGAGGGGCCGCTGCTGAACGTGAGTCTGCTGCGCGAGAACGACACCCGGCACACCCTGTCGTTGGTGGTACATCACATGGTGATCGACCACTGGTCCACCGATGTGCTGATCGACGATTTGATCGCGGCCTATCGGGCCCGCGTAGCGGGGATGGCGCCCGCACTGCCCACACCGGAACTGACCTACACCGACTACGCACTCTGGCAGCATCGGGTGTTCCCGGTGGGGGTGGACCGAGCCGACGTGCACGCCACGGATGCGTCCGGTGCCGCGAAGTCCGACAGCGCCGCAGATCCGGACAGCGCAGCAGAATTCGGCCGTCGGCAGATCGAGCACTGGCGTGCCGTGCTCGACGGGCAACCAGATGAGATCACGGTTGCCGCCGATCGGCCACGCCCGCCCGCGCTCGGGAAGGGCGGCGTGCTCGCCGACCTGACGGTGTCCCCGGAAACGCATCGACGGTTACGGCGCACGGCCGATGATTGCGGCGCCACCGAGTTCATGATGATCACCGCTGCGTTGACGGCACTCTGGAGCAGGCTCGGTGGTGGGGACGACATCACCATCGGCACCCCAGTGGCCGGACGCGTCGACGTCGGTACCGAACGCCTCGTCGGTCTGTTCGCCAACATGGTGGCACTGCGTTCGCGTACTGACGGCGCGCCGACCGTGCGGCAACTCATCCGGCGTTGCCGCGACACGGTCCTCGACGCCTTCGCTCACCAGGATGTGCCCATCGAGCGGCTCGTCGAGGCGCTCAATCCGCGGCGAACCAGATCCCGGAACCCGCTGTTCCAGAGCATGATCCACTTCCGTGATCGGGACCAGAACATCACCGGCCGGCCGCTCGACGACGCCGATGCCACCATTGCGCTGCTGCCCGTGGAGCAGGACACCTCGTTCCTGGATCTCAACGTGATCCTCACCGTGAGCGCCGACGGCGGTCTCGACGGTCGCATCGTCGGCAGTGCAGATCTCTACGACCAGAGCACCATCGACGGGATCGCGGCCGCGCTCGGCGCCATGCTGACCGCCTTCGCCGCGGACGCCGACACCCCGGTCGAGGCGATCGTGCTGCCGCCGCTGCCCGGAGTGATCACCCCGGACATGCACGCGGAGGACCCGGCCGAACTCGCCGCCATCATCACCCGCGACCGGCCGCACCGCGTGCACGCGACACCGCGGACGCTGGCGGCGCTACAGCACACCGGGTCGACCGACCTGGGGTCGGTGCGCGAGTGGGTGGCCACCGAGTCGGGGGCGGGAGCCGCACTCGGGGAGACGCTGTCCGCGTTGGCACCCGGATCGCGATTCACCGATCCGTTCGATTCGACTCCGGCGCCGATGGTGATGGCGATGACCGCGACTGCCGGGGGAGGGGCGCAGACCCCGACCGAGGAACGGCTGATCGTCATCCTGTCCGATCTGCTCGGTGTGGACGGACTCGGTCGCGATGACAACTTCTTCGCCGTCGGTGGCGACAGCGTCATCTCGATCCAGTGGTCAGCCCGCGCAGCCGCGGAAGGTCTCCCGCTGGCACCGCAGCAGATCTTCGATCACTATTCGATCGCCGAATTGGCCGCGGCCGTCGACGAGGAGCAGGCCCGATCGTCGGCCCAGGATCCGGGTGCCGATCAAGCGGGGAGCGATTCCGCAGCACGGCACGCCGATGACCAGGCCGACGCTGCACCGATGAGTGCGTCGGGTCTCAGCGACGACATGCTGTCGTCGCTCGGCGCCGCCTGGAAGTCGCAGCAGTGACCACCGCGCCCGAGATCGAGGACGTGCTGGCGCTCAGCCCCCTGCAGGAAGGGCTGTTCACGCTGTCCGAGATGGCCGGCGAGGGGTTCGATGTCTACTCGATGCAATTCGTCGTCGAGATCACCGGCCCGCTCGACGTGGACCGGCTGCATCGCAGCGTCGACGTGATCGTCGACAGACACCCTAATCTCCGGGTGTCCTTGTGGGACAAAGATCTACCGAAACCGGTGCAGATCGTGCCCAGTCGCGTCAAGGTCCCCTGGGAGGAAATCAGCGCCACCGCCGCACAGTTCGACGAATTGGCCGCCGCCGAACGCGCCCGCCGGTTCGATCTGCGCCGCGGGCCGTCGATCCGGGTGAAGCTCGTCGAGCTCGACGGCCGATGGCGACTGCTGGTCACCGCACATCACATCCTGATGGATGGGTGGTCGATCGCGCTGTTCTTCTCCGAACTGCTCACGATCTACGCCGCGGGCGCCTCGAGTTCGACATTGCCGCCGGTTCGGCCGTACCGCAACTACATCGCCTGGTTGGCCGCGCAGGACGTCGACGCCGCCCGCGCGCGGTGGGTGGATCACCTCGCGGGGGTCGAGCCGTTGATGCTCGGTGAGGCCGGTACGACGACCACCGAACCCGTGCGCACGCGTCATCGTCTGCCGGTCGCCGACACCGAACGCCTGATCACGTGGGCCAGATCGGCGGGCCTCACGGTCAACACCGCGGTCCAATACGCGTGGGCCACTGTGCTCGGAAGGCTCACCGATCGAGACGACGTCGTGTTCGGGACCACCATTTCCGGGCGTCCGCAGGGTCTTGCGGGCGCCGACGAGATGATCGGCCTGTTCATCAACACCGTCCCGGCGCGCGTCCGACTCACTGCGGCCGCCGGTGAACCCGAGACGGTGAGAGCGAACTGCGCTGCCCTGCAACGCACGTCGATCCAGATGCGCGACCACGGATACCTGGGGTTGTCGGACATCCAACGGGCGTCGGGGCATTCGGCCCTGTTCGACACGCTCTTCGTATTCGAGAACGCCCCGATCGGGTCGGCCACCGAGCCGGTCTCCGCGCCCGACGGCACCCGCTTCCTACCGCTGGCGATGGAGAGTTTGGCGCACTACCCCCTCACCGTCGTCGCCTACGTGCTCGACGGCGAACTCGTCATCATCACCGAGGCGATCGACGGTGCGCTCGGTGACCTCCGCCCGGCCGAGATCGCGGCGCGACTGCTGCGGGTGCTCGAACAGCTGCCCGCCGCGGGCGATGGTCCCACAGATGCTATCGACGTGCTGCTGCCCGAGGAGCGCGCACTGATCGACCGGACCTCCACGCGGCGGGCCGAGGCCGCAGACCTCGCACCGTCGGTGATCGCGGCGTTCCTCGATCAGGCCCGTCGGACACCGGAGGCACCTGCGCTCGTCGACGCGACACAGTCCATCGGCTACGCCGCGCTTGCCGCGCGCTCGTCCCAGCTCGCCGGTGAACTCCGCGCCCGCGGCGTTGGACCCGAGTCGGTGGTCGCGATCGCGCTGCCGCGATCGGCGGATTCGGTCATCACCATCCTGGCCACGATGCTTGCCGGTGGCGCATACGTCCCGGTCGATGTCGCGTTGCCCGATCAGCGGATGGCCAACATGCTGGAGCAATCCGGTGCGCGGGTCGTCGTGACCGATCTGGCCAATCTGTCGCGGTTCCGGACCGACGGCAGGGTCACCGCGGTGGTCGTCGATGATGCTGACACGGCCGACCGGATCGCCGCCCGTCCCGCTGAGATCACGCGCCCCGCGCTATGCCCCGAGAGTGCCGCCTACGTGATCTTCACGTCGGGGTCGACCGGAGAACCCAAGGGTGTCATAGGCACTCATGCGGCGTTGGTGAGCTACTGCCGCGACCA
The DNA here is from genome assembly GCF_036233855.1 of Gordonia sp. Z-3. NCBI lineage: Bacteria > Bacillati > Actinomycetota > Actinomycetes > Mycobacteriales > Gordoniaceae > Gordonia > Gordonia sp. Z-3. The sequence goes on from NZ_JAZARS010000011.1 coordinate 175,228, forward strand.
CCGCGATCACATGCTCACCCCGGCACGCCAGCGGCTCGACCGGCCGCTTCGGGTGGCACATGCCTGGACGTTCAGCTTCGATGCGTCGTGGCAGCCGCTGGCGGCGCTCCTCGACGGTCACGCCGTCCATCTGTTCGGTGAGGACGAGATGCGCGATGCAGGACGACTTGTCGCCGGACTCGCCGAGCGCGCCATCGACATGATCGACACGACACCGTCGATGTTCGGTCAGCTCGCGGCGGCTGGACTGGTCGGTGATGAAGGCGTCGGTCATGCCCATCTGTCCGTACTCGCGCTGGGTGGTGAGGCGATCGGCCCCGCGCTCTGGCGTCAGTTGAGCGCGCTACCCGGCACCACCGCACACAACTGTTACGGGCCCACCGAGACCACGGTGGAGGCCGTGGTCGCTCGGATACCGGACTCGCCCGTGCCCACGATCGGCTCACCCACCGATCGGATGGCCGCCTACATCCTCGACACCCGTCTGCGTCACGTTCCTTCGGGGGTCGCCGGGGAGCTGTATCTCTCTGGCACGCAGGTCACCCGCGGCTACACGGGCAAGGCGGCGATGACCGCCGGACGCTTCGTGGCCGACCCGTTCACCGAAGGGGAACGGATGTATCGCACCGGAGATCTGGTGCGCCGTAACGATCGTGGCGACATCGTCTTCGTCGGTCGTCGCGATGACCAGGTGAAGATCCGCGGCTATCGCATCGAGACCGGCGAGATCGAGGCGGCGCTGCGGCGGCTGCCCGGGATTCGGTCGGCTGCTGTCGTGGTGGTCGACCGGACGGCCGGTCCCGCGCTCGTCGGATTCGTTGCCGGTGCCGAGCTCGACGTGCGCCTGGTGCGATCAGGGTTGGCCGAACTGCTGCCCGCGCACATGGTGCCCACCCGGATCGTCACGCTGCCGGTGTTGCCGATGAACAGCAACGGCAAGGTGGACAGCCGTGCTCTGGCCGAGTCCGCGGCGCAGGCCCTGCAAGCGCGATCCGGCGCGGACAGCGCCGACCTGACCCCCACCGGCCGCGTGGTGTCGTCGGTGATCGGTGCGGTCTTGGGGAGTACCCCGGCGGCCGACGAGGACTTCTTCGACCTCGGCCTCGACAGCATCGTCGCCATGGCCGCGGTGCACGCACTGCGCGAGCACGACCTGACCGTGACACCACGGATGGTGTTGGCGCATCCCACGGTCGCCGACCTCGCGGATGCCATCGACCGCCACGTCGATGAACCCGACGCCACCCGCGCCGGCCCCGGCATCGTGCCCGCCCTGCCCATCGTGGAATGGCTCGACGAGTACGGCAACGATCGGCGATTCACGCAGACCGTGCTGTTCGCGTTGCCAGATGGTCTGTCCGAGGGCGACCTGCAGACGATCCTGCAGACCCTCATCGACGGTCACGACATGTTGCGGGCCACGCGTACGCCCGCGGGGGTCGTCACCCGTGATGCTGGAACCGTTGACGCCGCAACTATTCTCAGCTCGATGCCGAGCACTGATCTGCCCGCGGGCATCACCACCGCCGCGCGACGCGCCAATGACGCGGTCGACCCCGACAGGGGGCGGATGCTGGCCGCGGTTCGACTGAACCGGCTGGGCGCCCATGACATCTTGCTGCTCGCGATCCATCACCTGGCTGTGGACGCAGTCAGTTGGCAGATCATCTTCGGCGACCTCGCCGGCGCCGGTGCGGCTCTGGCCGCGGGTGCCCCGCCGACGATCGACGTCGAACGCACCGACTATCGGTACTGGTGCACCGAGATCCGGGCCCGTGCCGATCGTCCGGAGGTGTCGGCACACCTCGACCATTGGGTCTCGCAGGTGTCCGCACCCGACGCCCCAATCGGTGCCCGGCTGCCGGACCCGCGCGTGGACACCTGGTCGTCGCTGCGGTCCGCGGTCACTCTGACACCCGCCGACATCACCGGGACCATCCTGGGCGCGCTGGACAAACGTATCGGCATGCGCGAATTCCTGCTGGCCGCACTGACCCTGACGATCGCCGGATGGCGGCGGGAACGTGGCGCCGATCCCACCCAGGGTGCCTATATAGCCCTCGAAGGGCACGGACGCGACGACGAACTGGCCGGCCCGTCGGTGGACACGACCCGAACTCTCGGGTGGTTCACCACCGTCTATCCGGTCCGGCTCGGCACCGGACACGATCTCGACCCCGCGGAGGCCGCTGGCGATCGGGCCGCCGCCACCCGTCTGCTCGACGACGTCGCCACCGACCTCTCCACGATCCCGGGCAGCGGAATCGATTTCGGCATCCTGAAGTATGTCCGCGGCGCCGACGAGCTGGTCGATACGGTCGAGCCGCAGATCGAGTTCAATTATCTCGGCCGCTTCGATCTGCACGGTGCCGATTCGCGCGGTGTTGACGATTCGCCCAGCGGTGGGGGTTCGCGCCGTGGTGACGATTCGTGGCAGCCGTGGGCGCCGATCACCGACCTCGAGCTCAACGATCGGCTCCCTACCGATCCGGAGCCCGATCTGCCGCTTCGATACACACTCGACGTGGTAACCGTGGTGCGCGCCACCGAGAATGGCCCACAGCTCGTCGCCAACTGGCGTTACGGCGAGAGCCTGCTGACCGCCGGAGAAGCCGGACGACTCACCGAGCTGTGGCAGCTGTCGGTCTCCGCGCTGGCGTCGGTCGTTGCCGGCCAAGCCGGCTGATCGAGCGTGCTGACCGACCGGCCGCGATGGTGTCGCGCCCGTCGCTGACGTTCGGGTCGGTCGGTCAGCAGGCTTGTTCACACTGTTGAGTTGTCAAGGTACAGATGCGGTCCCGACGAGATCGGGTGCGGTCTGGTGTCCCGCGTCGGAAATTCGTTGATGATTTCGACGTCCAGGTGGCGCCTCGCTTCGTTGGCG